>NZ_JBEYTJ010000036.1:0-116533 GCF_040642995.1 Nonomuraea sp. NPDC047529 | reverse complement strand
GCCAGCAGCAGCCAGCCCGAGGTCAGGGCGATGAGCCAGGTCCATCCGGCGTGGCCGTACACGGCGCTGCCGGCCGTGCCGCCGGCGCCGCTGCCGAGGTAGTAGCACAGGGTGTAGAGCCCGGCGGCGCGTCCTCGGGCGGCGGGCGGGGCCTGCGCGGCGACCCAGGCGTTGGCCACGGCGTGCGCGGCGAAGAACCCGGCGGTCAGCACGGCGAACCCGGCCACGACCGCGGCCAGGGGGTCCAGCGCGGTCAGCGCCGCGCCCGCGGCCGTCACGGCGAGGGCGGCGGCCAGGGCCGTACGGCGTCCCAGGCGGTCGGCCAGGCGGCCGGCGGCGGCCGAGGAGGCGGTGCCGAGGGCGTAGGAGAGGAACACCAGGGAGGCGACGGCGGGGGAGAGCGACAGCGGCGGCGCGGACAGGCGGAAGCCGGCGGCGTTGTAGAGGGCGACGAACGCGCCGACGCCCAGCGCGCCCACCGCGTACGGCGCCAGCAGCCCGGTCCCGATCCGCACGCGGCCAGAAGGGCGTACGGCGGGCGGCACGGCGGGCGGGGGAGCGGGCAGCGTACGGGCCGCGTACGCCGAGCAGAGCAGCGACACCCCCGCCACCACCAGCAGCGCCCCCCGCCACCCCCACGGCCCGGCGGCGAACCCGGCGCCCAGCCGGCCCAGCATCCCACCCACCGAGTTCCCGGCGATCATCACGCCCACCGCCCCGGCCAGCCGCGTCGCCCCCACCAGATCGGCCAGGTACGCCGCCCCGACCCCCGCGAACCCGGCGACCGCCACCCCCTGCGCCGCCCGCATCGCGACCAGCACGGGGAACGTCGGCGCCAGCGGCAGCGCCAGCCCGATGAGCGCCGAGGCCAGCACGGACCACACGATCATCCGCCGCCGCCCGACGACCTCCGCCAGCGCGGCCAGCGGCAGCACGGCCACCGCCAGCGCCGCCGTGGGCACGCCCACGGCCAGCGACGCGCCGCCCGGGTCCAGATGGAAGGCGGCCGCGAGCTGCGGCAGGACGGGCTGCGGGGCGTACAGCAGGGCGAAGGAGGCCACGCCGGCCGCCGCCACGGCCGGGCCGGCCCGCCGGGTGCCGACACGTTGAGCCTCTTGAGCTTCGATGACCGCCACGCCAGGAAACGCTAAGCAAGGCTAATAAATACGTCCAATGCGGAAATGGGCAATAATTCATGCTGTGCTGGATGAATACGAGTCCGTGGACGAGCGGCTGGCCGCCGGGCTGGCTCCCACGCTCGCCCTGCTGGCCGCCGTCGGGGAGACCGGGCACGTCACGCGGGCCGCCGAGCTGCTCGGCATGCCGCAGCCCACCGCCAGCCGCCGCCTGGCCGCGCTCGCCGACCTGGTCGGGGCGCCCCTCGTGGTCCCGTACAGGCGGGGCATCCGGCTGACCAGGGCCGGGCGCGTCCTGGCCGCCGCCTCCGGCCGGGCGCTGGCCACCATGGAGTCGGCCGCCCGCGAGGTGCGCGAGGAGATCGACCCCGGCAGCGGCCGGATCGTGCTCGGGTTCCTGCACCTGCTGGGCCGCACGCTCGTCCCCTCGCTCATCCGCGGCTTCCGCGAGCACCATCCGGGCGTGCGGTTCAGCCTGGCGCAGGGCTCGCGCCAGGACATGCTGCGCGCGCTGGGCGAGGGCGAGATCGACCTGGTGTTCGTCGCGCCCCTGCCCGACGGCGACCCGGGCCTGGCCGGGCATCCGCTGGCCGACCAGGAGCTGGTGCTGTCCGTGCCGCCCGGTCACCGCTTCGCCGGACGCGCCCGGGTGCGGCCCGCCGAGCTGGCGGGGGAGGAGCTGGTGACGCTCGAACACGGCTACGGCGTCCGCCAGATCACCGACGACCTGTGCGCGGCGGCCGGGTTCACGCCCAGGATCGCCTTCGAGGGGCAGGAGTCGGAGACCGTGCGCGGCCTGGTGGCGGCCGGGCTGGGCGTGGCCGTGCTGCCCCGCCTGACGGCCGCGGAGGGCGTCGTGCAGATCCCGCTGTCGCCCCCGGTGTTCCGGACGATCGGGGCGTGCTGGCCCGCCGGGACCCGGCTCACGCCGGCCGTGCGCGCCTTCCTGGACCACGTGCGTTCCGGCGCCGCCGACGTCGGGCCGGGGCTGCGTCCCCGCTGACACCCGTCCTGCCGGAAGTAGTTGACGGCTCATCCATTCTGTATGGAGGATTCAGCTACGCACGCCCGCCTGCGGATGGGGACGACCATGCCGGCCGAGTCGTTCAACGCCAGTGTCTTTCTCGTGGACCGCCTGGTCGAGACCGGGCACGGTGACCGCGTCGCCGTCGCCGGCCCCATGGGCACCATGACGTACGCCCAGCTGGCCGCCCACGTCGCCGAGCTGGCCGGCGGGCTGCGGGTGATGGGCGTACGGCCGGAGGAGCGCGTGCTGCTCGTCCTGCCCGACCGGCCCGAGACGCTGATCACCATCCTGGCCGTGATGCGGATGGGCGCGGTCGCCGTCCCGGTGTCCCCCCTGTACGACGGGGCCGAGCTGGGCCACCTGATCCGGGACTCGCGGGCGCGGGTCGTGGTCTCCGCGCCCGAGTTCGAGCCGGCCGTCCAGGAGGCGCTGCTGTCGGCCCCCGAGGTCGTGGCGCTCGTGCTCACCGACGCGAGCCCCCCGGGCCCCGGCAACCTCCCGCGGGGCCCTGCTGTGACGGGAGCGGGCCAGGCGGCGGCGGTCGAGACCGGGGTGCCGGTCTGCCCGTGGTCGGACCTGCTGGAGGCCGGGCGGGGCGTGACCGGCCCGTACGACACCTGCCCGGACTCGCCCGCGCTGTGGCTGCACACCTCCGGCACCACCGGCGCGCCCAAGGCGGTCGTGCACCGCCACGGCGCGTTGCGCGACGTCCACGAGGCGTACGGGCGGCAGGTGCTCGGCCTCCGCCCCGAGGACCGGTGCCTCTCGGTGGCCCGGATGTCCTTCGCCTACGGGCTCGGCAACTCCATGATCTTCCCGCTCGCCGCGGGCGCCACCACGATCCTCGACCCCGCCAGGCCCACCCCGGGCGGCGTCGTCGAACGACTGCTGGAGGAGCGTCCCACCCTGTTCTTCGCCGGGCCGTCGTTCTACGCCGCCCTGCTGGCCGCCCAGGCCCCGGAGGACGCCTTCGCCTCGGTCCGCCTGGCCGTCTCCGCGGGCGAGACCCTGGCCCCCGAGCTCCACCGCCGCCTCACCGCCCGCTTCGGCGTGGACGTCGTCGACGGCCTGGGCTCGGCCGAGGCGCTGCACATCTTCCTCTCCGGCCGCCCGGGCCAGGCGCGCCCCGCCGGCTCCGGCACCGCGGTGCCCGGCTACGAGCTGCGCCTCCTGGACGACTCCGGCACGCCCGTCCCCGACGGCGAGCCCGGCCACCTGTACGTGCGCGGCGACTCGATCGCCGCCGGCTACTGGTGCCGCACGTCCGCCACCCGCCAGGCGTTCCAGGGCGAGTGGCTGCGCACCGGCGACACCTGCGCCCGCGACGCCGACGGCTCCTACCGGTTCCTGGGCCGCGCCGACGACCTGATCAAGGTAGGCGGCGTCCGGGTGTCGCCCATGGAGGTGGAGTCCCGGCTGCTGGAGCACGCCTCGGTCGCCGAGTGCGCGGTGGTCGCCCACGTCGCCGCGGGCGGGCCGGAGCGGCCGGTCGCCTGCGTGGTGCCCGCGCCCGGCCGCCCGATCGACGCCGATGAGCTGATCGGGTTCTGCCGCGAGGCACTGGCCGACGCCGAGTGCCCGCGCGAGGTGCTGGTCCTGGACGAGCTGCCGAAGACGCCGACGGGGACGGTCCAGCGCGTGGTGCTCCGGCAACTGGCCGCCGACCTGCTCGGCAAGTGACCCCCGGAGGCGGCCCCGGGGTCAGAAGGCGTCGCGCAGCTCCCGCTTGAGCACCTTGCCGGAGGCGTTCTTGGGCAGCGCGTCCACGAACACCACGTTCTTGGGCGTCTTGAAGGAGGCCAGCCGCTCGCGCAGGAACGCGTTCAGCTCGGCGGCGGTCAGCCCGGCGCCCTCGCGCAGCACGACGGCGGCCGTCACCGCCTCGATCCACCGCTCGTCCGGCACGCCGAACACGGCCGCCTCGGCGACCGCCGGATGCTGGTAGATGACCTCCTCCACCTCGCGGCTGGCCACGTTCTCGCCGCCGGACTTGATCATGTCCTTCTTCCTGTCGACCACCGACAGGTAGCCGTCGGCGTCCATGACGCCCAGGTCGCCGCTGTGGAACCAGCCGCCGCGGAAGGCCTCGGCGGTCTTGTCCGGGTCGTCCCAGTAGCCGAGCATGGCGTGCGGGCTGCGGTGGACGATCTCGCCGACCACGCCCGGCGCCACCGGCCGGTCCTCGTCGTCGACGATCCTGGTCTCGACGTTGAGCGCGGGCCGCCCGGCCGAGCCCAGCCGGGTCAGCTGCTCCTCCGGCCGCAGGATGGTGGCCAGCGGGGCCATCTCGGTCTGGCCGTAGAAGTTGAACAGGCGCACGTCCGGCAGCCGGGTCGAGATCTCCTTCAGCACCTCGACCGGCATGATCGAGGCGCCGTAGTAGCCCTTGCGCAGCGAGGACAGGTCACGGCGGTCGAAGTCGGGGTGGCGCAGCAGGCCGATCCACACCGTGGGCGGGCAGAACAGCTTGGTCGCCCGCTCGCCCTCGATGGTGGCCAGGATCGAGGCCGGGTCGGCGCCCGGCAGGACGAGGTTGGTGGCGCCCAGGTAGATGCCGGGCGTCAGGAAGCAGTGGAGCTGGGCGCAGTGGTAGAGGGGCAGCGCGTGCACCTCGACGTCGTCGGAGCTCATCTCGCCGTCGACGACGCAGCTCACGTACTGGGCCAGCAGGCCCCCACTGGACAGGGTGGCGCCCTTGGGACGCGACTCGGTGCCGCTGGTGTACATGATCTGGATCGGGTCGTCGGCGGCGATCTCCACCTGGGGCTCGGCGTCGTCGCCGCGCCAGGTGGAGAACGACTCCCAGCCCTCGGCCGCGCCGATCACGCCGCGCACCCGCACGGCCGGCCCGGCGGCGGCCTCGGCCACCGGCAGCAGCGCCTCCTCGACCAGCATCCCGGTCGCGCCGGAGTGCTCCAGGATGTAGGCCACCTCGCGCGGCCCGAGCATGAAGTTGATCGGCACGGAGATCGCGCCCAGGCGGGCCAGCGCGAAGTAGGCCAGCACGAACGCGTGGTTGTTATGGCTGAACAGGGCGAACCGGTCGCCCTTGGCCACGCCCCGCGCCGCCAGCGCGTTGGCCGTGCGGTTGACCTCCAGGTCGAGGTCGGCATAGCTCTGGCGGATGTTGCCGTAGATCACGGCGGTCTTGCCGGGGAACCTGGCGGCCGAGCGCCGCAGGAGGTCACCGATCGTGTGCTGGCGCGTGGTCATGCAGGGTACCCCCATGCCGAATGATGTTCGGCGATCGTACCCGACGAAGGAGGCGCCCGCCGAGACCCCGGCGGACGCCTCCTCGGGATCACCCGGGCTGGGTGACGCCGTTGACCTTCAGCGTGTACGGCGCGTACTGCTGGACCTGCTCGGTCGGCTCGTCATAGGCCACGATCGCGACCACCGACGGGAAGACCGCGAACGGCGCGAGCTGCAGCCGGTTGAGGCTGATCGAGCCCTTGCCGTCGAACTGGGCCTGCAGCACCACCGAGTGCCGCTCGTCCAGACCGACCAGGCGCACGTTCCAGTTGCTGACCGGCGTCGGGGAGATCTCGGTCGGGGAGTCGAACGGCTCCAGGCTGGCGCCGTCGCTCACCGCCGTGCCGCCCACCGTGACGTCGTCGACCTTCCAGCCGCCCTCGTTGACCCCGCCGTCGCTGACGTATTGGAAGCCGACGAGGATCTCCTTGCCCGCGTAGGCGGACAGGCTGTAGGAGTGCGGCTCGAACCCGGTGGTGGTGCCGTTGACGGCCGGGCCGAGCGGGCCGGCCACCGTCCTGTCACCGGTGATCGCGGTGTAGGTCTTGCCGCCGTCCGCGGAGACGATCACGTAGCCGTAGTCGAAGCCGGACTCCGCGCCGTACTTGGCGAGGAAGCGCAGCGTCGGGTCGGCGGCCGGGACCGTCACCTTGGTGACCGCGGCGACGTTGAGGTTGCTGGAGTTGCCCGACCACAGCACCGGGTTGCCCGCACGGTCGGGATCGTCGGAGACGACGGTCCAGGCCAGCGGGATCGGCGGCAGCGTCTTGGCGCCCTGGAACGACAGCGAGGTCGGCGCCGCGCCGCCGGGCTTGCGGATCTGCACGTAGTCGGCGCCGTTCGGGGCCGCCCCCGGGGTGTTGTACGCGGCCGGGTTGGCGAGGTTGACCGTCGAGTTCAGGCTCGCGGTCGTCACCCGCTTCTTCGGCACGCCCAGCACCACGCCGCGGCTCCCGACGACCTTGTCCACCAGGACCATGGTCTGGTAGTCGTGGATCACCTGGTACAGGTTCGTCGTCCCGAGCGCGGCCTTGACGCTGGCCAGGCCCTGGAGGGCGCCGTCACGGTGCAGCTTGGACAGGAAGTCCGCGCCGTACCGGTCGTACAGGAACAACATGAACGAGTACGCGTTGCCGTAGTCGGCCAGCACCGCGTCCGGGTTGCCGCCGTCGCCCCACAGGTTGAGCGAGTTCTGCGGGCCGCCGCAGTTGCGCGGGTTCGGGTTGTACGGCGTCTGGACGATGCCGAAGCCCTGGAAGCAGTTGATGTGGTTGTCGAAGCCCTTCTCGAACACCGTCGCCTTGGGGTTGCCGTAACCCGTCACCGAGATCGCGAAGTCCGACAGGCCCTCGTTCATCCAGGTGGTCTCAAGCGGGTCGGTGTAGTAGTGCAGCAGGTGCTGCCACTCGTGGGCGAAGACGCCCTCGTACTGGAAGGGCCGGGCCGAGCGCGAGGTGCACACGTCGGAGGTCGGGTTGTCCGGCGGGTTCGCGCCGGTCCTGTGCAGCCAGTCGAACGCGTCGATCGTCATCACGTTGCGGTCGAGCAGCTCGTTGTACTGCGAGGAGAAGAAGCCCGCGATGTACGTGGTCGCGGCCGGGAAGGTGTAGTAGTTGTCGTCCCGGACGTTGTCGATCAGCGTCACCGTGCGGTCGCCGGCGCCGGTGTAGACGCCGCCGTTGCCGTTGGCGTCGGGGCCGAGCACGGCGTTCGTGCCGTCCCGGTCCGGCGGCGTGCTGAAGGTCGCGGTCTCCTTCGGGAACATGTTCGTGTCGAACTGCTGCACCAGGTTCGTGACCTGCGCGTCGGTGATCTCCGTGGTGCCGGGCACCTGCATGCGGCAGTCACCGGCCGGGAAGGCCAGGTCGTTGGCGACCCAGACCTCGATCTTGTCCCCGACGCCGCGCAGCGTGTAGTCCTTGCGGTACAGGCGGCCGTTGTAGTCGTCCGTGGCCAGCCACTGCCGTACGGTGCCGACCGGCGGCGTCTCGGCGGCGGCCTTGGCCGTGGCTCGGGCCTCGTACTTCGCGGGGACCTTGACGGGCTTGCCGTCCAGGGTGAAGTCCTTGCGGGTGAGCTCCTTGACGTCGCTCGGCGGCGACGCGGTCGCGGCGGCCGCCTGCGTGGTTTCGGCCGACGCGGGTATCGCGGCGAGCGTGGGCAGTAAGAGAAGTGCGGCAGCGATTCCGATGATTCGGGTGCGCGCCATTGAACCCCCTAGGTATGGGTGTTGCCCGGATGGAACAGGGGTGACATCCGGTAATTACCGGAACCCGTTTGACGCGCGCAATAGGGGCATTTGCCAACAAAACACGGCGGATTTGGTGATCAGATCAGGACGGCCGGCCGCCGGCGCGACTCCAGCCGCCGGTCCGGGTCGTAGGCGTTCCTCGTGACCAGCACCTCCTCGGCCCCGGAGGCCCCCACCACGCGGCGATCGACTCACCCGGCGCGAGCGCGATCGAAGGCAGGCCCGCCACCGATTGTCTGAACTGGCGAAAGGGCTGTCGGACAATCGGCGGTCCGTCGAGACTGAGGACTCGCCGGCGCACACGGCGGATGTCGATGCAGCCGCTGACCTGGGCGGGCTGTGAACTGCCGGTTCCTGTCCAGGACGGAACAGGGGGACGGGCGGCGACCCCACGTTGTGCACTGGACTTGTGTCCGCCCCGGACACCGGACCGGAGATCACCCATCAAGAGTGACGAAAGGTGACAGCATGCCCAAGACGATGCTCAAACTGGCCGCGATCGGGCTCCTGACCGCAACCGGACTCGCCCTGACCGCCGGCCCGGCAGCCGCCAAGGACGACTACTACCCCAGCACCGGCGGGTGAGCCCCGGTGCCACTCTCTCAGCCGTGACTCCGGCGGCAAGTGCGACCAGCAGCGGCGAGTGGAAGACGTACGGCCCCTACAGTTTCGTGTTCGATCTTCAGAGCAGAACGTGCATGGTCTCCATCTCCGGCGGTGCCACCTATGAGGGGCCCTGTGCGGCAAGCGGCACGGCGGACGCGAGCAAGTGCCTCTTGGGGGGCTGGCGCATCGGATCCTGCAGCGATACGGGCGCCATATATGATCAATACTGCAATGCCCTGTAGGTCACGTTCGTAGCTTTCCGCATCAAGACCCCGGCGTCGTTTGATGCCGGGGCCTTTTGTTTCCCGCCGCAAAGAGCGGGAACGGCCGTTGCGATTCTTGCGCCATCGCCTGCGGAGCGTCGCCATGGCTTCGCCTCGTCGGCATTGTCGGGGCGGTCACGCCCGGGATCAGTCCAGCGGGTCCCACGGGGTGGCGTCGTAGAAGGCGAGCAGCCGGGCCAGCGTCCCGGCGTCCTGGCGCAGCGGGACGCCGTCGACCTCGCCGACCGGGACCACGCCGTGGGAGTTGCACAGGAACACCAGGTCGAAGCCCGGCAGGTCGGCGACCCTCAGCGGGCGGCGCTCCTGGGGCACGGCCATGCCCTCCAGCAGGCCCATGGCCGTGCCGTGCAGCATGGGCGCGTCCGGCCACAGCAGGCGGCCGCCGGAGAAGCAGCCGACGTTCGTGATCGCGCCCTCGCTGATCAGGCCGTCGCCGGTGGTCAGCAGCGCCTCGTCGAAGCCCAGCGGCTCGGCGGCGCGCCGGATGTGCGCCTGGGCGAACCCGGCCGCCTTCTTGATGTGCGGCAGGTAACGCTGGAAGGTGACGGCCGTGATGCGCCGCGGGCGCGTGGCGACCTCGGTGGGCGGGGCCGCGGTGGCCACCACGTGCGGGCGGCCGTCGTGCTCGACGACGTAGACGCGTACACCCGCGTCGCGCAGGTCGTCGCCGAGCACCGCCCGCACCGAGGCGAGCACCGCCGCGGTGTCGAGCCGGGTGCCGAACAGCTCCAGGTTGGCCGCCGCCAGCCGTTCCAGGTGCAGGGCCAGGCCGCGAGTGCGCCGGCCCCGGACCTGCATGGCGGTGAAGTGCCCGTAGCGGGCCTCCAGCGCGAAGCGCGCGTCGGCGTCGACCGCCCTGCCCTCGACCACCGCTCGTACGATCACGGAAGCGACGTTACCCCTTGCGGTAGACGGCCACGGACCAGCGGACCGGGCGGTTGCTGTCCGGGCCCCAGATGCCCGCTCTGACAGTGACCTTCACCGGCTTGCCCGCGGGGACGGAGAACTCGTTCATCGCCATCGGATACGGGCCGCTCTCCCACTGGCCGCAGGTCGCGGTCACCTCGCCGCCCTCCCCGCCCTCGATCAGGTACCTGAACCACATCCGCCGGGCCAGGTCACCGGCGCAGAGCGCCTCGATGCCGATCCGGCCGCCGTCGCCCCGGGCCGTGACCGTGAACGTCCTGGCCTGAGGCCACACCAGTTGCCGGGTGGCGCCGGCCAGGTCCCAGCCCGCCAGCCGCTTGGGGAACGGCTTCAGCGGCCCGGGCTCGACCGGCCGGCCGGGCGGGGTCCATTCGTAGACGGCCAGGCTCCAGACCGTCTCGTCGGGTTTCTGGGGCACGCACGGCCCGTCCTTGCCCTCGCGGACGCACCCCCAGCCCTTGGTGGCCATGTCGAACGTGACCGTGATCCGGCCGGCCCCGCCGGGCACGACGAGCGGGACCAGCTCCATGTCCTTCGGGCACGAGGAGAGGGACTGGAAGGGCGCGACATCGCCACCGGTCACGGTGATCGCAGGCGGATTGGCCCTGGGGCCGCCCTCGCACAGCGCGGCCACGTCCAGCGGCTTGCCCGAGACCGGGATCGTGACCGACGCCTTCGTCGTCCCCTCCGTCCTGATCGTCGCCGTGGCCAGCCGCCGGTAGCCGGTGCCGTCGTGGGCGGTGAACCGTTCCGGCAGCTCGCGCGCCGCCTTGACGGCCGGGGTCGCCGCCTCCTGCGGGGGGGCGGCGTCCCCCGGCAGCAGGGAGAACACGGTCACGGCCGCCACCACCGCCGCGGCGGCGGCCGTCAGGCCCCTGCGCCGCCGGGTCCGGCGCACGCGGCGGCGGATGTGCTCAGGGCGGGCCGGGTTCGCCGGGGCGGGCCCCTCGGCCCGCTCCCGCAGCACGTCACGCAGGTCCTGCACGCTCATCGGTACTCCCTCACGATCGACTCGTCCACGCGCAGCTTGGCCAGCGCCTTGGCGGTCTGGCTCTTGACCGTCCCGTCCTGGCACCCGAGGATCCGCGCCACCTCCTGCACCGTCAGGTCCTCGTAGAAACGCAGCACGATCACCGCGCGCTGCCTGGCGGGCAGCCTGCCCACCGCCTCCCACAGCTCGTCGGGCCCGTGCCGGTCGGCCTTGGCGCCCTTCTCGGGCAGGGCGTCGCTCGGCAGCTCCGTCCGCCAGCGCCGCCGCCACCACGACGTGTACGTCGTCACGAGCACGCGCCGCACGTACGCCTCGGGCTCGTCGATGCGCGGCCAGGCGAACCACGCCTTGGCCAGGGACTCCTGCAGCAGGTCCTCGGCCGTCCCCCAGTCATGGGTCAGCAGGTACGCGGTCCGCAGCAACCGCTCGGACCGGGAGGCCACGAAGTCGTGGAAGAGCTTTCTGTCAGGCACACCGGTACTGACGCATCGTCGGCGACGTCAGGTTGCCCCGGCGCGCATGATCGTGAACGGCGCCAGCTCGCCCAGCCCGCGCACCGACAGCCGGTCGACCGCGCGCAGCCGGAAGGCCCGGTCGCCCTCCAGCTCCTCGGCCATCTCGGGGTCGGCCAGGATCGTTCCCGGCAGGGACAACGCGGTGAGCCGGCTGGCAAGGTTGACGGTGGTGCCGAACACGTCGCCCATGCGCCAGATCACCGGGCCGGCGGCCAGACCCACCCGCAGCTCGGGCATGTCCCTGCCGCGATGGGTCTCCACCAGGCGCAGCGCGATCTCGGCCGCCACGTGCGCCTTGTCGGCCACGAACAGCACCGAGTCGCCGAGCGTCTTGACCACCCGCCCGCCCGAGGACGTCACGACGTCGGCCGAGCGGCCCTCGAACCTGTCGACCAGCCTGGCCAGCTCGGTCGCCGTGATCTGCCTGCTGAGCCGGGTGAAGGCCACCAGGTCGGCGAACCCCACCGCCATGCGCACGGCGCTCATGTCCTGGTCGGCCAGGCGTCCGGCGGCGGCGGCGAGCTGGCGCTGCCAGGCGTAGACCAGCAGCCGCGCCAGGTCGGGCACCACCCGCTCGGCCCGCCGCCGCCAGGCCCGCGGACGCTCGGCCAGCGGTACACCCGCCTGGTCGAGCGCCTCGGCGCCCAGCTCGGCCTGCGACTCGGCGAGCCGGGCCGTGGCCCGGCCGATCGAGCGGGCCATCAGCAGCATGTGCTCCTCGTCGTAGGCGCCGGAGCTGACCATCGCGAGCATGGTGCGCAGCGCCTCGACGTCGGAGTCGGTGAACTCGACCGCGTCGTCGGCCACGTTGGCGAACCCGAGCGCCCGCCACAGCCGGCGCGCGCGGTAGACCGGGACCCCGGCCATGTGGGCCACCTGGTGGCTGGTGTAGCGGCGCGGTGCGCGCAGGAACGCCTCCGCCACCCCGTCCGCGTCCTCGCGTGACACGCGTGCAACATAACACCCTGTGGCGGGCGTCACTCCAGGAGGGCGCGCAGGGCGGGCCGCTCGGCCTCGGGCAGGTGGACGGCGTAGTAGTCGTACATGGACCGGCGGAGCAGGCGCGCGGCCGAGGCCCCGTCGCCGGCCCGTACGGCGGCCAGCACCTCCTCGTGATGCCGGATGCTCCGCCGCATCAGCGACCCGCGGTCGGGCGCGTCGGCGATCTTCCCGGAGATCAGCCCCAGCACGACCGAGCGCACGACGTCGGTGCAGACCTGGATCAGCGTGTTGCCGCTGGCCGCCACGATCACGTCGTGGAAGGCCACGTCGGCGGCGCTGAAGGCGTCGTGGTCGGAGGACACGGCGGCGCGCATGCCGGCGATGGCCGTCTCCATCTGCGCGAGCTGCTCCTCGGTGCGCAGCCGCGCGGCCAGCAGCACGGCCGAGGCGTCGAGCACCATCCTGAACTGCACCAGCTCGGCCAGCGACAGCTCGGCCACCCGTGCCAGGGTGGTCATCGACTTGTGTAAGGCGGCGGGGGAGAACGGCAGCACCTCAGCGCCGTTGGGATCGCCCGGCCGGGAACGCACCAGGCCGCGCGCCTGGAGCACGCGCAGCGCCTCCCGGATCGTGGAGCGCCCCACCGAGAACTGCACCATCAGCTCGCGCTCGCTGGGCAGCCGCGCACCGGGGCCCAGGGCCCCGCTCTCGATGGCCTCCTCGACCTGTTCCACGACCCGTTCGTAGGCGCGTACGGTGCGCACCGGCTCGAACCGTGCACCCATGGGAGCCCCCTTGACCCGGGCCGTCGCGGACTGGCAATGTGCGTAGCCTACTGGTCAGACCAGTGCACTAGCCAGGAGGCTGTAAGACATGAGGCGAATCGGAATCTGGATCGCCGTGGGCGGTCTCCTGCTGGTCACAGCCGCCTGTGGCGGCGGTTCCGGCTCGGGAGGTTCCGGCACCGGAGGCGCCCCCAAGGCGCAGTCCCTGTCCGTCGGGTTCGTGGCCGAGCCGGCCAACCTCGACTTCACCGCCACCGAGGGCGCGGCCATCCCGCAGGCGTTGCTGGTCAACGTCTACGAGGGCCTGGTCAAGCTCGACCAGGACGGTTCGATCAAGCCGCTGCTGGCCGAGAGGTGGACGGTCTCCGACGACCGGAAGACCTACACCTTCACCCTGCGCAAGGGCGTCACGTTCAGCGGCGGCGCGCCGTTCACGGCCGACGACGTGGTGTTCTCGCTCGGCCGGGTCGGCACCGACTGGAAGCTCAAGATCAAGTCCCAGCTCGACGTCATCGACAAGGTGGAAAAGACCGACGACTCCACCGCCGTCGTCACGCTCAAGCGGCCGAGCAACGGCTTCCTCTACGCCCTGGCCACCCGCCTCGGCGCCATGTTCAGCCGCACCGGCGTGGCCGACCTGGCCAACAAGCCCGTCGGCACCGGGCCGTACACGCTGGGGGCGTGGAAGCGCGGCGAGTCGATCCAGCTCGCCGCCAACCCCTCCTACTGGGGCGCCAAGCCGGCCCTGTCGGCGATCACGCTCAAGTACTTCAAGGACGCCACGGCGATGAACAACGCGCTGCTGACCGGCGGCATCGACGTCATCTCCGCCGTGCAGGCGCCCGAGTCGCTGCAGCAGTTCGCCGACCCGAACCGCTTCCAGACGGTCGAGGGCACCACCAACGGCGAGGTCGTGCTGTCGATGAACAACGCCCGGCCGCCGTTCGACGACGTCAAGGCCCGCCAGGCGGTCCGGTACGCGATCGACCACAAGGCGCTGCTGGACACCGCGTGGGCCGGCCGCGGCCAGCTCATCGGCTCGATGGTGCCGCCCACCGACCCCTGGTACGAGGACCGCACCGGCGACTACCCCTACGACCCGGCCAAGGCCAAGGAACTGCTGGGCGGCAAGACGCTGACGGTCAAGATGCGCATCCCCAACCTGCCGTACGCGGTGGCGAGCGCGCAGGTCGTGAAGTCGCAGCTCGCCCAGGTGGGCATCACGGCCGACATCGAGCCGCTGGAGTTCCCGGCCCGCTGGCTGGACGTGGTGTTCAAGCAGGGCGACTACGACCTTTCCATCATCAACCACGTCGAGCCCCGCGACATGGGGATTTTTGCCGATAAATCGTATTACTTCCACTATGACAATCCCGAGTTCGGCAAACTCCTCGCCTCCGCCGACGCCGGCACCGAACAGCAGCAGACCGACGACCTCAAGAAGGCCGCCAAGCTGCTCTCGGACGACGCCGCCGCCGACTGGCTGTTCCTGTTCCCCAACCTGATCGTGGCGAAGAAGGGCGTCACCGGGCTGCCGAAGAACGCCATCGCGGAGTCCTTCGACTTCACCGGGCTCGCCAAGCAGTGACGCTCTACCTGCTCAAACGGCTGGCGGTGCTGATCGTGAGCGCCGCCGTCGCCGCCGTCGCGGTGTTCGCGTTCATGGCGCTGCTGCCCGGCGACCCGGCCGAGATCGCGCTCGGCGTCAACGCCACCCCCGACGCGGTCGCCGCGCTGCGCCGGCAGTTCGGCACCGACCGCCCGCCCGCCGCACAGTTCCTCGACTGGATCGGCGGCCTGGCCCACGGCGACTTCGGCGTCTCCTACGTCACCAGCGCGCCGATCGGCCCGCAGATCGGCGAACGGCTCGGCGTGACGGCCGTGCTGGTGCTCGGCGGCATGGTGCTGGCGCTGGCCGTCGCGGTGCCGCTCGGCACGTTCGCCGCCGTGCACCACCGCAACCCGCTCGGCGCGGCCGTCAGCGCGGTCAGCCAGCTCGGCATCGCCGTCCCCGCCTTCCTCGCGGGCATCCTGCTGGTGTTCGTGTTCGCGGTGAAGGCGCAGGCGCTGCCCTCCGGCGGTTACGTCCCGATCGCCGACAGCCCCCAGGAGTGGCTGCGCTCGCTGCTGCTGCCGTGGTTGTCGCTCGGGCTCGTCCAGGGGGCCGTGCTCACCCGTTACGTGCGCAGCGCCGTGCTCGACGTCATGCGCGAGGACTACCTGCGCACCGCCCGCGCCAAGGGCCGCGGCAGCACCGGCGCCCTGTGGCGGCACGGCCTGCGCAACGCCTCGATCCCCGTGGTCACCGTGCTCGGCCTGCAATTGGCCACCCTGTTGATCGGGGCGGTCGTGGTCGAGCGCGTCTTCGTCCTGCCCGGGCTCGGCGACCTGCTGCTCAACGGCGTCGCCGGGCGCGACCTGCTGCTCGTCCAGGGTGTGGTGATGGTGCTGGTGGCCGCGGTCCTGCTGATCAACTTCGTGGTGGACGTCGCCTACCGCCTGCTCGACCCGAGGCTGCGATGACGGGCCGGGTGAACGCCGCGCTGCTGACCGGCGGCGTGCTGGTCGGGCTGGTGACGGTGGCCGCGCTGGCCTCGTTCGTCTGGACGCCGCACGACCCCACCCTCGTCGACGCCGCCCGCAAGCTGCGCGACCCGGGCGGCGGCTACCTGCTGGGCGCCGACAAGTTCGGCCGCGACACCCTCAGCCAGCTCATGGTCGGCGCGCGCACCACCCTCTACGTCGGCGTGGTGGCCGTCGGCATCGCCGCCGTGCTCGGCGTGCCGCTCGGCGTGGTCGCCGGGATGACGCCGCGCGGCTGGCTGTCGGAGCTGATCATGCGGGTCAACGACCTCGTGTTCGCCTTCCCGGCGCTGCTGCTGGCCGTCATGCTGGGCGCGGTCTACGGGGCCGGCACGCTCACCGCCATGATCGCGATCGGGGTGGCCACCGTGCCCGCGTTCGCGCGGGTGGCCCGCGCCGCGACGCTCCAGGTCATGGTGACCGACTACATCCTGGCCGCGCGCGCCGCCGGCCGCCGCCGGGGCGCGATCGCCGTACGGCACGTGCTGCCGAACATCGCGTCCGTGCTGATCGTGCAGGCCTCGGTGTCGTTCGCGATCGCGATCCTGGCCGAGGCGGCGCTGTCGTTCCTCGGGTTCGGCACCCGGCCGCCGACCCCGTCGTGGGGGCGGATGTTGCAGGAGTCCCAGGAGCTGCTCTTCTCCACCCCGCGCCTGGCGCTCTGGCCGGGCCTGGCGATCGCGCTCGCCGTCCTCGGGTTCAACCTGCTCGGCGACGGCCTGCGCGACCACCTCGACCCCAAGCTCAGGAGGATCCGTGCTGAGCGTTGAAGGGCTGTCCGTACGGGCCGGCGGGGTGGGGCTCGTGCACGACGTGTCGTTCGCGATCGGGCCGGGCGAGCGGGTCGGGCTGATCGGCGAGTCCGGGTCCGGCAAGTCGCTGACCGCGCTGTCGCTCATGGGCCTGCTGCCCGAGGGCGTCACCGCCTCCGGCGTGGCCAGGCTCGGCGGGCGAGACCTGGTCGGCGTACCCGAGAAGCGGCTGAAGGACCTGCGCGGACGCGAGCTGTCGATGGTCTTCCAGGAGCCGATGACCGCGCTCAACCCGCTCATGCGCGTCGGCGCCCAGGTCGCCGAGGTCATGACCCTGCACGGCGTCCCCCGCGCCGAGGCCGGGCGGCGCGCGCTCGTCCTCCTGGAACGCGTCCGGCTCCCCGAACCTGGACAGATCGCCCGCGCCTACCCCCACCAGCTCTCCGGCGGCCAGCGGCAGCGCGTCATGCTCGCCATCGCCCTGGCCAACGAGCCGGGGCTGCTCATCTGCGACGAGCCCACCACCGCGCTCGACGTCACCGTGCAGAGGCAGATGCTGGAGCTGATCGCCGAGGTCGCCCCCGCGCTGCTGTTCATCACGCACGATCTGGCGGTCGTGGCCTCCGTCTGCGAGCGGGTGATCGTCCTGTACGGCGGCCGCGTCGTCGAGACCGGGCCCATCCGCGAGGTCTTCACCCGCCCCCGCCACCGCTACACCGAGGGCCTGCTGGCCGCCTCCCGGCTCACCCCGCGCGGCACCAGGCTCCCCACCATCAAGGGCAGCGTGCCGCCCGCGGGCGCCTTCCCCGAGGGTTGCGTGTTCCGCAACCGCTGCCCGCACGCCACCCCGCGGTGCGAGACCCCGCCGGCGCTGACAGGAGACGGCCATGCCCACGCATGCTGGCACCCCGCCGACTGAGCCGCCGACTGGGCCGCCGACTGAGCCGCCGACTGGGCCGCCGATCGAGCCGCCGGACGGGCCGCTGATCGAGGCCCGCCGGCTCACCCGCGTCTACCACCGCCCGCGCACCTCGCTCACCAGGCCGGGCGCGCCCGTCCACGCGCTGCGCGAGGTGTCGCTGACGGTCCGCCGCGGCGAGCGGTTCGGCATCGTCGGCGAGTCCGGCTCCGGCAAGTCCACGCTGCTGCGCCTGCTGTGCGGCCTCGACCGGCCCACCTCCGGGTCCGTCGCCTTCGACGGACGGGAGATCACCGGCCTGCCGGAGCGGCGGCAGCGCTTCCTGCGGGAGAACCTCCAGATCGTCTTCCAGGACCCGATGAGCTCACTAGACCCGCGCATGCGCGTGCGCGACCTGGTGGCCGAGCCGCTGGTCGCGCTCGGCCTGCCGGTCGGCACGCGGGTGCCCGAGCTGCTGGAGGAGGTCGGCCTGCCCGCCTCGGCCGCCGACCGCTACCCCCACCAGTTCTCCGGCGGGCAGCGGCAGCGCATCGCCATCGCCCGCGCGCTCGCGCCCCGGCCGAAGGTGCTGGTCGCCGACGAGCCCGTCAGCGCCCTGGACGTGTCCGTCCGCGGCCAGATCCTCAACCTGCTCGCCGACCTGGTGGACGAGCTGGGCCTGACGCTCGTGTTCGTCTCGCACGACCTGTCGGTGGTGCGGCACGTGTGCGAGACCGTGGCCGTCATGAGCGGCGGCGAGATCGTCGAGACCGGCCCGGTGGACGACGTCTGGGCCGCGCCGCGCCACCCCTACACGCGTGACCTGCTGCAGGCCGTACCGACCCTGGAGGGATTGTTGTGATCGACGTCGACGAGCGGGGAGTCGTGGAGTTCACGCAGGCCCTGGTGCGCATCCCCAGCACCAACGACCCCGCGCGCGGGCGCACCGAGCGGCCCGCCGCCGCGCTGGTCGAGGCCAGGATGCGCGAGTGGGGCTGGGACCCCGTCGTGAGCGAGGCCGCCCCCGGACGCCCCAACGTCGTCGCGGTGGTCGAGGGCGGCGGCGGCGACGGGCCGACGCTGATGTTCGAGGGCCACACCGACGTCGTCACCGAGGGCGACCTGTCCACCTGGACCGTCGACCCGTTCGGCGGCGAGATCCGCGACGGGCGGCTGTGGGGCCGGGGCAGCGCCGACATGAAGTCCGGCCTGGCCGCCACCCTCTACGCCACCCGCGCCCTCCAGCTCGCCGGCCCGTTCCCCGGGCGGATCAAGGTGTGCGCGCTGGCCGACGAGGAGGGCCTGATGATCGGCGCCCACCACTTCGTCGCCTCCGGGCTGGCCGCCGGCGTGGACGGCGCGATCGTCGCCGAGCCCGAGGCCGGGGAGATCTGCGCGGTGGCCAAGGGCGCGCTGCGGCTGCGGGTCGACCTCACCGGCAAGATGGCCCACGGCGCGATGCCGCAGCACGGCCGCAACCCGGTCCAGGCGGCCGGCACGCTGCTGGTCGCCCTGAGCTCCCTCCAGCGGGAGCTCCAGGAACGGCATCCGGCCCACGAGCACCTCGGCGAGGTGTACGTGACCCCGACCGTGGTCCGGGCGGGCAGCGAGGAGCAGGTCAACGTCATCCCCGCCACCGCGTCCGTCTTCGTCGACGTGCGGACGGTCCCCGGGCTGGAGCACAAGGTCGTGGCCGACCGGGTGGCCGCCCTCGCCGCCGCCTCCGACGGGATCGAGGCGTCGGTGTCGGTCCTGGTGGACCGGCCGCCGGTGGACGTGCCGGTGACCGACCCGGTGGTGGCCGCGCTGGCGGCGGCCCACCGCGCGGTGACGGGGGAGGAGCCGGTCTACGGCGGCGTGCCCGGCTCGACGGACGGGACCGTGCTCACCCACTGGGGCGGCATCCCCTCGGTCGTGTACGGCCCCGGCGGCAAGTGGATCGCCCACCAGGCGGACGAGTACGTCGAGGTCGCCGAGATCGTCCGGTGCACCCGGGTGTTCGCCGAGGCGGCGCGGCGCTTCCTGCACCGGGACTTCTGATGCTCGCCGAGCCCGCACCCGGGATGCGTCCCGGGGCGACGAACTCCCTGGTGGACGTGGCCGGGCTGCGCGTCGGGCACGCGCATCGGGTGGGCGGCGGCTACCGGACGGGCACGACCGTGGTGCTGGCCCCTCCGGACGGCGTGGTGGCCGGCGTCGACGTGCGCGGCGCCGCTCCCGGCACCCGCGAGACCGAGCTGCTCGACCCGCGCAACCTGGTCGAGCGCGTGCACGCCGTCGTGCTGTCGGGCGGCAGCGCGTACGGGCTGAGCGCGGCGTGCGGGGTGATGGAACGGCTGGCCGACGCGGGCATCGGGTTCCCGGTGGCGGGCGGGGTGGTGCCCATCGTCCCGGCGGCCGTCATCTACGACCTCGGGCGCGGCGGCGACTTCCGCGCCACCCCCGACGCGGCCCTCGGCGCCGCCGCCTACGACGCCGCCCGCCTCGCCCCTCCGGTCTTCCCCCTGCCCCGGCCCGCCGCGGACGATCCGTCCCCGCGCACCGCGTCCGCCTCCTTCTCCCGGGGGACGGGCGACGGCGGCGCCGCTCCGTACGCGACCGCGCCCCCCACGGCCGGCGGCTCCATCGGGGCCGGCGCCGGGGCGATGGCGGGCGGCCTGGCCGGTGGGGCCGGGACCGCCAGCGCCGTCCTGCCCGACGGCGTCACCGTGGCCGCCCTGGCCGTCGTCAACGCCGCCGGATCCGTCCTCGACCCCGCGGGCGCCACCCTGGCCGGCGTCCGCTACGGACTGCCCGGCGAGTTCGGCCACCTCAGCGCGCCGGACCCCGCCGAGGCCGGGGCGTGGCGTCCGGACAAGGTGACCTCGTTCAACACCACCATCGGCGTGGTGGCCACCGACCTCACCCTCACCAAGGCCCAGTGCGGCAAGCTGGCCGGGGTGGCCCACGACGGCCTGGCCAGAGCCATCCGGCCGGCCCACACCATGGTCGACGGCGACACCGTCTTCGGCCTGGCCACCTGCGCCCGCCCGGCCCCCGGCCCGGACGGCCTCCAGGACGTCCTGGCCGCCGCGGCCGACGTCTTCAGCCGGGCGGTGGCCCACGCCATGCTCGCCGCCACCGGCCGCGAGGGCGCACCGGCGTACCTCGACGTGTTCCCGAGCGCTCTGGGGGGAGACAGATGACCTGGCCGGACGGCCTGCCCATCGGCGACGGATGGGTCACCACCGAAGACGCCACCGACGTGGTCTTCCCCTACGACGGCTCCGTGGTGGCCCGCGCCCCGCTGGGCACCCCCGCCCACGCCGTCCGCGCCCTGGAGGCGGCGCTGGCCGTCGGGCCCGCCATGGCCGCGCTGCCCTCGCACGCCCGCCGCGCCGCACTCATGACGGCGCACGACGCGCTCGCCGCCCGCCGTGAGGAGTTCGAGCGGCTGCTCGTCCTGGAGACCGGCAAGCCGCTGGTCGACTGCCGGGTCGAGGTGGCCAGGACGCTCATCACCCTCGCCACGGCCGCCGAGGAGGTCGCCCGGCTGCACGGCGAGACCGTCCCGCTGGACCTGCTGCCGTCGGGGGAGGGGCTGGTCGGGTTCTGGACGCGGCGGCCGATCGGCGTCGTCGTCGGGATCACCGGCTTCAACTACCCGCTCCTCCTGGCCGCCCACAAGATCGCCCCGGCGGTCGCGGCGGGCTGCCCGGTGATCGTCAAGCCCGCCCCGGCGACGCCCCTGGCCACGCTCCGGCTGGTGCACCTGCTCCGCGAGGGCGGCCTGCCGCCCGCCGGGGTGCAGCTCGTCACCGGGGACGTCGAGGTCGGCCGCACGCTGGTCGAGGACCGGCGGATCGGCGCGGTCTCCTTCACCGGCTCGGCCGCCGCCGGGCACGCCATCGCCCGTGCCGCCGCCCCCACCAAGGTGCTGCTCGAACTCGGCTCCAACGCCGCCCTCGTGGTCGCCGCCGACGCCGACCTGGAGGCCGCCGCCGACGCCGTCGTGCGCGGCGGCTACTACGCCTCCGGCCAGGCGTGCATCGCGGTGCAGCGGGTGCTGGTGGAGGAGCCCGTACGGGCGGAGTTCCTGGCGCTGCTGGCCGCCCGCGTCAAGAACGTCACCGTCGGCGACCCGCGCCTGCCCGAGACCCGCGTGGCCCCGCTGATCGACGCCGCCGCCACGGACCGCGTCCTGGAGTGGATCACCGCCTCGGGCGCCGAGGTGGTCGCCGGCGGGGTGCGGGAGGGCCGGGCGATCACGCCGACGGTGCTCTCCGGCGTGCCCGACGGCGCCGCGGCCTGGGACGAGGAGATCTTCGGCCCGGTGGTGTGCGTACGCGCGGTGCCCGGCCTCGACGCCGCCTTCGAGGCCGTCAACCGCTCCCGCTACGGCCTGCACGCCTCCGTCTTCACCCGCACGCTGGCCACCGCCTTCACCGCCATAGACCGCATCGAGGCCGGCGGCGTGGTGGTGAACGAGGTGCCCGGCTTCCGGGCCGACAACATGCCGTACGGCGGCGTCAAGGACTCGGGCACCGGCCGCGAGGGCCCGAGGTTCGCCATCGAGGAACTGACGGTGACCAGAATGGCGATCATCCGCCCCTGACGGCCGGGACGCGAGTAACGGTTTGACGGAATGTCTTTACGTTCTGGCATCGGTCGCGTTGTATGGCGCGCATGGTGGAGATCACGCGCAGAGCGGTGTTCAAGGCAGGCGCGGCAAACGCTTTCCTGACGGCCGGCGGCCCGGTGGCGGCCGCGTCGGCGGCGGGCGGGCCGGTCGGCGAGGGGATGACCGGCGAGGCGCTGGAGCAGCGGGCCATGGCGATGGACCCGCCGGTGTTCCTGCTGGAGAGCGCCGTCCCGCCGCACTTCGCCGCCGGGACCGGCTCCACGTTGTCGATCAGCGACCGGGTCGCCGTGTGCGGAACGAGGTCGCTGCGATGGGAGCACGCGAGCCGCGACGTGATCACCGTGCGCGCGCCGCTGCGGTGGGCGCCCGACCCCTACCGGCTCGGCGACGACCAGGCGTGGCAGGGGCTGGTGGACGCGTTCTGCGTGTGGGTGCACAACGCCGAGCCGGTGGACGACGTGCTCAGGTTCGAGTTCGGCCGGGGTGAGCGCACCGACCTGTGGTTCGAGTTCCGGCTCGGGTTCAGCGGGTGGCGTACGGCGTGGGTGCGGTACGCCTACGACATGCACGGCAGGCCGCACCCCGACATGGACACCCTGCGGATCGTCGCGCCCCGCAGGGCCGGGGCCCTGCACCTCGACCAGCTCATGCTCAACGTGCCGCTGCGCCCCGACGCCCCCTGCCGCGACCACCAGCTCCCGGACATCGCCCCCGAGGGCGACGAGTACGACAACCAGCACTGGCAGGCGCTCCACCGCTTCGACCGGCTCCTGGAGACCGTCAGGCCCGACACCTCGCCCCCGTCCGCCGGCGAGCTGGCCTCGCTGCGCGCCCTGCACACCCGCTACCACGACGAGTACCTGATCGCCCAGGTCAAGCCGGACCTACCGGGGCTGACGGCCCAGGTGGCCGCCCTGGAGGGCCGTCCCACGCACGCCTACCAGTCGCAGATCTACCCGGCCGGGATCGCCGCCGAGCTCAAGGCGTTCGTGAACCCGGTCACGCTGCGCGCCTGCACCGACCTGATGAAGACGATCGCCCAGGCCCACCAGGCCGCCCCCGCCGACCGTCCGGCGCTGGCCGCGCTCTACCTGCGCCTGGTCGCCCACCTGCGGGAACAGGGCTGGACGAAGGGAAGTTGCCAGGGCACCATCCACCACCTCGGCTACGACGTCCGCGGCTTCTACGACTCCGTCTACCTCATGCGGGACGCCCTGCGCGCGGCGGGGGAGTTGCAGCGGGTACGAGCGGACCTGGAATGGCTGAGCGGACTCGGCCGGATCTTCCGCGGTTTCGGCTTCCGGATGGCCCGGGGCAGCATGATGGACCTGTACAACACCACGGTCCGCGGCATGCTGGCGGCCGTGCTGCTGCGCGACGACGAGACCGGGCAGGTGGCGTACCTGCGGGCGCTGCGCGACTGGCTGAACGCCACCCTCCTGCCCACCGACGGCATCCAGGACGGCATCAAGGTGGACGGCACCGCCTTCCACCACGTCGGCTTCTTCCCCGACTACGTCCGCGACGGCTTCGCCGGGCTCGCGCCGCTGGTCTACGTGCTGCACGGCGGCTCGTTCGCGATCTCGGAGGAGGCGTACGGGTGGCTGCGCAAGGCGCTGCTCGCACAGCGCGTCTACGCCAACAAGAACCAGTGGCCGATCTCGATCAGCGGCCGCAACCCCGGCGGCACGACCGCGCTGTCGATCGTCCCGTTCGAGTGGCTTGCCCCGATCGACGATGAGATCGCCGCCGCCTTCCTGCGCCTGCTGCCCGGCAGCCCGACCGAGCGGCAGAAGGAGCTCGCGGCCCGGCTCGCCGCGCGCGGCATCGTCCCGGAACCGGCTCCGACCGGCGCCTGGGCGCTCAACTACGCCGCGCTCGCCGTTCACCGCCGCGACGAATGGCAGATCACGGTACGCGGCCACAACCGCTACCTGTGGAGCACCGAGATCTACGTCGGCGCCAACTGGTACGGCCGCTACAACACCTACGGCCAGATCCAGGTCCTGCACCGCGGCAACCCCGTCACCAACCAGGACAGCGGCTACGCCCAGCCCGGCTGGGACTGGAACCGCCGCCCCGGCACCACAGTCATCCACAAACCGCTCGACCAGCTCAGGGGCGACCTGACCGGGGCGATCGAGGAGATGCTCCTCACCGACTCCCGTTTCGCCGGAGCCTGCACCATCGACGGACGCAACGCCCTGTTCGCCATGGACCTGCACGGACACCCCAAGTACGACGGCACCCACCGGGCCCGCAAGTCGGTGTTCCTGTTCGACGACCGCGTCGTGGCCCTGGGCACCGGCATCACCAACGACGACACCGCGGACGAGACCGAGACCACGCTCTTCCAGACCCGGCTCCCGAACAGGACCGCGCCCACCGTGGTGGACGGCACGCCGGTCACCGCCTTCCCCCACCAGGCGCTCGACGGCGGGCCGCGCTGGCTGCTGGACGACAAGGGCATCGGCTATTACCTGGCCGCCGGGCAGAAGGTGGCCCTGACCCGCTCGGCCCAGACCTCCCGCAACAACGCCACGGAAGAGCCCACCGGCGGAGACTTCGCCACGGCCTGGATCAGGCACGGGACCGCCCCTCGGAACGGGACGTACGAGTACGCGATGGTCGTGAACGCCACGGCCGAGCGGATGGCCGGTTTCACCGCCGCGATGGGGGACGCCGCGCGGGCCCCGTACCAGGTGCTGCGCGCCGACACGGCCGCCCACGTCGTCCGCGACCGTGAGACCGGCATCACCGGGTACGCGGTGTTCGAGCGCACCAGCCTGGAAGGTCTGGTACGCGAGGTCGACACGCCTTCGATGCTGCTCGTCCGGACGGAGGGCGAGACGCTGGTCCTCGCGGTATGCGATCCGGACCTGCGCCTCTACGGCGGGATCGACCACGACCAGTACGAGAAGGGCCGCTACGTCGGGCACTACAGCCCGTGGTCGCGGCCCTGGCTGGCGAGCCCCAGCCACCCGCACCGGATGCGGGTGACCCTGGACGGGCGATGGCGGGTCGATGCCGGCCTGCCGTGCCGGGCCAGGATCACCGGGCCGCGCACGGTCCTGGAGTTCGAGACCGTGCACGGGCAGCCGGTGCAGGTGCGGCTGGAACCCGCGACCTGACCCGGACGGAGGCGGGGGCCGCCCCCGCCCGGGCGCTCACCACCCGTGGCCGGGACGCCACACGTCCCGACCACGGGCCGCTTCACGCCGCCCAACGGACGCGATGAGTCACGCCGCTCGACGGACCTGACGTCGCACGCCGCTCATCGGACGTGACGTCGCGCGCCGGTCAGCGGGTGTGGTGGTCGAGTTCCGTACGGACCTCGTCCAGGTGGTGCCGGACCACGGGGGCGCCGTCGCGCGCCAGGTCCCGCACCCAGCCGGAGTGACCATGCCGCAGCTCGCGCCTGATCAGCGTGAGCGTCTGCTCGTGCGCCTCGGTCTGGAGACGCAGCCACGCCCGGTCGAACCGGTGACCGGAACGGCGGGCGAGCACCGCGTCCAGGCTGTCGCGCTGGGCGGCGCTCGGCGCGTCCGGCAGGCCGACGCGCAGCCGCCGGGCGACCTCGCGCAGCCGGGCGTCGAGCTTGCGGTGGTCACGGATCAGCCGCCAGGCGATCTCGCGCACGTCCTTGTCGTGCGACCTGCGGAGCGCGGCCTGGCCGGCCGCGATCTCGGCGAGATTGCCGCGGTGCGCCTGCCGCAGGTACGCCCGGTCCTGGGCCGAGGCGTGGAACGCCTGGACGGACAGGGCGGTCGCGGCGCCTGGCGCGGCCACCGGCCGGACGGCGCCGGCGGCCTGGGCCGCCGTGGGCCCGGTCGCGGCCTGGGCCGCGGTGGGGGTGGTGGCGGACACGGTCAACGCCAGCACGGCCGCGATTCCCGCGGGTGCTAAGTGGCTCCGTGCTGTTCTCATGAGTCCCTCCCTTCAATGGGACCCGTGCCTGCTGCCCCCTTCGGTCGGGAGTATTCACCTCAATTCGGAGGATCGAAACGGCCGTCCACGGCGGTCCAGCCGCCGTCCACGTACAACACCGAGCCCGTCACGAAGCTCGCCGCGTCGCTCGCCAGGTAGACCACCGCGCCCGCCATCTCGGGCGCGGTGGCCCACCGGCCGAGGGCGCTCTTGGCGGCGTACGCGGCGTACCAGTCGGGGTTGTCCTTGATCTGCCTGGTCAGCGGGGTCTCCACGACGCCGGGCGCGATGGCGTTGACGCGCACGCCGTGGGGGCCGAACTCGGCCGCCGCCGTCCGCAGCAACTGCACCAGCCCCGCCTTCGTGGCGGAGTAGACGCCCTGCCCCGGCTCGGTCACCGACGCCCGGATCGAGGCGAACCCGATGATCGACCCGCGCCCCCGCTCCACCATCCCGGCGCCGAACGCCCGCACCACGTCGAACGAGGCCCGCAGGTTCAGCCCCACCACCCGGTCGAACTCCTCGCCGGTGTAGTCGAGCAGCCGCTTGCGCACGTTCGTCGCCGCGGTGAACACCAGCACGTCGGCCGGCTCCTCGGCGGCGGCCGCCCGTACGGCGTCGGCGTCCAGCACGTCGAGCAGGCGCGCCCGGCCGTCGCACCCGGCGGCGGTCTCCTGGGCGGCGGCCAGGTCCCGGTCCGCGCACACCACGGAGGCCCCATGCGCGGCCAGGGCGGACGCCGCCTCCCTGCCGATCCCGCTCCCGGCCCCGATCACCACGGCCCGCCGCCCGTCGAGGCGGAACAGCGCGTCATATCCCGTCATGCTGGAGAACACTAGCGACTGGTCAGACCAGTACACCAGGTTCCGCCGATCCCGTCCGCCCGCACGTCGCGGAACTGTCGGTGCCGCCTGTCAGGATGCGGGCCATGACGACCATCGCCGGTTTCTGGGACGCCGCCGCCGACTCCTTCGACGACGAAGCCGACCACGGGCTCCGCGACCCCGCGACCAGGGCCGCCTGGGCGGCGCGGCTGGCCGAGTGGGTGCCCGCAGGGCCGCTCGACGTGCTCGACCTCGGCTGCGGCACGGGCTCGTTGTCGCTGCTCCTGGCCGCCCAGGGCCACCGCCTGACCGCCGTCGACCTCGCCCCGCGCATGGTCGGGCGGGCCCGCGCCAAGCTGGCCGCCACCGACGCCGTGGTGCTGACCGGCGACGCGGCCGACCCGCCCGTCGGCGACAGCCGCTTCGACGTCGTGCTGGCCCGTCACCTGCTGTGGACCATCCCCGACCCGGAGGCGGCGCTGACCCGCTGGGTGTCGCTGCTGCGCCCCGGCGGCCGGCTGGTGCTGGTGGAGGGCCGCTGGCAGAGCTCCGGCGAGCAGTCCGGCTACGTGCCGGGCGAGCGCCTGCCCTGGATGGGCGGCGTCACCGCCGTCAACCTGACCGCCGCCCTCCGCCCCCTGGTCGGCGACCTTCAGGTGCATCCCCTTCCCGACCCGGCACTGTGGGGCAAGGAGATCACCGACGAACGCTACGCGGTGGTGGCGATGCTCTGAGCGGGTGTCGGAGGGGTGCGCGGAACACAGCGGTGGCGGCGGCCTTACGATGGGCCCCTTCGTCAGGAGAGGGGCGGGCACAGTGGCGGGCACAGTGGTGGGCACGACGTTCGAGATCGCCGGTGAGCTGCGGGTACGCCGCCTCGGCTACGGCACCGCCCAGCTCACCGGCCCCGGCTACTGGGGCCCGCGTCTGCCGTCCGCTGAGGCGGTCGCGCTGCTGCGCCGGGCCGTCGAGCGCGGCGTCACGCTCCTGGACACCGCCGACAACTACGGCCCCGGCGTCGCCGAGGAGCTGATCGCGCGGGCCCTTCATCCGTACCCTGGCGAGCTGGTGCTGGCCACCAAGGGCGGCGTGGTCCGTACGGGGCCGGACACGTGGCATCCCGCCGGACGTCCCGAGGACCTGCGCGCCATGTGCGAGGCGAGCCTGCGCCGCCTGCGCACCGAGACGATCGACCTCTACCAGCTCCACCGCATCGACCCCGCGGTGCCGCTCGCCGATCAGCTCGGCACGCTCGCCGAGCTGCGCGAAGAGGGCAAGATCCGGCACATCGGGCTCGACACCGTCACCCTCGACCAGCTCGACGAGGCGCTGACGGTCCTGCGGCCGGCGTCCGTGCAGAACCGCTTCAACGTGCTGGACCGGGAGTCGGAGCCGGTGCTGGCGCGGTGCGAGGAGCTGGGCATCGCGTTCCTGCCCTGGTTCCCCCTCGGCAACGGCTCCCTCGCCACCGGGGCGGGCACGGCGATCGAACGGGTGGCCGCCCGGCACGGCGCGACGTCCGGGCAGGTGGCGCTGGCCTGGCTGCTGCACCGCTCCCCGGTCGTCCTGCCCACGCCGGGCACCGGCTCGCCCGCCCACCTGGAGGAGAACCTGGACGCCGCCGACCTCGCCCTGACCGACGAGGACATCCACACCCTGAAGTGATCCACCCGAGGCCGGGCACACGTCGGCCGAGCGCGTCCCGACCGCGCGGGCCCCCTCGCTGAACGCGTTCAAAAGACCGGAGTAGTGTCGACCGGGTGAAGACGGTGATTCCCGGAGGCACCGGGCAGGTCGGCGAGATCCTCCGCCGGGCGCTGACCGCGGCCGGACACGACGTCGTGATCCTGACCCGGCGGCCGACCCGTCCGGGCGAGGTCGCCTGGGACGGCGAGACCCCGGGCGCGTGGACGCGGGAGATCGACGGCAGCGACCTCGTGATCAACCTGGCCGGGCGGAGCGTGAACTGCCGCTACACCCCGGCCAACCTGCGGGCCATGATGGATTCGCGGGTGCGCTCCACCCGGGCCGTCGGCCGGGCGATCGCCGCCGCCGGGCGCCCGCCCCGGGTCTGGCTGCAGATGAGCACCGCCACCGTCTACGCCCACCGCTTCGACGCGCCCAACGACGAGGCGACCGGCCTGATCGGCGGCGACGAGCCCGGCGTGCCGGGCTACTGGGGTTACAGCGTCGAGATCGCCAAGGCGTGGGAGCGGGAGCAGGAACGGGCCGAGACCCCGTACACGCGCAAGGTCGGCCTGCGCACCGCCATGGTGATGAGCCCCGATCGTGGCGGCGTCCTCGACGTGCTGCTGCGCCTGACCCGGCTCGGCCTCGGCGGGCCGGTCGCGGGCGGCGCCCAGTACGTGTCCTGGATCCACGACCGCGATCTCGTCCGCGCGGTCGAGTTCCTGGCCGGACGGGACGACCTGAGCGGACCGGTCAACCTGGCCGCCCCTGGGCCGCTGCCGCAGGCCGCGTTCATGCGGGCGTTGCGGTCCGCCTGGGGCGTGCCGGTGGGCCTGCCCGCGACGCGGTGGATGGCCGAGTTGGGCGCGTACGCGCTGCGGTCCGACACCGAGCTGCTGTTCAAGAGCCGCCGGGTCGTCCCGGGCCGGCTCCTGGAGGCGGGTTTCGCCTTCGAGCACCCCGAGTGGCCGGAGGCCGCCGAGGAGCTCGTCCGGAGAGTGCGCCTCGGCCGGAGGGGCTGACCCGCGACGGCGACCGGGCAGGTCGGGGGGAGACGCGGGCGGTCGTAAGGCGCCTTACGATATTCTCATGATCAGTTACAGCGAGCTGGAGGAAAGACTGGGCGTTCCGATCGGGGTCGAGGAGGCGCGGTCCCGATGGGGGGCGCTGGTGAGCGCGGCGGGCGAGGGGCAGGTCACGCTGATCACCCGGGAGCGCTGGGAGTGGGCCGCCCTGGTGCCGCTGTCCAAGGTTTCGGGGGTGCTGGCCGGGTTGCCGGTGGTGTCGTTGTCCACGGGCAAGGCCAAGCTCGGCGACCTCGTCCGGCAGGTCGCCGAGCCGTACGACGACAGTCCCGTGCTGCTGGCCCGGCACCGGACGCCGGTCGCCGCGCTGATCGCGGCCACCCGCCTGCTCGGTCCCCGGGTGGGCGAGCAGGTCGCGCCGCCGGGGGCGGGCGGCGCCGACGCGCTGCTGCGCGACGGCTGCACGGTCACCCTGAGCCGCCATCCGACCGGGTCCGGCGTGATCGCCGTGGCCCGTGACCGCGACGGCGGCGAAGTGGCCGTCGGCACCGGCGACACCCTGGAGCAGGCCCTGCGCGCCCTGAACTGAGCGCCCCAGGCCGCGCCTGACCGGGGGCACCGATATGCCTGTGCGCGGACGGGATCTTGACAATCGACGGGCCGCCCTCTTTCCTAGAGGAAGATTCTAGAAAGAGTGGCGCATGAACCTTCAGGCGGTCCGGTGTGACTGAGTGCCCGTCCAAGGCCGTCGTGTCGGAGCCGGTCGCGGGGGCGGCGGCGGAGGAGGACGAGGCCGCCCGGCTGCGGTACGCCTGGCGAGCCGTCTCGGTCACCAGCCTCGGCATGTTCCTGACCGGGCTCAACTCCAGCTCGCTCAACGTCGCCCTGCCCGCCGTCGTCGCGCACTTCCACGCCGACGCCTTCCTGGCGAGCTGGGTGCTGCTGGCCTACATGCTGGTCAGCTCGGTCGGGCTGGTGGTGTTCGGACGGGTGGCCGACCTGTTCGGCAGACGCGGCACGTACCTGCTGGGGTTCATGGTGTTCACCGCGGCGAGCCTGGCGGCCGGGTTCTCGCCCTCGATCGAGCTGCTGCTGGCCGCCCGCGTCGCCCAGGCGTGCGGCTCGGCCATGATCCTCGCCAACAGCTCGGCCATCCTGGCCGGCGCCTTCCCGCCGGCGCGGCTGGGCCGCGGCATGGCCGTCTACATGGCCATCATCTCCGTGGCGGGGCTGGTCGGGCCGTCGTTCGGCGGGTTCCTGGCGGGTGCGGCGGGCTGGCGGTGGGTCTTCTGGTTCAACGTGCCCGTCGGCGTCGCGGCCATCGTCTGGGGCGCCGTCACCCTCCGGCCGGTGCCGAGGGGGCCGCGCGAGCGGCTGGACCTGCCGGGGATCGTCCTGCTGTTCACCTGGCTGAGCGGGCTGCTGCTGGCCCTGTCGCAGGGCAGCTCGCTGGGCTGGCTGAGCCCGTGGGTGGTGGCGGGCGGGGTGGCGTTCGCGGCGGCGGCGCCGGTGTTCGCGCTGGTCGAGTGGCGCAGCCGCACGCCGCTGCTCGACCTGCGGCTGTTCGGCGACCGCGGCTTCGCGCTGGCCAACCTGGCGGCCGTGCTCAACTCGCTCGGGCAGTTCTCGATCGTGCTGGTGATCTCGCTGTTCCTGCAGTCCACCCGGCAGTTCGAGCCCGCCCAGGCGGGGCTCGCCGTGCTGCCCGTCTCGGCCGCCTCGGCCCTGACCTCGCTGGTCGCCGGGGCGCTGACCGGACGCTTCCACCCGCGTACGGTGGCCGTGGCCGGATCGGCGCTGAGCGCGGCGGGCATGGCGGTCATGCTGGCCGCGCTGGACCCGTCCGTGCCGTACGCCTGGCTCGGGACGGCGCTCGGGCTGGTGGGCGCGGGCAGCGGGCTGTTCATCACGGCCAACACCACCGCGATCATGATGGACGCGCCGCAGAACCGGCTCGGCGTGGTCAACGGCGTCCGGCTCATGCTGGTCAACGTCTCGACCGTGATCAGCACCGCCATGTCGCTGGCCATCGTCGCCGCGTCCGTGCCGGCCGCCGAGCGGCACCTGGTCTACGCCGCCGACCCGTCCCGGCTGTCCGGCGTGGCCGACGTGCTGCAAGACGGTTACCGGCTGGCGGTGACCGTCCTGCTGGTGCTTGCCGTGGCGGCCACGGTGGTCACGGCGGTGAGCCGGACGGGGGTCCGCCGGGCGGCGTAGTGGCCCGGCAAGGAGGCGGAAAACTGGAGTTCCATGTCGGGGCGAGTTTGACGATTAGTGAGGAAATATGGTCATCTCGTGACCATTGTTTCTGATGGGATGAGTTAGACCGGTCCGGGGGAACGCTTCATGCCGCACGCCCTCCTGCGCGTGCTCGCTTCGACGTCCATCGCAGCCACCGCGCTGGCGGGTGGGCCGCTCGCCGTCTCCAGCCATGCCGCGACGACGGCCGCCGTTCGGGCTTCAGCGCCTGGTCAGGTGGTGGTGCCCGCGGTGAAGGAGCCGCCGCCGGCCGTGGTGACCGTTCGTTCCGGGCCGTCGCCCGCCGTCCGGCCGATGGGGGAGGGGCCGGTGGGGCCGGAACGACCGGAGATCACCACGCCCGCCGGAACGTCCCTCGCCGACGGGATCGCCGCGCTGGCCGCGCGGCGGCAGGAACGGCAGGGGCTCGGGCGGCAGGCCCCCGACCCCGCCGCCCTGCTGCCCGACACGACCGGTGCCGCGCCGCTGACCCTCCTGCGCCCGCCTTCCGCCGTGACCAAGGCTCTGGACGCCCTGCGCCTGAACACCCCCCTGGCCCAGGGCGGGCGGATGGTGAAGGGGCAGGCGCTGACGTACCGGTTGTGTGTGATGGGGGTGGCGCGGACGGTGGCGTGCTCGGCGCGCAGGCCCGTCGCCGTGCCGGTCGCCGCGGACGTCACCGGCGACGGCCTCCCCGACCTGGCGGCCGACCTGGTGCCCGCCGCGAACCCCGGAAAGGGGGACGTCGGGCTCGGGTTCGCCGTCAGGAGCCTGTCCGGGCAGAAGGTGAAGGCGCTGGTCTGGGCCGAGTACGACGACAGGGTGACCGTCGGGTTCGACGGCCTGCGCGCCGGCGCGTCGCTCTCGGTGCTCGACCGCGGGACGTTCACCCTCGACCAGGAAGGCGGGACGGTCAGGGCGAGCGTCACCAGGAAGGACCCGGGAGCGTCCGCCGTCACCCTGGCGGGGCTGACCGGGCGCACCACCGTGAGCCTGCGCCAGACCCCCGCCACCGAACGGCTCACCGTCGAGGCCGCACTCGGCTCACCCGCGTCGGAGGCCACCTCCAAGCCCGGGGCCGTCGAGCTGGACGTCACCGCCTCCCGGCCCGCCAGGCTCGACGCGATCGCCGTCTCCCGGACCCGCTACACGCAGGCCGTACTGGACCGCATGCCCACCCGCGCCCGGGTGCGCCTGTCCGGCGGACGGATCCGCTTCACCGCCCCCGCCCCGATCGCCCGCGCCGAGCTGCACAGCCACCTCTACCGCGACGGCCGCCTGGCCACCGTGGTGAGCGCCGGGCTGCGCGAGGTGCCCCGCTCCTTCACCGCCGCCTACGCCTCGACCGGCGGCGGGCAGACCCTGACCGTCGAGTCGTCCCGGCCCGCGCGGACGGGCTCGGCCGAGGTGCTCTACTACGACCGGGCCGCGTCCAGGACCGTGTTGCGGGCCGAGCTGAGCGGGCTGCCCGCCCGGGTCCGCATGGAGAACGACCCGGCCGCGCGGCGCGTCACCCAGACGGCCAGCTCGCCGATCGGCCGCTTCGCCGCGGTCCTGCAACGTGGCGGCGGCGCGGTCTCCAGCCCCACCGGCGGCCACGTCACCATGATCAAGGACGGCGACGCGGTCGGGATCTCGGCGCTGCTGTCCGGGTTGTCGGCGTTCGACGTCACGTACGGCGCGGCGCCGCACGCGCACCTGAAGGCCAGGGCGAGCCGCCGGTCCTTCGTGGGCGCGGCCGGCGTCGACGGGACGCGCCTGGCACGACTGGAGATCTCCAACACGCCCGCCGAGGTCGACCTCTCCCTCGACCCCGCCGCCGGACGGGCCGTCTACCGGGCCAGCGGCGTGATCGACCGGGCCAGGGCCGCCTACGCCGACGTACGGAACGGGCCGACGATCGACGGCACGGTCCGCGGCGTGCGCGAAAACGTACGGACCGCGTGGACGCTGGGCGCGCGCTCGTCGGTCGAGGTCACCACGTCCGGCCGCCTCCGCGACCTCAGCCTGTACGCGGCCAGGCCGTACGTCACCACCCTCGGGAACGCCGGACGCGCCGCGGGCGGGGACGACGTGCGGGTGGCGGTGCAAGGGGTGCGGAAACGGGCCGAGCTGGTCGCCGACACCACGACCGGCACCCTCGCCTGGACCGCGAGCGCCCCCGTGGCGAAAGTGTCGGCGCTGGCCAGGATCAGGACGGGCGGCCGGGTGCTGCGGGCCGCCGCCGACGTGACCGGCGTGCCGGCCCGCTTCGAGGCCGCCTGGAAGGACGGCGGCTACCGCTTCCGCGGGCTGTCCGGCCCAGTGGGATCGGCGGCCCTGGCCGTCGCCAACCACGACGGCGCCCCGTCCCCCGACGGCCCGCACCTGGCCGCCCACTACGACCGCGCCACCGGCGACCTGGACGCGAGCGTGCTGGTCAAGGGCCTGCGGAGAGTCGAGATCGGCCCGTCCGGGCAGGGCTTCCGTGCCGGGTTCCGCGCCGCGCGGCAGCGGCTCGCCGTGGACGCCGACATCGTCCTGGGCGACGTGCGCTTCGGCGTCCTCGGCAGGGTGGGACCGGTGCCGGGCGACCTGACCGTCACCGCCACGCCCGAGGGCAGGCTCAGCTACTCCGGCTCCCGGCTCGGCGTGACCGCCCGCGCCTGGCTCGGCAGGACCGCCGCGCTGGCCCGCATGCGGCCCGCCCCCGCCGTGCGGGACGGCCTCTCGCTGGTGGACGGCGGCTGCCCGGCCGGAACCGAGGGCTGCGCACAGGGCCCGTTCTGCACGGCGGGGCGCGGCTGCTACGGCCTCCAGGGCTACCTCGACGTCACCGGCCTGCCCAGCCAGGTGACGATCGACCCGGCGGGCGGCACGTTCACCTTCGCCGGGTTCGCGCCCAGGCGCCGGACCCTCGCCCTCTACCTGGCCAGCAGCGTGCTCGCGCCGGTCCCGGTCAAGGCACGGGCCACGCTGACCCGGCTGCCGTCGAGGATCACCCGGTTGTCGCTGGGGCCGTTCGACGCCGGGCACGTCGCCTACCGCGTCGAGCCGTCCGCCACCCTGGGCGCGCTCGACGTACGGGCCGAGGCGGGCGGGCTGCGCGGCCACGTCGCCCTCGACCCGGTTCCCGCCGCCGTGGACGTGCGGGCCGCGTACGGGGCCAGGACCCGGGTGCGCGTACGGAACTCCGCGCCGGTCGAGCGCCTGACCGCGGAGGTCACCCTGCCCGGCCGGGGCACCGGCGCGTTGCGGCTGACCGACGTGCCGGCGGTGCTCGGCCTGGATGCCGACGCCTCGTCCGCCGGCCTGAGCGTCCCGGCGATCACCTACCGGGGCGGCGCGAGCACCCTGGACGGCCACCTGGGCGTGGACGGCGGCCTGGTCGACCCCTCCGGGCGGCTCGGCGCCGTCTCGCTCACGGTCGAGGACCTGGCCGCCGACACCACGATCAGGCTCAACCCCGACCAGTCGCTCGACCTGGCCTCCAAACCCGGGCCCACGGGCCGGATCGCGGTGGCCGCCGGGCTGCGCGCGGGCCCGGTCGCCAGGCAGCGGATCGCCGTGTCGAAGGAGGTCCCGTACACCACGGGTTTCCTCACCTACGAGGTCGGCGGGGACTTCGCGCTGGGCGCGAGCGCGGTTCGGGAGGTGTCGATGACGGTCCGGCGGATGTCCTGGCTGCGGGTGCGGCCGGGACGCATCCCGTTCGGGCTCAAGGCTCCGGCGGCGGCCGGGTTCCTCGCGCCCGGCTTCGAAGGCGCCTACGACCGCCTCGACCTGGCCGCCAAGGGCGTGGACCTGCGGCCCGACGTCTCCCTCCGGGTCAGGCTGAGCAGGAAGATCGGCGAGGACGTCTTCACCGGCTCGCTCCGGCTCACCCGGGCCACCTCGCTCGCCCTGCGCCGCTACGACCAGCGCATGCGCCGCATCGGCGCCCGCCAGGAGATCGCCGCCGCCGGGATCGGGCTGGCCTGCCTCACGGTGGACGCCAAACCCGGCTTCGCCGCCGTCGGCAGGGGCGGTTCGGTCACCCTGCGCGGCGCCGACGGCCCGCAGATGGTGTCCTTCCTCGACCCCGGCGGGCAGACCCCGGACTACGCGGTGGACCTGCTGACCCACTTCATGTCGCCGTTCCCGGGGCCGGACTGGAAGGTGGCGGCGGCCACGGCGGGCTCCTGCGCCCGCGCCCGCCGGTGAGCGGGCCGAATCACCAAGGGCCGAGGTATCCGGGCGGCGGCGCGGCCGCCTCGTACGGGGGCACCGCCCGGCCCGCCAGGAACGCCCGCACCGTCCCCAGGTAGGCCGCCCGCCCCTCGGCGTAGGCGAACCCGGAACCGGGGATCGCCCGGCGGACGTCGGTGGCCGCCGACCAGCTCTCCCCGTCGCACGGCCCCTTGACCACCAGGACGGGCGCCGTCACCCGGGCCAGCCCCTCCCGCAGCCCCGGCGGCGACGGCCGCTCCACCAGGCTCGCATATCCCCCCGAACCGTCCGCTGCGGCCGGGAGACTCGCGGTCCTCGGGCTCGCGGGGAGCGGCGGTGGTGGTGGGCAGGGGGCCGGGGTGTCGTCGCCGGACCCCGAGGTCGCGGCCGTGCGGGCGTCGAGCTCGGCGTCGCCGGCGAACGCGTGCGCCGCCGCCGGTTCGACCCGCAGCAGCGTGTACACCGCCAGCAGCCGGGGGCCGGGCGGCCCGTCGTCCAGCAGCGACGCGGTACGGACCTCGTCGAGCCCGGCGGGGGAGGCGAGCACCGCCCTGGCGACCCCGTCCGGATGGGCGGACAGGTAGGCCGCCGCCAGCCGGGCACCGCCGCCGCGCGCGACCAGGTTCAGCCGGCGGGCGCCGATCGCCTGCCGCACCTGCTCCAGGTCCGTCACGTCCCGTCCCAGCCCGTACGCGGCCGGGTCCGGCAACCGCGCCGACCGTCCCGTGCCCACCTGGTCGTAGACGTAAACCTCGTACCCGTCGGCGGCCAGCCGCCGGTAGAACGCCGGATCGGTGGCCACGTCCGCCACGCCGGCCCCGCCGGACAGGAACACCACCGGCTCGGGCCGGGCGACCCGCTTCGGCGCGACCCGCACGTACGCCAGCCGCGACCCCGTCGCCAGCCGCCACTCGCGCTGTCCGGCCACCGGCGGCCCGGCCGCGACCGGCACCGGCGGCGGCGTCAGCGTCGCGCCCGCGACCTGCCAGACCACCGCCGCCTCCATGGCCAGGATCAACGCCGCCCGTAACCACCGTCCCCACGCCGGGCCCGGCCGGGGCACGCACAGCAGCAGCCCGAGGAAGAACAGCGAGGCGAACACGGCGAGGCCGGTCCCCGTGAACACCCCGGGCCGCGCGCCGACCATCGCCGTCCCGGCCAGCGCGGCGAGCCCGGCCACGGGCGACAGCGCGAGCACCGCGGCGCCCGCCACGATCCCGGTGAAAGACCTCACAGGGGGACGCTAGCCCCCGACCGGGGAGGGGAGCGAGCGCCCGAGGCGGATGCGCAGGCGGTCGCCGGCGCGCAGGGTCTCGCGCACGGTCCACACCCGCTCGTCGATGACGGTGCCGTTCGTGGTCATGTAGCCGCCGACCCGCAGCACCGGACGGCCCGAGGCGTCGCCGAGGAGCTGGGCCCGCGACTCGGAGTCGTCGGCGAACAGCACGAGGAAGTCCTCGGCGTGCGCGGGGGCCTCCAGCACCAGGCCGGGATAGAGATGGGAGGAGGGAACCTCGATCACGTATTCGCTCACGCGCTCGCCACTACCCCGCTCGCGCGCTTTCAGCTTCCGGCCCGCGGAGGATAGCGCTTACCTGCACCGATGAGGTGAAATATCAGAGTTCCCTACAGGCTGGAGTTCCCCTCATGTCCTTGTTCGACCTGCCGATCGAGCAGCTGCGCGGCTACCTCCCCGACCGCGACGAGCCCGCCGACTTCGACGACTTCTGGTCCCGTACGCTGGCCGAGGCAGGCAGGTTCGACCCGGCCGCCGAGTTCGTGCCCTACGACCTGCCGCTGAGCGGCGTCGACGTCTACGACGTGTCGTTCGCGGGTTGGGGCGGCCACCGCATCGGCGGCTGGTTCATCCTGCCGCGCGGCGTTCAGGAGCCGGTGCCGTGCGTGATGCACTACATCGGCTACAGCGGCGGGCGCGGCTTCCCGAAGGACCACCTGCTGTGGCCCACGGCCGGATACGCGGTGTTCGTGATGGAGACCCGGGGGCACGGCGGCGCGAGCCCGGGCAGCCCCGGCGTGACCGGCGACCCGCACGGCAGCGCCAACGTGCAGGCGCCCGGCATGATGACGCGCGGCATCCTCGACCCCGAGGACTACTACTACCGCCGCGTGTTCACCGACGCGGCCAGGGCGGTCGACGTGGCCGCGGCCCACCCGGCGGTGGACGCGAGCCGCATCGTGGTCTCGGGCGGCAGCCAGGGCGGCGCGATCGCGCAGGCCACGGCCGCGCTGCGCCCGTCGGTGCGGGCGGCGCTGGTGGACGTGCCGTTCCTGACGCACTTCCGGCGGGCGGTCGAGATCACCGACGAGTATCCGTACCAGGAGCTGGTGCGCTTCCTCGCCTCCCGCAGGGACGGCGCCGACCAGGTGTTCCGCACGCTGTCGTACTTCGACGGCCTCAACTTCGCCGCGCGCGGCCGGGTGCCCGCGCTGTACTCGGTCGCGCTCATGGACTCCGTCTGCCCGCCCTCCACGGTCTTCGCCGCCTACAACCACTGGCAGGGGCCGAAGGAGATCAACGTCTGGCCCTGGAACGGGCACGAGGGCGGGTCCGGCTACCAGACCGAGGAGCAGGTCCGCTACCTGCACAAGCTCCTGGCCGGCTGACCCGGTGGGTGGCCGCCGTACCGGCGTGATCGCCGGTACGGCGGCTCCCGTCACACCGCCTGCGGCGTCACCATGAACGACACGCTCCCTTGCGCGTCGGCCCCGGCGTCCAGGGCCTTGTCGTCCAGCACGGTGGCGGCCACGGGGTCGAGGTAGACCCGGGCGCCCTCGGTCTCGACGACCTCGTCCGCCGGCTCCGGGGCCGTGGCGAGGGAAAGGGTGAGCGAATTCGCGCCGTCGCCCTGCGACGAGATGCGGATCCCGCCCTGCGCGGGTTCCGGCGCGGACGCGGTCAGGTCGCGAATCGCCTGGGCTGCGTTGGCTGTCAGGGTGAGCACTACGGCTCCTCCTCACGGTCGACGTACAGAGAGTTGCCTGCCATTCCCCCGATGCCGGGACCCAACCCTCCTTGGTGTTTTCTTTACCTTCGGGGGCCCGGCTCGTCGTCGTGACAAGGGTTCCGGTCAGACGGTCCACTTGCCGTCGAGCATGAGGTCGCGGCCCGCCAGCTCGTTGACCTCGCGCCACGCCTGCACCAGCATCGGCGTCACCCGGAAGTAGGTGTACGGGCCGCGCGACTCACGCGGGTCGAACCCGGTCTTGACCGCGAACGCGTCGCCGATGTCGTCCGGGATCGTGCCGGCCGGTTGCGCGGTCACCGTGCCTTCGATCAGGACGACGTCCCTGGTCAGGCCCAGGCCGAGCCGGACGGTGCCGCCGGCCAGCAGGTTCCGGCCGGTGGGCGTGGCGTCCGCGGTGGACAGCAGCAGCGTGTGCCCGTCCCACAGGAACGACAGCGGCGTCATGTACGGGCCGCCGTCGCCCGCCGTGGCCACCCAGGCGTCGACGTCGTGTTCGAGCCGGTCGAGCGTGTCCTGCTTGCGCTGCTCCGGTGAACGGGCCGGTGGCGTCATTCTTCTCCTCGCACTCTTGTCGCGTCCGTCACATGATGACGGCTCCCGGCGGAGGAGCGCGACAGCGACCCCCTTGCCGCCTGACCGGCATATGGCGCGGCGCGCCTGAGGGGGAAGTCACGACCACATGGTTACGCTCTGTGACGGAGATGTATCACCATGTCATAGGAAAACTTATGCGTACTCGTCTGACCATGCTGCTGGCCGCCGCGGCCGTCGTCGCCCTGTCGGGGTGCGGCGAAAGCGCCACCACCAACACCGCGGGGCTGGCGCCGCGGACCGACGCTCAGCCGTCCGAGCAGGACAGGACCTGGATGGTGACCATCCACCGGGGCAACCTGGCCGAGATCGAGGCGGGCCGCCTGGCCGAGAAGAAGGGTGCCACCGACCAGGTCAAGTCGATCGGCCGGATGCTGGTCGACGACCACACCCAGTTCGACAAGAAGGTGACCCAGACCGCGAGCCAGCTCGCCATCCAGCTTCCCACCGGGCTGACGTCCGAGCAGGCCGCCATGGCCAAGCGCCTGCAGGACGCCAAGGGCAAGGAGTTCGACAAGGAGTTCGTCGCGAGCATGCTCAAGGCCCACAAGACGGCGATCGAGGCCACCAAGGAGGAGATCTCCAAGGGCTCCTCGCCGGCGGTGGTGGCCCTGGCCGAGTCCGCGACCCCGACGCTGGAGGAGCACCTGAAGGCGCTGAAGAAGGCGCAGGACTGACGGAGACGCCCGCGATGCCCGAAGGTGCGGGGCCGGTGGAGGTGCCCGCGATGCCCGAAGGCGCAGGACCGGCGGAGACGCCCGCGCTGCCCGAAGGCGCGGGCGTGCCGGACGCGGTCGCCTCCCTGGCCCGCGCCGCCGCGCGCGAGGTGGCCGGGGCTCCGGCACGGCCGGGCGCTGCACCGGCGCGGCCTGCTCCTGGCGGGCACACTGACGGTCGAGGCGGCGCCGCTGGGGGAGCCGGGCGAGCACGAGGTGCGGGCCCGGCTGTCCAAGGGGCTGTCCCTGCCGGGACGGCTGCCCGACGTGCTGGGGCTGGCCGTGCGGCTGCCCAACGGGGTCGATCTGCTGCTGTCCACCGGCGTGGGCGGCCTGCCGGTGCCGCGCCGCACCTTCACGTCGGGGCCGTACTCCACCCTGACACCCTACGTGTACGGAACCGGACGGTACCGGCTGGTCGCCCGCCCCGAGGGTGAGCGCGTGCCCGCCGACCCCGCGCTGCTGCCCGGCGCGCTGGCCCGCGGCCCGCTGCTGTTCCATCTGTGGGCCGGTGGCCGCTACCTCGCCCGCCTGCGCCTGCACACCGCGCTGCCCGGCGAGGACCTGACGTTCGACCCGGTGCTCAACAGCCATCCCTGCCTGCGTCCGGCCGGATGGACGGCCCGGCTGCGGCGGGCCGCCTACGAGGGCTCCCGGCAGGGCCGCGGCGTGCCTCCGCCCTAGACCGTTTATGGCAAAGACTGGCCGACCCATGTGTGCATATGCGACTTTCTGGGGTATTTGTCCTGTTTGAACCAGGACGAACAATCGGGGGGATCGTCGTGGCTATGCAAACAGAGATCCGAAGCCTGCTCGAGTGCCATGTGATCGGGTCGGACGGACATTCGATCGGCAAGGTGGGCCAGGTCTACCTCAGTGACCGCACCGGCGAGCCGGAGTGGGTCACGGTTCGCACGGGGTTCTTCGGCATGAGGCAGACCTTCGTGCCGCTGGCCAACGCCCGCCGCGCCGGGGACGAGATCAGGGTCCCCTTCGACAAGGAGATGATCAAGGGCGCGCCCAACATCGACGTGGACGGCCGCCTCTCCCTGGAGGAGGAGGCCGAGCTCTACCGGTACTACGGGATGCAGCCGTCCACCATCCCGTCCCAGCGCTCGCCCGCCGCGGGGGAGCGGCAGGCCCAGCGGCCCATGGGGGAGTCGCGGACGGCCGAGGCGCGCGGCCGGCGCACCGGCATGACCGGACAGACGGGCCAGGCGGTCCCGACCGGACAGCCGGGCAAGCCGCGCGGCCGGGACGTGGGCGACCGCGACATCGACATGACCACGTCCGAGGAACGGCTGCGCGTCGGCAAGGAGAGCCGCGAGACCGGGCACGTCCGGCTGCGCAAGTACGTCGAGACGGAGAACGTCCAGGAGAGGGTGCCGCTCTCGCACGAGGAGGTCGTGATCGAGCGCGAGCCCATCAGGGACGGCCAGCCCGGCACGTACGAGATCGGCGAGGACGAGCAGCAGATCACCCTGCACGAGGAGCGGCCGGTGATCGGCAAGGAGACCAGGCCGGTCGAGCACATCCGCGTGCACAAGGAGACCGTCCAGCACGAAGAGACCGTCGAGGGCCAGGTCAGGAGGGAACGCCTGGAGGTCGACGAGGACGGCAACGCGCGCGAGCACACCCGCAACCGCGGGGACGACCTCCCGCCGAAGCGGTAGGAGGCCCTTCCGGGTCCCGTGCGGGGGCGCCCACGCGCCCCCGCCTCACCACGCCCACCAGGTCCACCACATGCCCACCACGCGCCCACCGCCGGCCCCGCTCAGCCCCGGCCGGTGTCCGGGGGGACCGACGAGCTCGGGCGGGTGTCCGGGGGGACCGACCAGCTCGGGCGGGCGTTCAGGACGGCCGGCTCGAAGCCCGCGAGCTGCTGGTAGTGCAGCGAGATCTTCTCCAGCGTGTCCCGGGGGATGACCTCCTCGATGTCGGCGAACCCGTCCGGGGCGCGTTCGTGCGCCAGCTTCAGGACGACCTCGGGCCCGTCCTCCCGGTTGGCCAGCACGATCTGGTTCGTGACCGGCCGCCGCCGGCTCTCGTAGAACTCCAGCCCCTGACCGGTGGCCAGGGCGTAGGCCAGCACGCGGGCGTCGATGACGGCCTGCGTGCCGCCGTTGGACCCGGTCGGGTACATCGGGTGCGCGGCGTCGCCCATCAGCGTCACCGTCCCCGACGACCAGCGCGGCAGCGGGTCCCGGTCCACGAGCGGGTACTCGTACGCCTGGTCGGCCGAGGCGATGAGGGCGGGGATGTCGAGGGCGTCGGAGCGCACGTCCGCCACGTGGTGGAGGAACTTGGCGATCTCGACCTCGCGGTTCCAGTCGCCCCGGGGCGTGGTCTCGGGGGCCCGGTGCTGGATGGCCCAGTTGATGAGCTGGGTGCCGTCGGGGTCCGGCGGCGCGATCGGATAGATGACGATCTTCTGCGTGCCGTCCCCCGTCATGATCATGGATCGGCCGGTCAGGAACGGCCGGGCTCGGGACGTGCCGCGCCACAGCACGTGACCGCCCCAGAGCGGGTCGCCCTCGCCGGGGAACAGCGCGGCCCTGACGGCGGAGCGGATGCCGTCGGCGCCGACGAGCAGGTCGCCGTCGTGGTCGAGCCCGGTGACGGGGGAGCCGGTCAGCACGGCGTCCGGGCCCAGGCGCTCGCGTACGGCGTCCAGGAGCATGAGCTGTAATCGGCCGCGGTGGATCGAGTACTGCGGCCAGGCGTGGCCCGCGGCCCGGCCGCGCGGCTCGGACCAGATGTGCTGCCCGCGCCGGGTGAGGAAGGTCAGGTCGGCCGTCTCGACGCCGATGCGGGCCAGGCGCTCGCCCAGGCCCAGTTCGACGAGCTCGCGCACGGCGTGCGGCAGCAGGTTGATGCCCACGCCGAGCGGGCGGACGTCCTTGACCGCCTCGCGCACGGTCACGTCGGTGATGCCCGCGGCGTGCAGGGACAGGGCCGCGGTGAGCCCGGCGATGCCCGCTCCGGCGATGACCACCCGCCTCGGACGCCGCGCCGCGAACCCCGTCATGAGGAGCCTCCGGGCAGGAGCAGGGCGGAGACGTCGAACGGCGCCTCCAGGTAGCCGCTGCCCTTGAACTGGAGCATGAGGTCGGCCACGCGCTGCAGCCGGGCCTTGTCGACGGCGGTGGAGTAGCCGCCCAGCGCCATCCGGTCGGCCGTGGCCTTGTCGATCTTGGTGTACTTCAGCAGCGCGGCCTTGGCCTGGGCCGGGTCGGCGATCGCCAGGTCCACCGCCTTGCGCAGGCCGCGCTGGAAGGCGGCCACCGTGCGCGGATTGTCGGCCGCGAAGCCCTCGGTGGTCAGGTAGCCCGCCATCGGGAAGTCGGCGGTCGCCCCGGTGAACAGGTCCGACAGGGAGCGGGCCCCGTTCGCGGCGGCCGCGGTCTGCCAGAACGGCTCGGGCAGGACGGCCGCGTCCACGTCCCCGTTGGCCAGCGCGCCGGCCATCTGCGGGAACGGCCGTTCGACGAAGGTGATGTCGGCGGGTGTCACGCCGGCGGGCTTGAGCAGCGCGCTCACGGCCAGGGTGGCGACGTTGCCGAGGGTGTTGACGCCCACCTTCCTGCCCTTGAGGTCGGCCAGTTCCGTGACGGGCGAGTCCTTGCTCGTCATGAGGACGAAGTTGCCGGGCTTGGCCACGTACGCCTCGCCGACGACCTTCAACCGGCCCACGCCGCGCGAGGCGGCCAGCATCGCCGAGACGTAGTTGCTGTGCAGGACGTCCAGCTTGCCGCTGATCAGGTCGGGCATCGCGGCGGCCCCGCCCTGGATCACGACGGGCTTGACGGTCAGGCCCGCCGCCGCGAAGTAGCCCTTGTCGATGGCGATCTGTATGGGGGCGACCTCGGGAAGGGCCAGCATGCCGAGGTTGAGCACGGGTTTCTCCGGCCCGCCGGACGACGGCCGGGGGTCCGCCCCGCCGCACCCGGTCATGGCGAGGGCGAGGGCGACCGCCGCGAGTAACAGACGCATGAACGCTCCAAGGAGTGGGTTCGTGAACGAAAGCGTGCCGGGGAAACGCGAGAGGAACAGCCGCCGAGTAATCTCCTTCATTCCCGGGCGGCTTTATTCGGACGCGCCATAATTCGCCACCATCCGGCGTTCGATTATCAGGAACACCTGATTCAGCAGATAACCGAGAACGCCGAGCACGGTGACGGCGGCCCACATGCCCGGCAGGTCGAAGGAACGCTGCGCCGCGCGCAATCGGAAACCGACGCCGTCGGTGGCGAAGAACTCGGCGATGACCATGAGGATCAGCGCGAGCGACAGGCTGAGCCGCAACCCGGCCAGGATCTTCGGGGCCGCCGACGGCAGCACGACCCGCAGCAGGCGCTGACCGGCCGACAGCCTGAAGACCCGCGCGGTGTCCAGGTGCAGCCGGTCGACGTTGCGGGCGCCGTCGGCGGCGTTGATCAGCACCGGCCAGACGATGCCGCACGCGATGGTCGCGACCTGCATGAGCGTGCCCGTCGAGAACAGCGCCAGGAACACCGGCAGCAGCGCCGGCGGCGGCAGCGCCCGGCAGAACTGCACGGCCGGGTCCACGAACCTGGCCAGCAACGGCGAACGGCCCATGGCGACCCCGGCCGCCACACCCGCGACGCCGGCCATCACCCACCCGGTCAGCAGCCGGCCCAGGCTGCGGGAGAGGTCGTCCAGGGCCGCCCGGCTGATCCACAGGTCGCCCAGGCGCAGCGCGATCGTGGACGGCGGCGGGAAGTAGGGGTTGCCCGCCGCCCTGGTGGCCAGCTCCCAGAGGGCGACGACGACCGGGACGGCCCACAGCCGTGCCAGGGACCTGATCACCGGGCCGCTCCCGTCAGGGCCGTGTGCCAGCGCAGCAGCCGCCGGGAGGCGTGGGCGAGCAGCGTGTTGGTGAGCAGGCCGAGCGCGCCGGCCCACAGGGTGGCGGCGATGGTCAGCCGCAGCCCCTCCGGGCTGCTCTCGGCCACGATGATGAAGTGCCCGATGCCGTTCGTCCCGGCCAGCAGCTCGGTGCTGACGGCCAGGATCAGGGCGATGGCCGCGGCCACCCGTACGCCGGTCGCCACGAACGGGGCCGCGCTCGGCAGGCTGACCCGCCACAACACGGCCGGCGGGCCGAACCCGAAGGCCCGCATCGTCTCCTTGGCCAGCGGGTCGACCTCGCGCAGGCCGTACATGGTGTTGAGCAGGACGGGCCAGGTGGCGGCGTACACGATCATCGCGACCTCCGTCTCCAGCCGGCCGGTGAAGACGAACGCGGCCAGGGGGATGAGCGCCACCGAGGGGATGGGCCGCAGGAACTCCAGCACGGGACGCAGGGCCCGCTCGACCGGCGGCACGCTGCCCAGCAGCAGCCCGGCGGGCACGGCCACCGCCACGGCGGTCAGCAGGCCGAGCGCCCACGCGCCGCACGTGGCCAGCACGTCGGCCAGGAAGGCCGGGTCGGCGGCGAGCCCGGCGGCGGTGACCAGCACCGCCGAGACGAGCGGCAGCTCCAGCTGGGAGACCAGCCCGAGACGGCCGGCCGCCTCGGCGGCGCACAGCAGCATGACGGTGCCCGCCACGCCGCACACGGCGGCGCTGTCGAAGGGACGGGAGGGGATCAGGCGCACGGCGGCGCCTCGGCGCCGGGGGAGTAGGGCGGCAATGTCTCGGCTCTCCGGAGCATCGGTCCGGCCGTGCGTCACCATTCGTCACCGTGGCGGGCCGGAAGGCGGGCAGAGAGGAACGCAAGTCACAGTAACCGAGCCGTCCGACAGGGAAATTCCGGCCACGATAAACGGCCGGTCCCTTTCACGGGATCCGGCGTCACATTTCCCGGGGGTGGCGCTTTTCGGCCCGCCTGATAATGCGAAATTCCCGCCCGGTGTCACCGTCCGTAGAGTTCGAGTTCGTTCAGCATGCTGCAGGAGTCGCCGATCTCGGCGTCGCAGTCGTCGGTCGGCTCGGTGACGATCATGACGTGCGCGCCGGTGCGGGCCACCGTGTGGTAGCGCATGGCGTAGTCGGTCCGGTCCTCGATGGTGACGACGGGCTCGCCCCAGGTGCGGCCGTCGGCGGAGACGTACACGCGGGCGCCGGCCGCGTGCCCGGGGCGCAGGCTGATGCCGACGCGGTTGATCGCGTACTGGCGGTCGAGGTGCAGGACGTACCGGCCGGGGCCGGCGGCGACGGCGCTGGACCAGTAGTCGGTGCTGCCGTCGAAGGCGCCCACCGGGCCGGTGCGCCGGTGGCCGGCGGCGGTCCAGCGCATGTCGGTGTCCACCGTGAGCGAGCCCCGGTGGTACAGGCCCGCCAGGTCGATCAGGTCGGGGCCGGGGGCGGTGACGGTGAACAGACGGCGCTTGATGGCGTACCAGCCGCCGTTCTCGAACTTGCCGTGAGCCGGGCAGGCCGTCTCGTTGAGCAGCCCGTCGGGGCTCACGCCGGGGAGCTTGCAGTTGTCGAACACCTGGATCAGCCGGTGCGGGCCGATCGCGGCCACGGCGGTGTAGCCGGAGGAGCCGTGCACGTCCCGCACGCCGTCGCTGTTGCGGTACGTCACCGTCTGCTGCCGCCACTCCTCGCCGATCCCGTCGGGGGCGACCGCCAGCCAGTTGTGCGGACGCCCGGCGCTGAGCACGAGCACGCCGTCGGGCATCAGCAGCAGCCGCGGCGCCACGCCGCGCACCAGGCAGTCCTGGCCGTCGATGCGCAGCGGCCGGACCGGCGACCAGGTGCGGCCGCCGTCGGACGAGCGGCTCTGGTGCAGCGTGGAGGGGGGCTCGCCGTCCCTGCGCAGCACCGCCAGCAGGGAGCCGTCGAGCGTCTGGGCGAGGGCGGTCTCGTTGTAGACGAAGGGCGCCTGGGGAGGGGCGATCACGCCGCGCCGGGCGAACGTGCGGCCGCCGTCGTCGCTGGCGAACACCTCCGGCTGGTAGGTCTCGGACTCGCCCTGGCGGATGTAGGCCGTGAACAGGATCGTGCCGTCGGCGAGCTGGATCGGCAGGCCGTGCGCGGCGCCGCCGGCGGCCTCGGCGTCCGGCGAGGAGACCGTCGCCTCCCAGCGCACCCAGCTCTCGCTGTCGGGGGAGCGGGAGGAGAGCACGCCGAGCTTGGCGGTGCCCGGCCCGGAGCGCCGCAGGTAGTACTCCAGGGCGAGCAGCGTGCCGTCGCGCAGCTCGATCGGCGCCTCCCGCAGCGGGGTCCGGTTGCTCGCGCCGAACGTGACGCCGCCGTCCTCGGAGGTCGCCGACTCGCTGGAGAGGGTGACGACCTTGTCCACGTTCGTGGCGTAGGTGACGAGGAGCTTGCGCACCCGCGCGCCGCCCCGGCCCACCGTGTCGAGGGCCGCCACGCTCGGGAACCCGGCGAAGTCGAGCCGCTGCTCCGACGACGGCTCGCGCTCGGCCGGCGTCGGATACGGATAAATCCAGCGCGGTGAGACATCAGTGTCGGTCAGGTAAGGCCCCTCCGGAACCGACTTGCCGGTGAACTCCGGCAGGCGGCAGAACGTCTCCGGGGCGTGCGCCACCCCGTGGACCGCGGGCAGGCCGGCGGCCAGGAACACCGCCACCAGCGCGGCTCTGGGCATCGCCACCGGGCACTCCTCTCTGTCGTCGCCGCTCGTGCGCGGCCGCCTCGCGACGGGCGAGGGCTCTGCCTTATCTCTGCCCCCTTCAGTCCCTGTTCATTTGCTCGCGTCCCTTCGTTCACCTGCGTCCCAGGGTTGCCAACAGCGGTTCCCATAGGTATTCGTTAAGTGTCAGTTGACAGCGACGGGGCGTGAGCCGAGGATCGGAGCTGCAGGATTAAGTGGCAATTTACGTAGCAGGGACCTTCGGGTCTGGAGGTGGCCTCAGATGAGCATCGAGCCCAGGGCGCGAGTCGCCCCCGAGCGCGTGCCGCCGGTCTGGGAGGCGGACCCGGCGCCGGTGGCGCCGGAGACGGCGGCGCAGCAGAAGGTCGTCCAGCGCATCTGCGCCAGGGTGGCCCCCGAAGGGGTCGAGGTCGGCGTCGGCGAGCTGCCGCCCGGCGGCCTGCAGGTGTGGATCGACGCCCCCGTCCACGTCGACCCGCGCGAGTCATGGGTGCTGCACCACCGCATGGCCCGCGAGGTCAGCCTCGTCGGCTGGCACTGCGAGGCCGACAGCGACCGGCTGCTGGTGCTCGGCTGGAGCGCCGCCTGCCTGCACAACCGCATCCGGCTGCTGCAGAGCGGCCTGAAGCGGCTGGGCGACTTCGAGCACACCGCGCAGCGGGCCGTGCAACTGGAGGGCGAGGACCCGCGGGGCCGCACCGCGGCCGAGGTCGCCGCCGCCACCCGCGCCGCCGTCGAGCGGCGGCTGCGCTGGCCGGCCCGGCTGGCCGAGCTCGACGGGTTCGACCGCAGCTCGGGCCTGGCCCACCTGCAACTCCTCCTGGCCCAGGTGGTCGGGCTGGAGTCGAAGGTGGCCACGGCCTGCGAAGAACACCTGATCATGGCCCGCGCCCTCGCGTGGGCCGTCTGCGAGCACTACTCAGCCCACGGCGACCTGCCCAGGGCACAGCGCGAGGTGCTGGCCGAGACCCGCCGGTGGGTGCACGCCAGCTCGATCATCCGCGGCACGGCCACCGTACGGCCGGCCGGCGTGCCCCGTCCGCACATGGGGCTGACCGAGCGCCGGATCGCCGCGAGCGTCATCAACCACGGCGTGCCGAGGGCGACCCCCACGGCCGTCATCCCCCGCTCCGGCCACCAGGAGGGCACGTGACGACCCAGGTGCCGCTCCACGGCGGGCGGCAGCACGCACAACCCGTACGAACCCTGTAGGAGAGCTCCCGTCATGCGAACCCCACCGCATCTGCCCGCGCTCGTCCGGCACGAGTCATCCGACACCGAACGCACCCGCGCCCGCCGCCACCCCTACGGCCCGCACGAGGTGCCCGTGCAGGCCGCGCCGCGCGGCTCACTCGACTTCCCCGCCCCCACGGCCGTCCCGCCGGCGCCCTTCGAGGCGTTCACCGAGCAGCGGCTGCGTGAGATCAGGGAGATGTCCACCCAGGCCATCGGCTCCATCGACGACCTCCTCCAGCACACCGCCTGACGTGATATCGCATCCCCCGAGGAGAGCCATGCAGGGACTATCGCGAGTGGAACTGCGGCCGCGTGACGTGGGCGCCCACCGACCGCGTTCGCTGGCGGGCACCGAGACCCCGCACACCCTGGACGAGGTACGCGCCCTCGTCCGCCGGGCCATGGTGAGCAAGAGCCGCCTCTACCCGGTCAGCACCGGCAGGAACTGGGGCATGGGCTCCGCGCTGCCGGTCACCGAGGACAACGTCGTCGTCGACCTCAGCCAGATGAACCGCATCCGCGGCCTCGACCTGGAGACCGGCCACGCCGTCATCGAGCCCGGTGTGACCCAGGCCCAGCTCGCCGAGGCGCTGCGGGACACCCCCTGGATGCTCAACGTGACGGCCTCCTGCGCCGACACCTCCGTCATCGGCAACGCCCTCGAACGCGGCGACGGCTGCTTCCGCTCCCGGGTCCACGACATGGCCGGCCTGGAGGTCGTGCTGGCCGACGGCAGCGTGATCACCACCGGCGGGCTCGACCCCACCGGCGTCTACCACGGCCGGGTGGCCGGGCCCGACCTGACGGCCGCGTTCGTCCAGCACAACCTGGGCGTCGTCACCGCCATGGCCGTCGCGCTGGTGCCGCGTCCGGAGACGATCGGGCTCGTGCACGCGCGCATCCGGCGCGACCAGATCGGCGCCGCGATCGGCGCGATGGCCGGGTTCCTGCGCCGCGGCAACCCCGCCGACGGGCTCATGCGGATCCGCGAGCTCGCCCTCGCGCCCGCCCGCGACAACGGCTGGCTGCTGCCGGCGGGTGTGGACATCGGCAAGTTCACCGTCCTCGGGCCGCTGCTCGGCACCGACGCCGCCGTCGAGCTGGCCGAGGAGATGCTGCGCAAGGCGCTCATCGAGGTCGAGGGCGGCGAGACGCTGCGCGTGCTCGACGCCGCCGCGGTCGGCCCCGACGACCCGCTCTACACCAGGGCGCTCACCGCCCAGGGCATCCCGACCTGCCAGGGCGTGCGCAACGCGCTCGGCGTCACGTCGTGCGAGCAGATCGACGCCGGCCGCATGGGCTTCCTCGTGCTGCTGCCGCTGATGCCGCTGCACGCCGCCAGGACCGAGCGCATCATGGACGCCCTCCAGTCCGCGGTCGACACCTACGGCACCGGCCTGATGGTGGAGTGGAACCTGGTCAGCCCGCACATGGCCAACGCCGTCATCCAGATCTTCTTCGACGGCGCCGACCCCGACGCCGCCCACCGCGCCCACCAGCTCCGCAACGAAGCGGGCAACCTGCTGCGCGGCAACGGCTGCGCCATATACCGCTCCGACATCGACCACGCCGCCGCCGACGTCTGGTCCGAGACCAGCACCGCCGGCCTCGGCATGCTCCACCGGCTCAAGACCGCTCTCGACCCGGACGGCCTGATCTCCCCCGGCCGTTACGGCGCCTGACCCCGAACCACCACCACGCCGGTCGCACCACCGGAGTGTGCCGGCCGGCGTGGAACCCGAGGCTTTCCTGCGAGGAGGACCGAGTGCGTGAGACACCAGTGGCCGTCAGAGGAACCGGCGTGACCCGCCGTCACGCCGTCATGCTGCGGCTGGTCGGCGCGGGCGTGATGCTGACCGTGATGGCCGACACCACGGCCACCACCCTGGCCGTCGGCGTGCTGCGTTACACCCCCGCCGGCGCCGGCATGCCGCTCGGCGACCTGGTCTGGCTGACCAGCGCCGCCTTCATCCCGATCGCCGCGCTGCTGGCCACGGCCGGGCGCTGGGCCGACCTGTTCGGCCGCCGCCGGGTGCTGGCGTTCGGGCTGGTGGTGTTCGTGGCCGGCGGGGTGGCCACCGTGGCCGCGTCGTCCTGGTCGTTCGTGCTGGCCGCGCGGGCGGTGCAGGGCGCGGGCGCGGCGGCGATGATCCCCGCCAGCCTGGGGCTGCTGCTCGGCGAACTGCCCGAGTCGCAGCGCCGGGGCGCGATCGCCCTGTGGAGCTCGGCCTCCGGGCTAGGCTGCCTGCTCATGCAGGCCGGCGGCGGCTGGCTGGCCGCCACCGTCGACTGGCGCGCCCTGTTCGTGCCCGACGTCGTCATCGGCATCGCGCTGCTGATCGCCTGCGCCGCTCTGCCGTCCGGCAGGCGCACCACGGCCAAGGGCGTGCCGGACGTGCTCGGCGCGTGGCTGCTGGCCGCCGGGATCGCGGTGATCGTGCTGGCCATCTCCAAGGCCATGGCCTGGGGCCTGGACGTCGTGTGGCTGGCCGTCGCGGCCCTCGCGCTGCTCGGCGGCGCGCTGGCCCAGGCCAGGCACCACCGCCTGCCCGCCATCGACCTGGCGCTGTGGCGGCAGCGCAAGTTCGTCTGGGGCTGGCTGGCCACCTGGTTCTTCGGCGCCCTGTCGTACGGGCTGCTCACCGTGCAGCCGCTGTACCTGCTGCACCTGGGCTACCCGATGCTGGAGGTGGCCATGTGGCTGACGCCCACCTCGGTGGCCGTCGTCGTGACCAGCTACCTGGCCGGCAAGCTGCTCAAGCACATCGGCGCGTACGGCCTCATCTACGCAGGCTCGCTGCTCTGCGGCGGCGCGTGCGTGCTCGTGCTGACCCAGTCAGGGCCGACCGTGTGGGGCCTGATCGCCAGCGTCGTGGTCGGCATGGGCGTCGGCGCGCTGGCGCCGGGCACCTCCGTGGCCACCACCCTGGCCGCCCACCCCAGCCAGTACGCCTCCGCCGTGGGCGCGGCCACCATGGCCCGCATGGTCGGCGGGGCCGTCGGCATCGCCGTGGTGTCCCTCGTCATCGACCACCCGTTCATCCTCACCGGCCCGCTGGCCGGGCTGGCCGGCGCGCTCGCCATGTGCGTGGCCATCTCGGTGTTCATCGGGGCCATCGCCCTCACCAAGATCACCCGGCTGCGGACCGACCCGGGCGACGACATGATCAAGGTGCCGCGCCGGCTGCTGCTGGAGTTGCGCATGACCCTCGCCACCGTCGCGGCGGAGGCCGACGCGCTGCTGCCTGCCGAGACCCGCACGACCCCCAGGGATCACATCCCGAGGCCCCGGGCCGCCGAGAGCTCGGAGACCTACGGAACCACGCACGTCTAGTTCAACCTCAAGAAGGGCTCTCGTCATGGCAACCACATCGTGCGACGTGGCCATCGTCGGCGCCGGGCTCGGCGGCTGCTTCCTCGCACTGCTGCTGCGCCGCCGCGGACAGCGCGTCGTCGTCATCGAGCAGGGACCCTCGATCCCGAGCGCGGGCGCCGACTTCCTCAAGCCCCCCGGCCTGCGGGTGCTGGCCCGCCACGGGCTGGCCGAGCTCGTCGAGCGCCACGGCCTGCGGCGCGACCTCATCCGCTACTACCACGACGGCGAGCCGATCAGGGAGTGCCGCTTCCCCGACGGCGGCTTCCTCATCCGCCCCTACCGCGAGCTGGTCGAGCTCATCTACGCCTGCTGCGCGATGGAGGGCGTCGAGTTCGTCTTCGACGCCGCCATCGAGCACGTCGAGCGCGACGGCGACCGCATCGAGCTGCTGACGCTGTCCGACGGCGGCCGGCTGCGCGCCGACGTGGTCGTGGGCGCCGACGGCACCAAGTCGGCCGTGCGCCGGGCGCTCGACATCGACCAGGTCGCCATGCCGTACGACCGGCTGCTGATGCGGGTGGCCACCGTGCCGCTGAGCGCCAGCGTCGCCCAGCTCAACCGGCTCTACTTCAGCTCCGGCGGCTGGCTGGCCTACCTCTACCCGCTCGACCGGGACCAGGCCCGGGTGTTCGTCGGCCTGCCCCCCGAGCAGGACGACGAGGTCTTCGGCCGGGGCGCCACCAGCCTGCCCGACATGCTGAAGGGCTTCGTCACCGACAGCACCGACGCCTTCGGCTCCCTCCAGGCCGCCGCCTGGCAGCCGATCAAGGTCTCGTCGTTGCGGGTGGGGGCGTACCACCGGGGCAACGCCGCGCTGCTCGGCTCGGCCGCCTTCGCCTGCCACCCCATGACCGGCATGGGCATGAGCTACACCCTGTACGACGCCGAGATCCTGGCCGACGTCATCTCCGCGGCCGACGGCGACCTGCCGCTGCTCGACAAGCTGCTCCAGGCCCGCTACGAGCCGCGCCGCCAGGCGCACCGCCAGCTCATCGACTACGGCGACGCCCTGGCCACCACGTTCCACGACCGGCGGGCGTACCTGCGGGCCTTCCGCGCCGACCTGCACATCTACGGTGACGAGGCCGCCCCGCGCACGACCCCCGCGCTCCAGCCGATCTGACCCCCTCCGGCCTCCGGAGGAGGTCACCGCGCCCCCGCCGGGTCAGAGTCCGGCGGGCGGCGCGGCCGGGCCCCGGTAGGGCAGGGTCTGGCTGTAGACGATGTTGGTCGTGGTGCCGCCGAACCGGGCCAGCTCGTCGATGACCCGTTCGAGGTGCGGCATCGAGCCCGCGGCGACCTTCAGCGTGTAGCAGTCCTCGCCCGTGGTGCGCAGGCACTCAAGGATCTCCGGACGCTCGCCCAGCAGGCGGCGCAGCGGCTCGTGCCGGCTGCCGGGGTACTTCAGGCGCACGACGGCCAGCACGCCGAACCCCACCTTGCCCAGGTCGACCTCGGCCCGGTAGCCGGCGATGACGCCCAGCGCCTCCAGCCGCCTGACCCGCTCGGTCGTCGCCGAGGCGCTGAGATTGACCCGGCGGCCCAGCTCGGTCAGGGGCACCCGGCCCTCGCGCTGGAGCTCCACCAGGATCGCCCAGTCGGTCTCGTCGAGATCCTCGGCCATCCGGCGAATATACCGGCAGATCCCCGGCGAACCCCGCCGTACGCCGTGAGCAGGGCCTTCAGCCGGGCAGAACGGCCTGGATAGCCTCGGTGTCATGAGAATCGGCGTGAACGTACCGAACTTCGGGCCCGGCACCGACCCCGCCACGCTGCGACGATGGGCGCTGACCGCCGAGTCCCTCGGCTACGACCTGCTGATGATCTCCGACCACGTCGCGATCACGCCCGACGTCGCCGAGCAGTACCCGCCCCCCTTCTACGAGCCGTTCACCACGCTCGCCTGGCTGGCCGGGATCACCACGCGGATCAGGCTCGGCACCTCGGTGCTCATCGTGCCGTACCGGCATCCCCTGGTCATGGCCAGGATGGCGGCCAACCTCGACCGGTTCAGCGGCGGGCGGCTGGTGCTCGGCGTCGGCGTCGGCTGGGCGCGGCAGGAGTTCGACGCGCTCGGGGTGCCGTTCGAGCGGCGCGGGCGGCTGACCGACGACCACCTCCAGGCCATGCGCGCCGCCTGGTCGGCCGCCGACGACTACCGCGCCGGGCCGATCCCCTTCTGGGTGGGCGGCAACGGCGAGGCCGGCCTGCGCCGCGCCGTACGGCTCGGCCAGGCGTGGCACCCCCTGCGCAACACCCTGCCCTGGCTGCGGGAGGCCGCCGGGCGGCTGGCGGACACCGCGGACGAGCTGGGACGCCCGGCGCCCGCGTTCGCCCCCCGCATCCTCCTGCGCCTGACCGCCGAGCCGGTCACCGGCCCCCGCCGCCACGCCGGGGAGGGCACCCTCGACCAGGTCCTGGCCGACCTGGACGAGCTGCGGCTGCTCGGCGCCGACACCGTCGTGCTCGACCCGTTCGCCGGGGACCCCGCCGAGACGCTGCACCCCCAGACGGCCTGGCACGCGCTCGCCACCGTCGCCGACCACTGGGACCTCGACCCCCGCGACCCCCGCGACCCGTCCAAGGAGGACGACCATGACACCCGATGACGAGACCTTCCTGCGCCGGGCCATCGAGCTCGCCGCCCGCGCCCGTGCGGGCGGCGAGGCCCCCTTCGGCTCGCTGCTGGTCGGCCCCGGCGGCGACGTGCTGGCCGAGGAGCACAACACGGTCCTCGGCGACCGCGACATCTCCGCCCACCCCGAGCTGAAGCTCGCCCGCTGGGCCGCCCGCGAGCTGGACCCAGGCACCGCGGCGGCCACCACCATGTACACGAGCTGCCAGCCGTGCGGCATGTGCGCGGGCGCCATCGAACGCTCCGGCCTCGGCCGCGTGGTGTACGCCCTGTCGAACGAGCAGCTCGCCGGCCTCAAACCCGGCCCCGGCTGGCCGCACGTGCCCCAGGACGGCCCGGCGCTGTACGCCGAGGCCACCGCCCCGCTGGAGGGCTACTACCGCTGACCGCCCGCCCCGGCGGCGGCCCCCGATGGTAGGGCCTGCACCACCACGAGGAAGGGTGACAGCGGGGGTCCGCCGGAGCGCCGCCGCCGCGATGCTGATGAGTGATCACACCGGCATCGTCAGCATCGGAGAGAACCTTGACCGTGGTGGAAACCCCTCGCGCCGCGTCCCGGGGGAGCGACTTCGCGCACCTGTCGCGCCGCATCGCCCAGGCGGGGCTGATGGAGCGGCGGCCCGCCTACTACGTGATCAGGATCGGCCTGGTGGCCGCCCTGTTCGCCGGAGGGTGGACGCTGTTCGCCACGGTCGGCGACTCCTGGTGGCAGCTCGGCGTCGCGGCGCTGCTGGCCGTCGCCTTCGCCCAGGTCACGCTGCTGGCCCACGACCTGGCGCACGGCCAGGTGTTCCGGTCGCGGCGCCGGAGCAGGATCGCCGGGCTGCTGGTCGGCAACCTGACCGTCGGGCTCAGCTACGGCTGGTGGATGGACAAGCACACCCGCCACCACGCCAACCCCAACCACGAGGACCACGACCCCGACGTCGCGCCCGACATCCTCATCTGGTCGCGGCGGCAGGCCGAGGTCAGCCGCGGGCTGCCCCGTTTCATCGGCCGCTGGCAGGCGTTCCTGTTCTTCCCGCTGCTCACCCTTGAGGGGCTGAACCTGAAGGTGGCCGGCTTCCGCGCGCTGCCCAGGGTGAAGGGCGGCCGTACCGAGGGGCTGCTGCTGGTCGCGCACAACCTGGCCTACCTGGCCGGGGTGTTCGCGGTGCTGCCGCCCGGCAAGGCGCTCGTCTTCCTCGCCGTGCACCAGGCGTGCTACGGCGTCTACCTGGGGTGCACGTTCGCCCCCAACCACAAGGGCATGCCGGTGCTCACCGCCGAGGACTCCCTGGACTTCCTCCGCCGCCAGGTGCTGACCTCCAGGAACGTGCGCGGCGGCCGGCTGATGAACGTCGCGCTCGGCGGGCTCAACTACCAGATCGAGCACCACCTGTTCCCCGGCATGCCGTCGGCCAACCTGCGCCGCGCCCGGCCCGTCGTCCGCGAGTACTGCCGCGAGCTGGGCGTCGAGTACGTCGAGTGCGGGCTCGTCGAGTCGTGGGCCCAGGCCATGCGCCACCTGCACGCCGTCGGAGCGCCGCTGCGCGCCCGTCAGGAGGTGACCACCAGTTCCAGCCCCTCCTGATCCTCCCGGATCTCATGGCCGGCCCCGGCCAGGACCATCCGCAGCGCGAGCAGGACCGCGGTGCGGATGGTCTCGTACTTCACCAGGTGGGCGGCCGTCGTACTGCCTGCCGGACCCCAGACGACCACCACACCCCGGGACGGGTCGAGCCAGACGGTCAGACCGCCGTCGACCGGCATCGGGGACGGCTCGACGCTGAAGCCCGCCTCGGTCAGTTCCTGCCGGACCACGACTTCCAGATCCGGCCCATCGCCTCGGGCGAAGTCCATCAGAGTCCGGTGCCCCCTGCGGCGCGCGCCGAACGCGCCGCTTCGGAAGTGTGGCGGTTGTGTAAGGATGGCGGCTGTGACCGCCGCGTCAGTCTGGCTGCGCCTGTCGCGGGCCGTCGTGTTCGCGACGGTCTGCGGTTTCGTGTCCGCGGCGGGGCACCTGCTGGCCGGGGGCGGGGCCGTCCCGCTGTGGGGCTGCGCGCTGGGGGTGCTGGCCGCCCTCGCCGCCGCCGTCATGGTCGACGGGCGCGAGCGCGGCCCCGCGGCCGTCCTGGCCGCCACCACGGTCACCCAGCTCGTGCTGCACCAGCTCTTCGAACACCTCGCGCCCGCCGCCGGCCCCGCCGCCGGGCACGGCCATCCCGCGCCCGCCATGGCGCTGGTCCACCTCACCGTGGCGGCGCTGACGGCGTGGTGGCTGCACCGCGGCGAGCGCGCGCTGTGGCTCATGATCCGCCTGTACGCCGCGCCGCCTCCGGTCATCGGCCTGCTGCTGCTCGCGCCGGTCGAGGTGACGATCCCGCCGCGGCGTCCCCCGGCGCACGCCGACGTCCCCACTCCGACGGGCAGGATCGCCTGCCGCACGCTCACCCGGCGAGGACCACCCCGGCGGCTCCGCCTCCGCTGAAGTCCCGCGTCCGCTCACGACGCGTTCTCCCGCCTGTCCGTGCCCGGATGGCGCCCCGGCGCCGGTCCGGCCGTCCGCATCGGAGTCTCCATGAAGTCCTCCTGGCCCGTCCGCCTGGCCTCGCTCGCCTGCGCCGCCCTCCTGGCGGTGCTGCCGTCCACCGCGGCGCTCGCCCACGACGCGCTGAAGAGCAGCTCGCCGGCCAAGAACGCCCAGCTCGCCACGCTGGAGCAGATCGAGCTGGAGTTCAACGCCCACGTCCAGTTCCCGTTCGTCGTGCTGCACGACGCGGCGGGCAAGGCCGTCGAGGTCGGCAAGCCCCGGCTCGACGGGCCCAAGGTGTTCGCCGACGTGCTCCGCCCGCCCGCGCCCGGTTCGTACGTGATCGCCTGGCGTGTCGTGTCCTCGGACGGACATCCGATCGAAGGCGAAATCCCGTTCGTCATGAAAGGATCAGTTTCGCAACCGGCAGCGGCGCCCTCGACCGTCGAGGAACCGCCCGCCGCGACGGGCGTCCCCGGCTGGATCTGGGGCGGGCTGGCGGTGCTCGTCGTGCTGGGCGCGTTCCTCCTGATCAGGGGTGCGCGCCGCGGCCCTGACCGGGAGGACGTGGATGCTGGTTGAGCGGGCCGGGCAGCTCGCGCGGCAGTGGGTGCTCGACGAGGGCGTCGGCCTGCCGGGGTTCGAAGGGGCGTTCCTGACCGGGTCCGCGCTGTGGGCGGCCCCGGGCACGGAGCTGGGCCCCACCTCCGACGTGGACGTGATGGTGGTCGCCGACCCGCCGCCGGCGATCGGCAAGTTCCGCTACGAGGGCGTCCTGCTGGAGGTCTCAGGCATCGCCCGCGTCGGCACCACCCACGAGGTGCTGAGCGACTACCACCTGGCCGGCAGCTTCCACCTGCCCAGCGTGCTGGCCGACCCGACCGGGCGGCTGGCCGAGATCCAGCGCCTGGTGGCCCGCGACTTCGCCGAGCGGCCCTGGATCATCGCCCGCTGCACGCAGGCGATGGACCGGGTGCGTGGCTGGATCAACTCCATGGACGAGAACGCGCCCGTCCCCGAGCAGGTGGCTGCCTGGTTGTTCGGCACCGGCGTGACCACGCACGTCCTGCTGGTCGCCGGGCTGCGCAACCCGACCGTGCGCCGCCGGTACGCCGCCGTGCGCGACCTGCTGGCCGGGCACGGCCGCCTCGACTGGCACGAGCACCTGCTCGACCTGCTGGGCTGCGCGCGGATGACCGTCGAGCGGGTGGAGCGGCACCTGGCGGCGCTGGAGAAGGTCTTCGACGCCACTTCCGGGCTGCGGGCGCCCTCCTACCGTTTCACCTCCGACATCACGCCGGAGGCGCGGGCGGTGGCCATCGACGGCAGCCGCGAGCTGGTCGACGCCGGTCTTCACCGGGAGGCGGTCTTCTGGCTGGTCGCCACATACGCCCGCTGCCTGGACAAACGCGCCGCCGCCGGCGCGCCGCCCGGGTACGAGGAGGGCTTCCAGGAGCTGCTGGCCGACCTCGGAGCCGCGACGTTCGCCGACCGGCGCCGCCGCGGCGACCACGTGCTGGCCGCCCTCCCCAGCCTGTGGCAGACGGCCATGGCACTGTGCTGACCGGCCCGAGGGCGCTGTGCCGACGGCGGCCGACCGCCGTGGGCCGGTCCGGGAAGACCGCGCGGGTCAGGTCCGGCGCAGCGAGCGGGTCAGGCCGGCGGCGATCGTCGTGGCCAGCACCCAGCCGGCCATGATGAGCCCCCAGGCCAGCCACTGCGCGCCGCCCTGCGGGTTGTAGGCCTTCTCCTGGCCGAGGTCGATGATCGGCAGCAGCAGGTCGAGGGTGTAGACCAGCGCGTGGAACGGCGGCGCCTCACCCGCCTTCAGCGGCGGCGGCACGTCGAGCCCGAACACGGCCGTGCCTGCGGCCAGCAGCGCGAGCAGCCAGGCCGCCGCGCGCAGGGGGCGGAAGCCGTAGCCGACGGTGACGTCCTGGAGGTGACCCCAGGAGCGGGCGTACCAGGGGAGGGCCGCACGGCGCTGCCGCTGGCCGGCCAGCAGGGTCTCGCGGGCGTCGGCGTCGCCGCCGAGCCGCCGGTACATGGAGGCCAGCTGCTCGTAGGCGCCCGGCAGGTAGCCGTCGGCGTCGGTACGCAGCCAGCGCAGCCGCCGCGCGGCCGGCAGCATGGGGTCGAGCACCTCGTACGACAGCCCGTCCATGCGCGTCGCCCGCGGCCAGCCGCCGGGGTCGTCCCGCAGGACGCCGATCCGCGCGTAGCGTAAGTCCACCAGCCCCTCGACCGGCGCGGCCGGGCGCAGCGCCAGCTCGCGGACCTCCAGCCGCCAGCACTTCAGCGCCACCTCGCCCGGCGCCGCCAGGGTGGCGTCGTCGAGGCACAGGCGGCTGCCGATCTGGGCGCTGGTCAGCCTGATCCGGCCGTGGGCGGAGAAGCCGTCGCAGAGGTTGAGCACCTTGCCCACCGACAGGCCGTTGGCCGACAGGGCGGCCCCACCGGGGTTGACCAGGGTCGCGCCCTCGAAGTGGACCGGGCCGGTGACCGTGGCGTCGAGCAGGCTGAACTCGCCCTCGGCGCGCAGCCCCCGCCAGGCCAGCAGCGAGCCGTTCACGGTGATCCCGTCGGCGCCGACCACCAGCCCGCCGGGGGCGCTCAGCCGCGCGCCCTCCAGGCCGAGGGTGCCGACGATGACCGAGCGGTTGAGGCGCACCTGGCCCTCGGTCGTCAGCCCGGCCAGGAAGAGCCCCGCCTCGGCGTTGAGCCCGGTGGCGCGCAGCGCGAGCCCGCCCGGCCGCCGGATGTGCGAGCCGCGCAGCGTCAGCGGGCCGGACACGCGGGCGAAGCGCACGCTGACCTCGCCGTCGGCCTCGATCTTCCGCGCGAACAGCCCGACCTGGACGATCAGGTTGGACGCCTCCAGGGCCGTGCCGCCCGGCGTGTTCAGGCGGGCCCGGTCCAGCTCGACCGCGCCGCCGATGCGGGCGGAGGACAGGACGAGCGTGCCGTCGCAGGCGAAGCCGTCCTGGGCGCGCAGGTGGCCGGCCACGTCGAGGTGCTCGCCGTTGAACGCCGTGCCCGCCGGATGGCTCAGGTGGGCGCCGTTGAGCACGAGGTTGCCGCTGATCCGGCCGCCGGGCAGCCGTAACTCGCCGGTGACGCGGGTGCCGGCCAGCCGCAGGTTGCCCTCGACCTGGACGTTCGAGGCGGTCAGGCCGGGCAGCAGCGAGCCGCTGAAGCTGAGGAAGCGGGTGCGGGCGTGGTAGAGGTCGGGGGCGGCGTCGAAGGCGCAGCCCTGGAAGGTGACGGGGAAGGCGAGCTCGGCGAACGCCAGCTGGAGCACGCCCGTGATCCGCGCCCCCGCCAGGATCAGCCGTGGCTTGGCGGCGGGCTCGTCGAACCCGCCGAGCAGCAGCCCGGCCAGCACCTCGCCCCGGACCGTACGCCCGGCGTCCCAGGACGTGGCGGCGGCGGGGTCGTCGGCGGCGGGGTCGCCGGCGCGCAGGTCGACCGCGCGGCCGTGCGCGAGCGCGGCGGCCACGGCCCGCTCGGCGTCGTTGAGATCGGCGATCGGCACACCGCCATCATCCCCGACCCCGCTCCCACGGCCGAACCGCCCGCGATCAGGGCCTGGGGTCAGGAGCGGACCTCCAGGCCCAGGGATTCGGCGATGACCGTGGCCTGGAAGGGGTCGATGACCGCCTTCTTGAGGGTGACCGCGTGCGGGTCGAGCGTGCCGAGATCGCTGCCGCGCAGGTCGCACCCGGTGAGGTCGGCGCCGTGCAGCCAGGCCCCCGACAGGTCGGCCCGGCGCAGCTCGGCCCCCGCGAGCCGGGCCCCGGTCAGGTCGGCCTCGCGCAGCCGGACGCCGTGGAAGGTGCTGCCGCGCAGGTCGGCGCCGGGCAGCCCGGTGTAGGACCAGTCGCCGCCGTCGACCTTCAGCAGCCCGAAGGTGCAGCCGTCGAACATGCTGCCGGTCAGCTTGCAGCCCTTGAACGTGGCGTCGAACAGCGAGCACCGGCTGAAGAGGCAGTTGAGGAACCGCGCGTCCTCGTGCGTGGAGACGTTGAGCCGCACGTTCCTGAACGTGCACTCCTCGAACGACGACCCCTGGTCGACCAGCTCGGTCAGGTCGACGCCCTGGAACAGGACCCGGTGGAAGGTCTCACCGGTGATCTCCGTCCTGTCCCAGTCGTCGGCGTGGATCGTCGTCTCGATCGGGGGCGCGGGCACCCCGTGCTTGCGGTCGGCCATGCGAACAAACTAGCGGATCACGCCTTGCTCGCGATGGCCGTGATGAGCGGCTGGACGAGCTTGGCCGCCAGCGGACCGAACGCCGCCAGGATCAGCACGTACGCGGCCGCCAGGGCCCCGAGGTCGGGATGGGCGCCGGCGCCCACCGCCAGGCCCGCGATGACGATGTTGAACTCACCGCGCGGGATGAGCGCGATGCCCGCCCGTGCCTGACCGGCCTTGCCGATGCCCGCCCGTCTGGCCGCGTACGCGCCCGTCAGGAGCTTGGTCACCATGCTGACCAGCGCCAGCAGCGCGGCCAGCCCCGCAACCGGCAGGATCTTCGCCGGGTCGGTCTGGAACCCGAAGAACACGAAGAACACCGCCGCGAACAGGTCCCGCAGCGGCGCGAGCAGCGCCTGCGCGTCGTGCGCGAGCTGCCCCGACAGCGCGATCCCGACCAGGAACGCGCCGACCGCCGCCGACACCTGCAGCTGCTGCGCCAGCCCGGCCACCAGCAACGCCAGCCCGACCACCTTGAGCAGCAGCACCTCGGAGTTGGGGCTCGACACGAACGCCTCGATGAAGCGCCCGAACCGCAGCGCCACGACGAGCACGACGCTCACCGTGCCCAGCGCGATGCCGACCGAGATGGCCCCGCTGACCAGGCTCAGGCCCGCCAGCAACGTGGTGAGGACCGGCAGGTAGACCGCCATGGTCAGGTCCTCGAACACCAGCAGGGACAACACCGTCGGCGTCTCCCTGTTACCGATCCACCCGAGGTCGGACAGCACCTTGGCGGTGATGCCCGAGGAGGTGGCGTACGTGACGCCGGCCATGGCGACGGCCGCGACCGGCCCCCAGCCCAGCAGCAACGCGCAGATCGCGCCGGGGGCGGCGTTGAGCACGAGATCGACGATCCCGGCCCGCGCGTTGCTCGTGAGGCTGGTGACCAGTTCGTCGGCGTTGTACTCCAGACCGAGCGTCAGCAGCAGCAGGACGACGCCCAGTTCCGCGCCGACCGAGATGAACTCCTCGCTGGTGGCCAGCGGCAGCACACCACCCGTGCCGAACGCCAGACCGGCGATCAGATAGAGCGGGATCGGGGAGATGCCGACGCGCAGCGCCAGCGCGCCCAGAACCCCCAGACCCAGAAGAACAGCACCGAATTCCAGAAAGATGACCGCGGTTTCGTGCACCCGCGGTCCTACCCGTCAGCCAGGATGCCGGCGACGTCCGCGGTGCTGTCCGCGCTCCCCACCACGACCACGACGTCGCCCTCGCGGAAGACGAAGTCGGGGCCGGGGCTGGCGAACACCTGGCCGCCGCGTACGACGGCGACGATGGAGGCGCTGGTACGGGTCCTGACCCGCGCCTCGCCCATGGTACGCCCGGCGTAGGGGGAGCCCGACGGGATGGGGAGCTGGACGCTGACCAGGCCCTCGACCTGCTGGTGCAGCTGGTTGAGCCGCTGCACGATCCGGGGGGCGCCGAGGAGCTCGGCCAGGGCGTCGGCCTCCTCGTCGTTCAGCTTGACCGTCTGACAGGCGCGGTCGGGGTCGTCCTTGTCGTAGATCACCAGGTCCCGGCGGCCGGTGCGGTGCGAGACGATGCCTACCCGCTGGCCGGCGCGGGTGGTGAAATCGTGCCGAAGCCCGATGCCCGGCAACGCTGTCTGCTCAACCTCCACCTATCCCACCCATCTAAAAAATGCGCATATTTCTGGACAACACTACCAACGCTCCCGGCCCTCCGACCTCCTCGAACCCCGCCCGCCCCCGCCCGGCGGGGAACGGGCGCGGCGTCGCACCGCCCGTCCGGCCTGGGGGAACGGGCGGCGCGAACGGGAGGCGAACGGGAAGCAGCGGCCGGACGCGGGTGGCAGACTGCTGGGGACGTTGCCGCGGGAGAAGCGAGACGAAGCGATGCCGACCACCGCCTCCATCCGGCTGCTGCTCGTGGAGGACCACGCGATGGTGGCCGAGGCCATCGGCCTGGCGCTCGGCCGGGCGCCGGGCATCGAGGTCGTGGCGCAGGCGGGCACCGTCGCCGCCGCCCTCGCCGAGACCGCCCGCCGCCGGCCCGACGTCGTGGTGCTCGACCGGCGGCTGCCCGACGGCGACGGCGTCGAGGCCATCGGCCGGTTCCGGGCCGCCGCGCCCATGGCCCGGGTGCTGGTGCTGACCGGCGAGGCCACCGCCTCCGTCGCCGCCCGGGTGGTGGAGGCGGGCGGCGCGGGCCTGCTGGTGAAGTCGTCCAGGCTGGAGGAGCTGGAGTCGGCGGTGCGCGAGGTGGCCGCCGGCGGTGTGGTGTTCGCGCCCGGCCTGCTGCCCGGCGTGCTCGACCGGCTGACCGGGCGGGTGCGCAGCCCCGGCGCGGCGCTGACCGCGCGCGAGCGCGAGACGCTGCGGCTGCTGGCCGAAGGGGCGAGCACGATCGAGATCGGCGCGCGGCTCGGCGTGGCCCGCAACACCGCGCGCAACCACGTCCAGCACGTCCTGGAGAAGCTCGGGGCCCGGTCCAAGCTGGAGGCCGTGGCCGTCGCGCGCAGGGAAGGGCTGCTCGACTGACGCAGATGCACCAGTACACGTCCCGCATCCGCACCGGACGCGCTGGTTCCACTGCGTCTCGTGATCGACCCTGTACTGCCCGACAGTTGGAGAATGGGCAGTTTCGCTGCGCCGTACCAGGTGGACACCCGGCTGCCGGAGGAAATGGGCAGCATCACCGCGGCGCGTCAGAGAGCACGCGAGGCGCTGGCCGAGTGCGGCTACCGCGGACGTCGCGAGGACGTCCTGCTCGCCGTCTCCGAGCTGGTGACCAACGCGCTCGTCCACGGCGACGGCCCGCCCGCCTTACGCATCCGCTGCACCTCCTCCCACGTGCGGATCGAGGTGCGCGACTCCGGCGCCGGCCTGCCCGAGCCGCGCGAGCCCGGACCGGACAACGGCTGGGGTCTGCACGTCATCGAGCTGCTGTCCACCGGCTGGGGCTTCTCCCGCGCCGAGGACGGCGACGACGGCGAGGACGGCGGCAAGGTGGTGTGGTGCGAGATGGCGCAGCACGTCGGCGCGCCCGCCCAGGAGCACTCCCGAGCCTGACCGGGTTCCGGTCTTCCGCCGGACCGTGCGAAGCTGCAGTATGCCCGGTCAAGACAGGCAGTCAGACGACATTCAGCTGCTCGTCCGAAGCGTCGTCGACTACTCGATCTGCCTTCTCGACTCCTCCGGCCACGTGACCAGCTGGAACGCCGGCGCCGAACGCATCAAGGGCTACCGGGCCGAGGAGATCATCGGCAGGCACTTCTCCGTGTTCCACCCGCCCGAGGACGTCGCGGCCGGCAGGCCCGAGCAACTGCTGGGCCGTGCGGCGGCCGTCGGCCGGGTGGCCGACGAGGGCTGGCGGATCCGCAAGGACGGCGCCAGATTCTGGGCCCGCGTGGTCATCACCGCCCTCCGCGACGAGCGGGGCCTGCTGCGCGGGTTCGGCAAGGTCACCGGTGACCTGACCGAGCGCCGCCTGGCCGAGCAGGCGGTGCGCGACAGCGAGGAGCGCTTCCGCCTGCTGGTCCAGAACGTCGTCGACTACGCCATCTTCATGCTCGACGACCAGGGCCGGATCGTGAGCTGGAACGCCGGCGCCGAACGCATCAAGGGCTACCGCGCCGAGGAGATCCTCGGCACCCACTTCTCGGTCTTCTACCCGCCCGAGGACGTCGCGGCCGGCAAGCCCGCCATGGAGCTGGAGGTCGCCGTCGCCGACGGCCGGTGGGAGGAGGAGGGCTGGCGCGTCCGCAAGGACGGCACCAGGTTCTGGGCCAGCGTGGTCATCACCGCCCTCTACGACGACCGAGGCGAGCTGCGCGGGTTCGGCAAGGTCACCCGCGACCTGACCGAGCGCCGCAACGTGGCCCGCGCCCTCGACGAGCGCGGCATGCTGCTGGCCCACCTGGTGCGGGCCCAGGAGATGGAACGTCGGCGCATCGCCTACGACGTGCACGACGACACGATCCAGACCATGGTCGCCGTCGGCATGCGCCTGCGCGCGATGGAGGGCGGCCTCGGCCGCGAGCAGGCCGCCGAGCTCCGGGGCGTCGGCGAGGCGGTCGAGGCCGCCGTCGCCCGCCTGCGCGACCTGACCTTCGAGCTGCGCCCGCCGGCCCTCGACCAGGAGGGCCTGGTCGAGGGCCTGGCCGGTTACCTGCGGCAGGTGACGGCCGGCACCGGGCTGACGTTCGAGATCACCCATCGCCTCGACGCCGACCCGCCGCCCGAGGCCGCCGTCACCATCTTCCGGATCTGCCAGGAGGCGATCACGAACGTGCGCAAGCACGCCCGCGCCACCTCGATCCGGCTCTCGCTGGTCTCGCTCGACCGCGGCGTGCACGTACGGGTCGCCGACGACGGCGCCGGGCCGCCGCCGCACGCGGAGGGTCCGCTGCGGCACTTCGGGCTGGTCGAGATGCGCGAGCGGGCCGAGATCGCGGGCGGCTGGTGGAGCCTGAGCGGCCGCCCCGGCTGGGGGACCACGGTCGACTTCTGGGTCCCCGCCGTCCCCCACCGGCCCTGACCGCACGAGGTTCACGAGCGGGGGAGGACCTCCAGGGCCTGGCGGGCGATCTCCCATTCCTCGTCGGTGGGGATGACCAGCACCGCCACCTCCGCGCCCGGCGGTGACACCGCCCGCTCCCCGTCCGGGCCTGCCGCGTTCAGCTCCGGGTCCACGGTGATGCCGAGCCGGTCGAGCCCGGCCAGGGACTCCGCGCGGGTGGCCGCGTCGTGCTCGCCGACCCCGCCGGTGAACACGATCGCGTCCAGGCGGCCGAGCAGCGCGTAGTAGGCGCCGACGTACTTGCGGATGCGCCGGGTGTAGACCTCCAGGGCCAGCCGGGCCTCCTCATCGTCGCGGGCCCGAACCTCGCGCATGTCGAGCGTCCCGGCCAGGGCGCGCAGGCCGCCCTCGTGGCTGAGCGCGCGTTCCACCTCCTCGCCGCCCATGCCGCGCACCCGCGCCAGGTAGCCGGCGATCGCGGGGTCCACGTCGCCGGAACGGGTGCCCATCACCAGCCCCTCCAGCGGGGTCAGCCCCATGGAGGTGTCCACGCTGCGCCCGCCGGACATCGCCGTCGCGCTGGCGCCGTTGCCCAGATGCAGCACGACGAGGTCGAGGCCGTCGAGGTCACGGCCGAGGAAGGCGGCGGCGCGGCGGGAGACGTAGGCGCAGGAGGTGCCGTGGAAGCCGTAGCGGCGCACGCCGAGCTCCCGCCAGTCCCGCGGCACCGCGTACGTGTACGCCTGCGGCGGCAACGTGAGCTGGAACGCCGTGTCGAACACCGCCACCTGCGGCACCCCGGGGAAGGCCGCCCGCGCCACCCGGATCCCGGCCAGGTTCACCGGGTTGTGCAGCGGCGCGAGCGGCGCCAGGTCCTCGATCGCGGCCATCACGTCGTCGTCGACGAGCGCCGGGCCGGTGAAGCGGGTGCCGCCGTGCACGACCCGGTGCCCGACCGCGTCCGGATCCAGCCCGGGCCCGGCCTCCGCGAACGCCTTCAGCATGGCCTCCAGCCCCTCGGCGTGCCCCGGGAAGCGCTCCTCCCGCACGTACGGCGGCCCGCCGCCCGCCTGGTGAGTCAGCCGCCCGCGCTCCTCGCCGATGCGCTCCACCAGCCCGCGCGCCGGACGCCCGCCGGTGCCCAGGTCCACCAGCTCGTACTTGATCGAGGAGGAGCCGGTGTTCAGGACGAGAATTCGGCCGGCCATGTCCACGACCTGATCTCCGCCGGGTCCTCGCCGTGCTCCCTGGTGTACGCGCGGGCCCGCAGCCGCGCGTCGCTCATCCGCTGCCGCAGGTGCGCCGCCTTGGAACCGAGCCCCGGCACCCGGTCGATGACGTCGATGACCAGGTGGTAGCGGTCGATGTCGTTGAGCATGGCCATGTCGAACGGCGTGGTCGTGGTGCCCTCCTCCTTGTAGCCGCGCACGTGCAGGTTGGCGTGGCCGCGCCGGCGGTAGGCGAGCTGGTGGATGAGCGAGGGATAGCCGTGGAAGTTGAAGATGATCGGCCGGTCGGTGGTGAACAGCGTGTCGAACTCGGCGTCCGGCATGCCGTGCGGATGCTCCGACCGCGGTTGCAGCCGCATCAGGTCCACCACGTTCACGACGCGCACCTTCAGCTCGGGCAGGTGCTCGCGCAGCAGCGCCGCCGCGGCCAGCGTCTCCTGCGTCGGCACGTCGCCCGCGCAGCCCAGCACCACGTCCGGCTCGCTGCCCTCGTCGGTGGAGGCCCACGGCAGGATGCCCAGGCCGCGCGTGTTGTGCGCGATCGCCTCCTCCATCGTGAACAGGTCCAGCACCGGCTGCTTGCCCGCCACGATCACGTTGACGTAGTCGCGCGAGCGCAGGCAGTGGTCGGCCACCGACAGCAGGGTGTTGGCGTCCGGCGGCAGGTAGACCCGCACCACCGACGCCTTCTTGTTGACGACCACGTCCAGGAAGCCCGGGTCCTGGTGGCTGAAGCCGTTGTGGTCCTGCCGCCACACGTGCGACGACAGCAGGTACGTCAGCGACGCCACCGGCCGCCGCCACGAGATCTTCTGCGACGACTCCAGCCACTTGGCGTGCTGGTTGAACATGGCGTCCACGATGTGGATGAACGCCTCGTAGCAGTTGAACAGCCCGTGCCGGCCGGTCAGCAGGTAGCCCTCCAGCCAGCCCTGGCACAGGTGCTCGCTCAGCACCTCCATCACCCGGCCGCCGGGGGCCAGGTTCTCGTCCGTGGGCAGCAGCTCGGCCTCCCACGCCCGGTCGGTGACCTCGAACACGTCCTGCAGCCGGTTGGAGGCGGTCTCGTCGGGGCCCATCAGCCGGAAGTTGCGCGGGTTCCCGGCGATCACGTCCCGCAGGAAGGCGCCGAGCACCCGCGTCGGCTCGGTCAGCCGGTCGGCCGGTGACTTGACCTCGACGGCGTGCCTGCGGAAGTCCGGCAGCCGCAGCGGCTGAAGCAGCTCGCCGCCGTTGGCGTGCGGGTTGGCGCTCATCCGCAGCGGCCCCCGCGGCACCGTCGCCAGCACCTCCTCGACCGGCTTCCCGCCGGAGCCGAACAACTCCTCCGGCCGGTACGAGCGCATCCACTCCTCCAGCATGGCCAGGTGCGCCGGGTTCTCCCGGACCGCCGACAGCGGCACCTGGTGGGCCCGCCAGGTGCCCTCGACCGGCTTGCCGTCCACCTCGCGCGGGCCGGTCCAGCCCTTCGGCGTCCGCAGGACGATCATCGGCAGCCGCCGGTCCTGGCCGTCCTTGTACTCGGCGATCTCGTCGAAGACGGTGTCGAGGGTGGCGGCCATCTCCTCGTGCGAGGGGCCGACGAGGTGGGGGCGGTAGCCGTACCCCTCCATGAGCTTGAACAGCTCCTGCTCGGGGATGCGGGCCAGTACGGTGGGGTTGGCGATCTTGTAGCCGTTCAGGTGCAGGATGGGGAGCACGACGCCGTCGTGCCGGGGGTCGAGGAACTTGCCGGAGTGCCAGCTCGCGGCCAGCGGGCCGGTCTCGGCCTCGCCGTCGCCGATGACGCAGGCCACCACCAGGCCGGGGTTGTCGAACGCGGCGCCGTAGGCGTGGGCCAGGGAGTAGCCCAGCTCGCCGCCCTCGTGGATGGAGCCGGGGGTCTCGGGCGCGACGTGGCTGGGGATGCCGCCGGGGAAGGAGAACTGGCGGAACAGCCGCCGCATGCCCTCGACGTCCTGCGAGACGTCCGGATAACGCTCGGTGTAGGTGCCCTCCAGCCAGGCGTGCGCCACGGCGGCCGGTCCGCCGTGCCCGGGCCCGGCGATGTAGATCATGTCCTGGTCGCGCTCGGAGATCACCCGGTTGAGGTGGGCGAAGCAGAAGTTCAGCCCCGGGGTGGTGCCCCAGTGGCCGAGCAGGCGCGGCTTGATGTGCTCGGGACGCAACGGCTCGGCCAGGAGCGGATTGTCCAGCAGGTAGATCTGCCCGACGGACAGGTAGTTGGCCGCCCGCCAGTACGCGTCTATGTGGTCCATGCCCTGCCCATTCCTCTACAGGCGATGCTGAATCCCCCGGACTGCCGATAATGTGCCGTCACATGGCACTGCGCAGTTCCCTCTGGTACGCGGGTGACGACCGGAACTCCTACATCCACCGGGCCTGGATGCGCCGCGGCCTGCCGCGCGAGGCGTTCGAGGGGGAGCGGCCGCACATCGCGATCGCCAACAGCGCCTCCGACCTCGCGCCGTGCAACTCCCACCTCGACGAGATAGCCCGCAGCGTCGGCAACGGCGTGTGGGAGGCCGGCGGCGTGCCGCTCGACCTGCCCGTCCTGTCCCTGGGCGAGACGAACGTGCGCCCGACCGCGATGCTCTGGCGCAACCTGGCCGCGATGGCCGCCGAGGAGCTGCTGCGGGCCAACCCGATCGACGGCGTGGTGCTGCTCGGCGGCTGCGACAAGACCATTCCCGCGCTGCTCATGGCCGCCGCCTCCGTCGACCTGCCGGCGCTCGTGGTGCCCGGCGGCCCGATGCTGACCGGGCACTTCCGCGGCGTGCCGCTCGGCTGCGGCACCGACGTGTGGCGGCTCAGCGAGGAGGTGCGGGCCGGCACGCTCTCCCGCGAGGCGTTCCTCGCCTCCGAGTCGTCCATGATCCGCAGCCGCGGCCACTGCAACACGATGGGCACCGCCTCCACCATGGCCTGCATGGCCGAGGCGCTGGGCATGACGCTGCCCGGCACGGCCGGCACCCCCGCCCCCGACAGCCGCCTGCTGGAGCGCTCGCACCAGAGCGGCAGGCTCGCCGTCGAGCTGGTCCGCGCGGGCCGGCGGCCCAGCCATGTGATGACCAGGGCCTCCTTCCTCAACGCCATCGTGACGCTGGCCGCGATCGGCGGCTCGACCAACGCGGTCGTGCACCTGCTGGCCGTCGCCGGGCGGCTCGGCGTCGAGCTGGGCCTCGACGACTTCGACCGCGCCGGCTCCGGCGTGCCGCTGCTGGCCGACCTCCAGCCGGCCGGACGCCACCTGATGGACGACCTGTTCAGGGCCGGCGGGCTGACCGCCTTGCTGCGGGAGGTCGAGGACCTGCTCGACCCGGCGGCGATCACCGTCACCGGCAGGCCGCTGGTCGAGCACCTGGCCGGCGCCGAGATCTGGGACGACGCCGTGATCAGGCGGCGCTCCGACCCGCTGCTGCCCGACGCCGGCATCGCCGTGCTGCGCGGCAACCTCGCGCCCGACGGCGCCGTGATCAAACCCGCGGCCGCCTCGCCGGAGCTGCTGCGGCACCGCGGCCGGGCGATCGTCTTCGACGGCGTCGAGGACGCCCGCGCCCGGCTCGACTCGCCCGACCTCGACGTGGACGAGACCTCGGTGCTGGTGCTGCGCGGCTGCGGGCCCAAGGGCTACCCGGGCATGCCGGAGGTCGGCAACCTGCCGCTGCCGCGCAAGCTGCTGGCCAGGGGCGTCCGCGACATGGTGCGGGTCAGCGACGCCCGGATGAGCGGCACCGCGTACGGCACGGTCGTCCTGCACGCCTCGCCCGAGGCGGCGGCCGACGGCCCGCTGGCCAGGGTGCGCACCGGCGACCCGATCGTGCTCGACGTGGCCGCCAGGAGGCTCGACGTGGACGTCCCCGAGGCCGAGCTGGCCGCCAGGAAACCGGTCATGACCGGCCACGCCCGCCCGGCCCGCGGCTGGGAGCGCCTGTACGTCGACCACGTCACCCAGGCCCACCAGGGCGCCGATCTCGACTTCCTGACGGGCTCCTCCGGCGACGCCGTCGGCCGCGAGTCCCACTGAAGGCAAAGAGTGACCGCCGCCGTGCGCGGAATCATCCCCGTGGGGTACGGGGTTCCCTGTCGGGAGCCCGGCTCAGCGGATCTCCCGCGAGTACGGGACGATGTGATCAGGTTTGGCGACACATGAGGAGGAAGCGGTGAACGGCGACATCAGCCAGAGCCAGGAGTGGGCGGCTCTGGGCAAGCATCACGAGGAGCTGGCGGGAAAGCAGCTGCGTGAGCTGTTCGCGGAGGACCCGGGCAGGGCCGGGCGGATGACGGTGAGCGCCGGGGACCTCTACCTCGACTACGCCAAGCACCGCGCCACCCAGGAGACGATCGGCCTGCTGGTGGCCCTGGCCGAGCGGGCGGGCCTGCGCGAGCGCATCGCCGCGATGTTCGGCGGCGAGCACATCAACGTGAGCGAGGACCGCGCCGTCCTGCACGTCGCGCTGCGCATGCGGAAGAACGCCGAGCTGGTCGTGGACGGCCAGGACGTCGTGGCCGACGTGCACGCGGTGCTGGACAAGATGAGCGCCTTCGCCGACCGCGTCAGGTCCAAGGAGTGGAAGGGCGCCACCGGGCAGCCGATCAGGACCGTGGTCAACATCGGCATCGGCGGCTCCGACCTCGGCCCGGCCATGGCCTACGAGGCGCTGCGCGACTACGTGGACGCCGGCGTCGAGGCCAGGTTCGTCTCCAACATCGACCCCGCCGACATCCTCGGCAACCTGCGCGACCTCGACCCGGCCACCACGCTGTTCGTGGTCGCGTCCAAGACCTTCACCACGCTGGAGACGCTGACCAACGCCAGGGTCGCCCGCTCCTGGCTGGTCGGCGCGCTGGGCGAGGACGCCGTCTCCAAGCACTTCGTGGCCGTCTCCACCAACGCCGAGAAGGTCGCCGAGTTCGGCATCGACACCGACAACATGTTCGGCTTCTGGGACTGGGTGGGCGGCCGCTACTCCTACGACGGCGCCATCGGCCTGTCCCTGATGATCGCGGTCGGGCCCGAGCGGTTCCGCGAGATGTTGTCCGGCTTCCACAGCATGGACCAGCACTTCCGCACCGCGCCGTTCAACGCCAACATGCCGGTCCTGATGGCCCTGCTCGGCATCTGGTACACCGACTTCTTCGGCGCCGAGACCCGCGCCGTGCTGCCCTACAGCCAGCGGCTGCACCGTTTCCCCGCCTACCTCCAGCAGCTCACGATGGAGTCCAACGGCAAGTCGGTGCGCGCCGACGGCAGCCCGGTCACCGTCCCGACCGGCGAGATCTTCTGGGGCGAGCCCGGCACCAACGGCCAGCACGCCTTCTACCAGCTCCTGCACCAGGGCACCCGGCTCGTCCCGGCCGACTTCATCGGCTTCGCCGAGCCGTTCGAGGATCGCGAGGGCATGCACGACCAGCTCACCGCCAACCTCCTCGCCCAGACCAGCGCGCTGGCCTTCGGCAAGACCGCCGAGGAGATCGCGGCCGAGGGCACGCCGCCGGAGATCGTGCCGCACAAGGTGATGCCGGGCAACCGGCCCACCTCGACGATCCTGGTGACCAAGCTCACGCCGTCCACGCTGGGCCAGCTCGTCGCGCTGTACGAGCACATCGTGTTCGTCGAGGGCACGATCTGGGGCGTCGACTCCTTCGACCAGTGGGGCGTCGAGCTGGGCAAGAAGATGGCGCTCGACGTGGCGCCCGCGCTCACCTCCGAGGAGCCGCCGCAGACCTTCCCCGACTCCTCGACCGAACAGCTCGTCCGCAGGTACCGCGAGCTGCGCGGAAGGCAGGTCTGAGATGGGGGAGGGGAAGGCGGGCGCGCTGGTCCTGTTCGGCGTCACCGGTGACCTCGCGCGCAAGATGCTGCTTCCCGCGCTCTACCACCTGAGCGCCGACGGCAGGCTCGACCTGCCGATCATCGGCGTCGCCAAGACCGACATGGACCTCGACGGGCTGCGCGAGCACGCCCGCGAGGCCTGCGGCGGCGTCCAGGACGCGGCGTTCGAGAAGCTGGCGGGCAACCTGCGGCTGGTGGCGGGCGACTACCGCGATCCCGAGACGTTCGCGAAGCTGAAGGCGGAGGTGGAGGGCAAGGGGTTCCTCGTCCACTACCTGGCGGTGCCGCCCGCGCTGTTCTCCGTCGTCGCCGAGGGGCTGGCCGGGGCCGGGCTCAACGACGACGCCAGGCTCGTGGTGGAGAAGCCGTTCGGGCACGACCTGGACTCGGCGCGCAGGCTCAACGACGAGCTGCTGAAGTACTTCGACGAGGACCACCTGCGGCGGGTCGACCACTTCCTGGGCAAGGAGCCGGTCGAGGACCTCATGGTGTTCCGCTTCGCCAACATGCTGCTGGAACCCCTGTGGAACCGGAACTACGTGCGCAGCGTGCAGATCACCATGGCCGAGGACTTCGACGTCGCCGACCGCGGCGGCTTCTACGACGCCAACGGCACGGTCCGCGACGTCGTCCAGAACCACCTGCTGCAGCTGCTGGCCATCCTGGCGATGGACCCGCCGCCGTCCATGGACGCCCGCGCCCAGCTCGACGAGAAGTGGCGGGTGCTGCGCGCGGTCCAGGCCATCGACCCGGCCCACGTCGTACGCGGCCAGTACGACGGCTACCTCGACACCCCCGGCGTCCGGCCCGGCTCCACCACCGAGACGTTCGTCGCCATGCGGCTCTACATCGACAGCTGGCGGTGGGCGGGTGTGCCCTGGTGCATCCGCTCGGGCAAGGCGCTGCCCACCACCGACCTGGAGATCGTGGCCGAGCTGCGCAGGCCGCCGGTGACGATGTTCCGGGGCGGCGACGTGCCGCCGGGGCCGAACCTCATCAGGTTCCGCCTGCAGCCCGACGCCGGGGTGACCTTCGACGTGCTGGCCAAGGAGCCGGGCAGGCAGCGGACGATCCCGGTGCCGGTGAGCGTCGACTTCACCAAGGTGCTCGGGCCCATGGAGGCCGCCTACGAGCGCATCCTGACCGACGCCGTCAGCGGCGACCCGCGGCGCTTCGCCAGGTTCGACCTGGTGGAGGAGTCGTGGCGGATCGTGGGCCGGTTGCTCGACCTGCCCGACCGGCCGATGCCGTACGAGAAGGGCACCTGGGGGCCGGAGCCGGCCGAGAAGATCGCGCCGGGCGGCTGGCACGAGATCTCCACCACGTTCGACTAGCGGCCGATCCGGGTGAACGATGAGGGCCATGGACATCAAGGAGCTGTTGGAGCAGTCGAAGGACGTCGTCACGGTCAGGCGCGTCTTCGGCGAGCCGATCCGCCACGGCGACGTCCTGGTCGTCCCCGTCGCCCGGGTCGCCCAGGGCGGCGGGGCCGGCCACGGGCAGGGCCTCGACGAGAAGGGTGAGGAGAGAGGCAGCGGCGGTGGTGGCGGCTTCGGCTACAGCGCCACCCCCGCCGGGGTGTTCGTGATCAAGGACGGCGAGGTGCGGTGGCGTCCGGCCGTCGACGTCAACCGGATCGTGCTCGGCGGCCAGCTCGTCGGGCTCGCCCTGGTGCTGACGATCCGGACCATCTTCAAGAAGTGGCATCGCAGGAGGTAACGGGCACATCCACTGATGTGCTGATCGATCTGCTCGACGCCGGGCTGCCCGGACACGACGCCCTGGTGCCCGGCTCCAACCTGCCGGTGCGCGTCACCCCGCTCGGCGGCGGCACGTCGCTGGTCCGCCTCCCACCCCGGTGGAGCCGGCCCGGCCGCGGCCACTACCTGGCGGGGGAGGAGTTCGTGCTGCTGGAGGGCGAGCTGCGGGTGTCAGGAGTGACGTACCTGCCGGGGGAGCACGCCTGGCTGCCCGCCGGTGCCCTGCGCCACTCCTGCGCGGCGCCGGCGGGGGCGCTGGTGTGCACGTTCTTCGACGGCGAGCCCACCTGGGTGTCCAGCGACGCGGACGAGCCCGACGGGCCCAGCCTGCGCACCCCGCTGTGCACCGTCGTCATCCCCGGTGGCGGGCTGCCGCTCACGCCTCACTCCGTCCTGCTGGACACGCCCGTCACGCTCGACCAGCCCGCCGAGATGATCACGGTGCCGAGCTGGACGTGGGAGGTCTCCACCTTGGTCCCGGAGGGCCGGGTCCTCGTAAGGTGGACGCCATGATGATCTCTTTGCCGCATTTCGTGGCTTTCGGTGCCCTGGTGATGCTCGGGGCGATGTCGCCCGGCCCCGACTTCGCGGTCGTGGTCCGCCGCTCGGCGCTGTCGGGCCGGGGGCACGGCATGGCGGCGGCGGCCGGGATCGCCGTGGGCGTGGCCGTCTGGGTGGTGGCCGCGGGCACCGGCGTGGCCGCGTTGCTGGCGGCCTCGGCCATGGCCTTCACCGTGGTCAAGGTGGTCGGCGCCGCCTACCTGCTCTACCTGGGGGTCAAGGCGCTGCGCGCGGCCCTGCGCAAGGGCGGCCCGCTCGACCTCGGCCTGCCGGGCCCCGCGGACAACGGCCCGTGGGCGGCCTTCGCCGAAGGGCTGCTGACCAACGTGCTCAACCCCAAGGCCGCGCTGTTCTTCGTGGCCCTGGTGCCGCAGTTCGTGGGGGAGGGCACCGCGCTCGGCGGCACGCTGCTGCTGTCGGCGGTCGCGCTGGCCGGCACGATGGTCTGGTTCCTCACGCTGGCGAACGTGGTCGGCACGCTGCGCCGGGTGTTCGCCCGGTCCGGCGTGCGCAAGGCCGTGGACGGGCTGACCGGCGCCGCGCTCATCGCCCTCGGCGTCAACCTGGCCGTCGCCGGCCGCCCCTGAACGGCCTCCCGGGGGCCGCTCCTGGGCGGGCGCTTTTGGGCGGGCGTGCCGGCGTCAGGAGACGGCGACGCCGAGCAGGTGCCCGAGGCCGAAGGTGACGGCGGCGGCACCCGCGCCCAGCCCGAGCTGGCGCAGGCCGCCCAGCCACCACGGCCGCGCGGTCATCACGGCCACCGCCGCGCCGAACCCGAACAGCGCCACCATGCTCAGCGCCAGCGCCAGGAACAGCCCCGACGCCCCGAACAGGAACGGCGCCAGCGGCACCAGCGCCCCGATCGCGAAGGCCAGGAACGACGAGCCCGCCGCCAGGTAGGGCGAGGGCAGGTCGTCGGGGTCCACGCCCAGTTCCTCGCGCACGTGCACGCGCAACGCCTGCTCCGGGTCGGCCGACAGGCCCTCGGCGACGCGGCGCGCGAGGTCGGCGTCCAGGCCGCGCGACCGGTAGAGGGCGGCCAGCTCGGCCCGCTCGCCGTCGGGGTTGCGGGCCAGCTCGCGCCGCTCCACGGCGATCTCGGCCCGCATCAGCTCGGTCTGGGACTTCACCGACGTGTACTCGCCCGCCGCCATCGAGCACGCCCCCGCGACCAGGCCCGCGAACCCGGCGAGCACCGCGCCGCGCCCGGCGCCCGCGGCCCCCACGACTCCGGCGATGAGCGCCACGTTGGAGACCAGCCCGTCCATCGCCCCGAACACCGCCGGACGCAACCAGCCGCCGGTGACGTCACGGTGGCTGTGGTGCTTCTCAGGAGAGTAGGGCCTAACAAGCTCGACAGTCATGACAATCCTCCCCTTAATGGCAATTCGCCACGGAATCTAGGCCCTTCCGGCATGATCCGCAACGAAGGAGAGGCTAGCCTGATCTGCGGTTTTCCCGCCCCGCACCCACGTTCCCCCCATTCCGGGACGGGCACGCGGACGCCCCCCGGAACCCGTCGAGCGGGCGCCGGAGGGACGTCACCGGGTCAGGCGTGTGCCGGCGCGGTGGAATCGGGCACAGTGGAATCGGGCGTGGCGGCCGGACGGGTGGCCTTCGGGCGGCGGATGAGCGCCTCGCAGTCGGCGATCGTCTCCTCCAGCAGCCTGCGCAGCAGCGCGTCGGGGTCCTTGATGCACGCCTGGACGATGCCGACCACGGCGAGCTGCACCGCGTTGGGCGCCGCGTACCGGCGGAAGCCCTTCTCGGTGATCTTGGCCGCCCGGCTGAAGCGCCTGGCCTGCTCGGCCGCGTGCGGCACCTCCTCCATCGCCCTGCGGCTCGCCTCGCTCAGCCGCCCGGACGGCGCGCCGTCGAGCCTGGCCAGCATCTCCTCGGCCGCGAGCACCGACACCGCCAGCGCGAGCTGGCGTTCGGCGGCCGCGACCGGCAGGGCCGTGGTCGCGCAGCGCAGCGCGATGTGGGCGTCGATCCGCAGGTCGTCGCCCGCCAGCCCGATGATGGACGGCACCAGCCCGACCAGCTCGGCGCGGCTCTCGTCGCCGGTGTTGTCGTTGACCAGGCGGGCGAGTGCGGCCAGCAGCGGATGGGTGCAGGCCGGATGGTCGCTCCACCGCTCTCCGGCCAGATAGGACGCCAGTTCCATGAAACAGGCGCCGCGTTTCGGGTTGCGATGCCTGCCGCGGGACAGGACCGGCATGTGATCAAGGTGATTGTCCACGGGTGCTCCATGCTCCACGCGATCGCCGTCTATCCAGTTTGCGCTGTCGTGCGCGTCAAAGCCAGTGATCGGGCATCTTCCACAGGCAATGGTTCCCCCAGGCGAGGCGATCATTCCTCAACCGCTATTCACGGTTATGGCACCAGAAATTCGATTTAAGAGGGATTTTCGGCACTTATTACGAAAACGGCTGCTGTGCGGGCCGGAACCGTCAGCGTGCCGCCCGCCGGGTCGTACGACGACCGCCTGACCACCTCGTCCGCCGAGGCGGCCTGAACGGGATGCAGCGCCACCCGGCGGCCGGGCGGGGCCGCCACCGCCCGCGTACCGGGTGAGGGGGTGGCGTTGAGCACCACGACGACCGCGTCCCAGCGCGGGTCCAGCCCCGCGGTGTCCACGCGCATCACGATCACGCCCTCGTCGCAGGCCGGGAACGACAGCCGCCGCCGCACCTCCTCCGCCGTCCCGAGTGCGAACGCCGGGGTCGAGGCCCTGATCCGCAGCAGCTCCCCGAACGCCGCCCGCGCCGCCCCGATCGCCGCGCAGCCGGGACGCAGCGCGGGGTCGGCCAGCAGCGGCCGGGCGTACGGCCAGGCGGCCTCGTTGTCCGCCCTCGGCGGCAGGCCCGCGCCGAACCCGTTGCCCGCCGAGCAGTCCCACAGCAGCCGGTTGAACCAGTCGCCGGAGTCGTAGGAGTTGCGGTCCAGCGACTTCGAGCGCAAACGCTCGCTGCCCGCGTGCACGAACGCCGCCCCCTGCCCCAGCAGCACCGTGGCCAGCGACAACACCTGCATGCGCACCCGGTCGGCCATCGGCGTGCCCGCCGGCAGCTTGTAGGCCAGCGCGTCGAACAGCGTCTCGTTGTCGTGCGCGTCCACGTACGTCACGACGTCGTCCGGGCGGCCGGCGTAACCGGCGGGACCGCCGTTGTGGACGACCTCAGAGCCCTTGCGGCCCGAGGGCAGCACGTAGTCGCGCAGGCCGCCGGCCAGGCCGAGCATGACCAGGTCGGTGCAGTGGCGCAGGCGCTCGCGCTGCTGCTCCTCCGGGCCGTTGGCCGCGGCGCCGTTGGGCGCGCCGGCCAGGCCGGAGCCGAACCCCTGCACCCGCGGGTCGGCGTCGAACGGGCTGCCGCCGCGCACCGCGTCCCGCAGCCGGTCGTCGAACGTGCCGATGCCGGTGCCGGCCATGTTGGCCTGCGTGGCCTGCTCGAACCTGGCGTCGCCGGCCACCTCGCCGAAGCTCCAGCCCTCGCCGTACAGGATGATCGAGCGGCCGTCCACGCCGTCGCGCTCGGGGGTGAGCGCGTCGAGGGCGGCGCGCACGGCCAGGATGTTGGCCTTCGGGTGGTGGCCCATGAGGTCGAAGCGGAAGCCGTCCACCTTGTACTGCCTGGCCCAGGTGCGCACCGAGTCGACCACGAGCCGGCCCATCATGGCGTGCTCGGGCGCGGTGTTGGCGCAGCAGGTGGAGGTGGCCAGGGAACCGTCCTCCAGCAGGCGGTGGTAGTAGCCGGGGACGATCGGGTCCAGCACGTCCGCCGAGTGGGTGTGGTTGTAGACCACGTCCATGACCACGCGCAGGCCGGCCTCGTTCAGCGCGGCGACCATGGCGCGGAACTCCCTGATCCGCTCGTCCGGGTCGGTCGCGTACGAGCCCTCCGGGACGGTGTAGTGCAGCGGGTCGTAGCCCCAGTTGAAGGAGTCGCGGTCCGCGGTGAGCGCCACGATCTCCTGCTGCCGTTCGGAGTCGGGCGGCAGGGCGGCGAGGTCGTGCTCCGGCTCGGTCCTGTCCGCGCGGCGCTCGGGGACCGTGGCCAGGTCGAACACCGGCAGCAGGTGCACGTGGGTGAGCCCCTCCGCGGCCAGCGCGCGCAGCTCGCGCATGCCGTCGCCGTCCCGGCAGAAGGCCGCGTACGTGCCGCGCAGCTCCTCCGGCACGGTCGCGTCGGAGGCGGAGAAGTCGCGGACGTGCAGCTCGTAGACGACCGCGCGGTCCAGCGGGACCGGCTCGGGCTTGGCCAGCCGGTCCCAGCCGGGCGGCTTGAGCGCGGGGTCGTCCAGGCTGACCAGCCTGCTGCGCACGCCGTCGGGCGCGGCGGCCAGGCTGTAGGGGTCGGTGACCTCGCGGGTGACGACGCGGCCCGCGGCGGGGGAGTAGACGGTGACGCGATAGGTGTAGTCCCTGCCGTACCAGGTGGGCAGGCCGCGGATCGACCACACGCCGGTCTCCTCGTCCAGCCGCATCGCGTGGACCCGGCCGCCGAGCGCCAGCTCCACCCGCCGGGCGGTGGGCGCCCAGAGTGCCAGCCGGGGCAGCAGCCGTCCCGACGGCCCGAGCCGGGCCCGCGTGGCCCCGGCGTAAACGTCGTCGAGCACGCCCGGGAGCTGCACGCCGGTCGCGGCGGCCACCGCGCCGGACCCGTCGCGGGCCACGGCCAGGACCTGGCCGCGCAGGGCCTCCCTCACCAGCCCGACGTCCGCGGACGGCAGCTTGAGCGCGGCGCGGTCGGCCAGGTGCGGCCAGGCCCGCCGCTGCTCGTCGTCCAGTGTGCCCGGGGTGAGCGGGATGGTCAGGGTGTGGCCGGTCAGGCGGCCGTCACGGCAGGCGATGCCGCCGTCGGGGGCGCAGGCCAGCGCGTGCGTCAGCGCCGGATCCACCGTCCAGGCGACCGTCTCCCTGTCGATCCAGTGGGCCCGCGCCTCGCCGTCGCCGTCCGCGGTCACGTAGATCATGGTGCCCGTCCGTGGGCGGCCCACGCCAGGACGCCGCGCCGGACGGCCGGACATCGCCCCGGTGCGGCGCAGGTCCTAGCTCTCGGTGACGTCGGTGCCGTCCGGCATCAGCATGGCCGTGCACGCGTATTGGGCGTCCGGTCGGCCGCGCCCCGCGAACGAGCACGCCTTGGCGGCGACGTTCCCTCCCGGGATGAAGGCCATCGGCGACTCCAGCCATCCCCGGGTGCGCTCGCCCGCGGCGAAGAAGCGGGTGGCGTCCTTCCTGTCGGGCTCTATCCAGGGCTGGAGGAAGAAGACGTCGTTCTGCGGCTGCGCCCGGGCCCACAACGTCTGGCAGGTACGGCTCCAGCGAAGCTCCAGAACCATCCGCCCGGCGGGAACCGTCCGGACGGCGGTGCCGCCGGGAACGGTGATCGCGTCCTTCTCGCAGCCGGTGACGCTCGCGTACTTCTTGTCGCAGTTGTCGCGGCTCGGAGTCGCGGCGCACCCCTGCCGCTCCTTGGCGGCCTCCTGGTAGGCGACCGTGCCCACGAACGTCACCACGGCCGCCAGCGCCGCCGCGAGCACGGTGTACCAGCCGTTGATCCGCGCGGTGCGGATCTGCTCGTTCGGCCCCGAAGAATTCTGCGGCGGCAGCGTCGTCGTCATCATGCCTCGCTTCACCCGCACAGTGCCCTGGCTTCAGATGTACGCCCGGCAAGGCGTTTTCGTGGGGAAATGCGGCTTTCCCCACTGGGCTCTGGCCGGAAAGAGAGGGTCGGAGCGGCACCCCATTCGAGTGACCATTCCATTACTTTGCGTAATCGGTGACTTTGCGTGATCCTGATCTCATGGACGGATTCCTGGACCCCACCTGCGGAGGCATTACCGAACTACGTGTGCACGGCGTCTCCGGCACCCCGCCGGCGAGCATCCTCAACCACCCCCACCCCCGCCAGATCGCCGGCGACGCCACCACCGGCTTCTACCGCCGCTGGTGGCCGGGCGGCCGGCCCGACGGCGACCAGGACGACCTGCCCGGCATCCGCCACCGCGAGGCCTACGCCTGGGGCGGCCTCACCTCGGGCGGCCGGACCATCGCCCTCTGGCTGCTCCTGCTGCCCTTCTCCCTGGCCAACCTGTCCTACTTCATGCTGCCGAGGCCGCCGGCCGGCGCCCGCCTGCGGCACGTGGCCGAGGCGGCGCAGCGGCTGTTCGCGCTGCTGCTCACCGGCACCCTCGTCGGCGCCGTCACCCGGGCGAGCGTCGATCTCATCGGCTGGCAGTGCACCGCGGCCGGCCGGGCCTGCGCTCGCGAGAGCGCGCCGGCCTGGGTCCACTGGATGAGCGAGCTGTGGGGGGCCGAGCCGTCGCGGCGGCTGGCCGTCGCCGCGCTGGCGCCGTTCGCGGTGGTCGTGCTGCTGTGGTGGCTGGCGCGGCGCACCTGGGAGCGCGACGAGCAGACCGGGGTCCCGCCCGGCGGCGGCTCGCGTCCGGGGCCGCTGCTGGCCCGGCCGCGGCTGTGGCACGGCGGCGCGCCCGTGTGGCGGCTGCGGGCCGTGCACGTCGCCTTCGCGCTGGGTTCGGTGAGCCTGGCGGTGTCGGCGCCGTTCGTGGGCGACCCGCGGGGGCTGGCACTGACGCTGGCCAACGTCGCCGTCCAGGTCGCCGCCGCCGTGCTGGCGGCGCTGCCCGGGATCGCCAGGCGGCTGGCCCCGGGGGAGGCGGTCCCGTCCTGGCTCACCGGCGCGTGCCGGGTGCTGCGGGTGGCCGGGCCGCTGACCTTCGTGGCCACGATCGCCGCCGCCCTCATCGGGATGTCGCCCGCGCTGCCGGGGCGGCAGCTTCCCGGCATCGGCGTGGGAGCGTTCCAGTTCGGGCTGACGCTCGGGCTCGGGCTGTTCATCCTGGTGGCGTCGATCGTCCTGGCCCGCATGGACCGGCCGGCCGAGACCGGCGACCCGATCGAGCGGCGGGCGCTGTGCGGCGTGGCGGCCTGGTTCACGCTGATGGTGGCGGCCGGCAGCGCGAACGTGCTCGCCCTCGGCCTGCTGTTCTGGACCGCCACCTTCTTCGGCGTGCCGGCCTCCGTCGCCGAGCCCGGTCCGGTCGACCGCAGGCTCTACCTCGACGACCCGGTCTGGTGGACGGCCGCGCTCGTGCCGCTGCTGGTGATCGGGTTCGTCGCCGTGGCGGCCGAGCTGTGGATGGTCCGCGGGTCCGCCGCCGCCGCGCTCACGCCCAAGCTGACCCCCTACTACGGCGCCTACGACCGTGACGTGGCGGGCAAGTGGGCGCTGGCCTCGCTCACCGACCGCGCCGGGCTCGTGCTGGCCGTGCTCACCGGCCTCGGCGTGGCCGGGTCCGCCGCGGTGACCGTGATCTACCGGTTCCACCTGTTCGCCCCGGTGGGCGGGCTGGCCGGACTGCTGGCCTCGGTCGGGAGCTGGGCCATGACGGCGATCGTCGTGGGCCTGGTCCTGCTGGGCCGCCGCACGTACAGCGACACGCGGCTGCGGCGCACGGTCGGCATCCTCTGGGACGTCTCGACCTTCTGGCCCCGGGCCATCCACCCGCTCGCGCCGCCCTGCTACACCGAGCGGGTGATCCCCGAGCTGCTGGCCCGCGTCAAGATCCTGACCAGGACGGCCGACGACGAGGTCGTGCTGTCCGGGCACAGCCAGGGCAGCGTGCTCACCGCCGCGCTCGTGCTCCAGGTGCGGCCCGAGCTGCGGCCCCGGGTCCGGCTGCTCACCCACGGCTCGCCGCTGCGCCGCCTGTACGCCGCCTTCTTCCCCGCCTACTTCGGCACCCCCGGCCTGTCGGCGATGCGCGACGCCGTCCGCTGGCGGAACCTCTACCGGCTGAGCGACCCCATCGGCGGGCCCGTCTTCCGCCGGGTCGACCCGTTCGGCCCCCGTCCGGCGGGCGAGGGTGAGGAGACCGTCGACCGGTTCTGCTGGGACCCGCTCCAGCCGGGGCCGGGCGAGCCGCTGCCCGAGGCGCGCTGGCACTCCGACTACTGGCTCGACCCCGCCTACGAGGAGACCCTTGCCCGGCTCACCAGGTCAGATGGAGTTCCTCGGGCGCGCGGTGGATGAGCGTGGCGGCCATCACCACGTCCTCGCGGGCCAGCCGGAGGCCGGGCAGCTCCGCCACCAGCAGCTCCAGCGTCACCCGGAGCTGCTCGCGGGCCAGGAACGCGCCGGGGCAGCCGTGCACGCCGTGACCGAACGCCAGGTGACGGGCGCGCGGACGGGCGATGTCGAAGACGTCGGGCCGCTCGTACGCCGCCTCGTCGCGGCCCGCCGAGGCGAAGGAGACGAACACCGTCGCGCCCTCCTCCAAAGGCGTGCCGGCCAGGGTGAGCGGCCTGGTGACACGGCGGCGGAAGCCCTGGACGGGCGCCTCGTACCGGGCGGCCTCCTCGATCGCGGCCGGGATCAGCTCGGCCGGGGCGGCGCACAGCAGCTGCCACTGGCGGCGGTCGCGCAGCAGGCGGTGCACGACCGAGCCGAGCAGCGCGGTCGTGGTGAGGTGCCCGGCGAGCATGACGTTCTCGACGTTGGAGGCGATCTCGTCGCGCTGGGCGGCCGTCGGCTCCCCGGGGCCGGGCGCCAGGCCGCGCACCACCTCGCCGGTCAGGTCGGCGGCCCCGGCTGAGCGGCCGGCGTGGGCGGCCAGCAGGCGCCGCAGCGCGGCCACCTCGCGGGCGGCGGCGATCTGCCGCTCCTCGGGCATCGGGGTGAACAGCAGCTCCTCGGCCCGGAAGCCGCCCCTGATCGCGGCCGGCACGTCGGCCGGGTCCAGGCCCAGCAGGTGGCCGATCACGGCGGCGGGCAGCGGCCTGGCGTAGCGGGACATCCACTCGCCTCCGCCCGCCTTGACGAGCCCGGCGACCAGTTCGGCGGCCGTGGCGGTGACGAACGGCAGCGCGGCGGCCACCCGGGCGGGCGACAGGCCGCGGGTGAGCGGCCTGCGGTAACGCTGGTGCGCCTCGCCGTCCGTGCTCAGCACCACGGGCGCGCCGCCCGGCACCCCGGCCAGCTCGGCGAACGCCCGCGGGCTCGGGATCACGTCCGGCCGCAGGGCGCCCTTGGAGGAGAAGTCGTCCGGCCTGGACAGCACCTCGCGCACGTCGTCGTGCCGGGCCACCAGCCAGGCGTCCAGCTCCTCGGCGAAGGTCAGCCCGGGGGCGGCGCGGGCGCGGGCGTAGAGCGGGTACGGGTCGCGGTAGAGCGCCTGTCGATCCACGCGTCCCATCGTCCGGCGTGGCCGGGGACGCGACAAGATCTGAAATTTTCTTTTAGTTCACTCTCAAGTCTTGAAACTTATATCCACGAGCGATTGAGTTCGGTCGTGCAGACCCTCCGTTTCCTGGCCGCCGCCGCGCTCGTTTTAGGGCCGGTGGCCCTGAGCGCGCCCGCGCAGGCCGACCCGACCACGCCCGCCGAGGACGCGCTGACGGCGTCCTCCTACCCGCCGCCCTCCACGCTGATCAGCCAGGCCGCCGCAGGGCAGCCCCGGCTGGAGACGGCCAAGAGGACCCGGCCGGTCGCGCCGGGCCTCTCGCTGACCTCGTTCGACACCTATGACGCGCTGGGCTGGCTGCGCGCCGACGCGCTGACCGCCGACCTCGGCGGCGGCAAGGGCGGGCCCAAGGCCGACTACGTCTTCTCCGGCGAGGTGACCAGGACCGAACCGCTGTCCGGCCCCGCCGGGCGCTCCCGCGCGGTGGCGGCGGTCAACGGCGACTTCTTCGACATCAACAACTCCGGCGCCGCCCAGGGCATCGGCGTGCAGGACGGCACGCTGGTCCAGTCGCCGGTCGCCGGGCACGACAACGCGGTCGCCGTCACCGGCGACGGCGTCGGGCGGGTGCTCAAGATGTACTTCGAGGGCACCGCCACGCCCTCCGGCGGCGCGCCGATCGCGCTCACCCAGTTCAACCAGATGGTGCAGAACGGCGGCGTCGGCCTGTTCACGCCGCTGTGGGGCTCCTACAGCCGGGCCCGCGCCGTCGAGGGCGCCGCCACGGTCGCCGAGGTCGTGCTGGTGGACGGCGTGGTCACCGAGGTGCGCAACGCCGCCGGCACCGGGCCCATCCCGGCCGGCACCACGATCCTGCTCGGCCGGGACGCCGGCGCCGCCGCCCTGTCGGCCCTGAAGGCCGGCGACCGGGTGGACGTGAAGTACCAGCCGAAGGCGTCGGACGGCTCCGCCGTCAAGGCGGCCGTCGGCGGCAACTACGTCCTGGTCAAGGACGGCGTCGTGCAGAACAGCGCCGACCCGGCCGCGCACCCGCGCACCGCCGTGGGCTTCTCCGCCGACGGCAGGAAGATGTACCTGCTGACCGTGGACGGCCGCCAGGCCGACAGCCGCGGCGTCACGCTCAACGAGCTGGCCGCCATGATGGTGGACCTGGGGGCGGCCAACGCGCTCAACCTCGACGGCGGCGGCTCCTCCACCCTGCTGGCGCGCGAGCCCGGCTCGGCCGAGGTGCAGGTGGAGAACAGCCCCTCCGACGGCGGCGAGCGCCACGTGCCCAATGGCCTGGCGCTGTACGCCCCCGAAGGCAGCGGCAAGCTCAAGGGCTTCTGGCTGGAGACCGCGAGCGACCCGGCCAAGGCGCCCGGCGTCGGGCCCGTCGCGGGCGGCCGTCCCGACCGCGTCTTCCCCGGCCTCACCAGGCGGCTGACCGCCGCCGGCTACGACGAGACGTACGGGCCCGCGGCCGGCACGCCGTCGTGGCGGGCCAACCCGGCCGTGCACGGCGTGATCAGGAATGGCAGGTTCCACGCTCTGGTGCCCGGCCAGACCACCGTCACCGCCTCGCGCGGCGGCGCGAAGGGCACGATCGGCCTGACCGTGCTCCAGCCGTTGCAGCGGCTCGGCGCCACGGCCGACCGGCTCGGCATCTCGGGCGCGGACGGCAGCGCCGCCTTCGGCGTCGTCGGCTACGACCACAACGGCAACTCCGCGCCCATCGAGCCGGACGACCTCACCCTCGACTACGACCGGAACCTGTTCGAGGTCACCCCGGCCGAGCACGGGTACTTCACCGTCAAGGCCCGGCAGGCCACCGGCTCCGGGCTGATCACCGCCAAGGTCGGGAAGATCACCACGGCCGTCCCGGTGACGGTCGGCTTCGAGTCCAAGCCGGTCGCCGACTTCGAGGACGCGGCCAAGTGGACCTTCGCCGCCGCCCGCGCCACCGGCTCGCTGTCGGCCGCGCCCGGCCAGAGCGGCGGCGGGCTCAAGCTGTCCTACGACTTCACCACCTCGACCGCCACCCGGGCCGCCTACGCCAGCCCGCCGCAGCAGATCGTGGTGGACGGGCAGCCGCAGGCGTTCGGCTTGTGGATCAACTCCACCGGCAAGGGGGAGTGGCCCAGCCTGGAGTTCTACGACGCGCTCGGCCAGTCGCAGATCCTGCGTGGGCCGTACATGACGTGGACCGGCTGGCAGTACGTCGAGTTCCCGGTGCCCGCCGGGGTCAACTACCCGCTCAAGCTCCGGCGCTTCTACGTGGCTGAGACCAGGGCCGACGCCAAGTACGGCAACGACATCCTGATCGACGGCCTGGTGGCCAAGGTGTCGCCGTCGATCACCGCGCCGGCCGTGCCCAAGGTCGCCGACCCCGTCGTCAAGGCGGACGTGGCCAAGGCGCCATGGCGGTTCGCGGTCATGTCGGACGCCCAGTTCGTGGCCCGGAACCCCGACAGCGACCTCGTCAGGAACGCCCGCCGCACGCTCAAGGAGATCAAGGCCGCCAAGCCCGACTTCCTGCTGATCAACGGCGACCTGGTGGACGAGGCGTCGCCGGAGGACTTCGCGCTGGCGAAGAAGATCCTCGACGAGGAGCTGGGAGGAGAGCTGAAATATCGCTACATCCCCGGCAACCATGAGGTCATGGGCGGCAAGATCGACAACTTCAAGGCCGTCTTCGGCGACACGTACGGCACGTTCGACCACAAGGGCACCCGCTTCATCACCCTGGACACCTCCCGCCTGAACCTGCGCGGCGGCGACTACGACCAGGTGGCGATGCTCCGCTCCGAGCTCGACAAGGCGGCCAAGGACGCCTCCGTCGGGTCGGTCACCGTGCTGTTCCACGTGCCGCCGCGCGACCCGACGCCGGGCAAGGGCAGCCAGCTCGGCGACCGGAAGGAGGCCGCGCTGGTCGAGGGCTGGCTGGCCGACTTCCAGCGCGACACCGGCAAGGGCGCGGCCTACATCGGCGGGCACGTGGGCACGTTCAACGCCTCGCGCGTGGACGCGGTGCCGTACTTCGTCAACGGCAACTCCGGCAAGAACCCGGCCACCGCCCCCGACGACGGCGGCTTCACCGGCTGGTCGCTGTGGGGCGTGGACCCCGTGACGCCCGCCGAGGCCGAGCACGTACGGCGCAACTGGTTCATCGACGCGCCCGGCTGGATCGGCACGCAGGTGCGGCCGCACGTGGACGAGCTGACGCTCACCGCGCCCGCGACCCTCGCGGTCGGCGCGCCCGCGCCGGTCACGGCGGCGATCCGGCAGGACGACCGGACCGTGCCGGCCGCCTACCCGGTCTCGGTCTCCTGGTCGGGCTCGCCCAACCTGCACGTCGGCACCCGTCAGACGGCCAAGCCGTGGCACGTGGCGGTGCTCGACCCGGACACGGGCACGATCACGGCCCTGCGGGCCGGACAGGTGACGGTCGCCGTCACCGTCAGCGGGGTCACCCGCCAGGCGAGCGTGGCGATCACCGCCAAGGCCGCGGCCTGAGCCCCCGGCCAGGGAGGGACCACCCCCCTGGCCGAAAACCCCCTGAATCCCGAAATATCGGGATGAAGTGTTAAGAATCTAGACAGCCATGGGATTCCCCATTCTTCCCCCGGATAGCACTCCTGACGTGCGGGGACCCGCCCCCGCAGGCCACGGGGCCGGGGGAAGGACTGGGGGGCTCGTCGGTGAACGCATGGACCTTCGAGGGACAACCCGGCGCGCTGGGGGACACGGTCACGCTCGTGGAGGGCGCCTCGTTCTGCGTGTCCCAGCACTGCGGTGACATCGTCCCCGGCGGCGCGCAGGGCGTCTATCACGCCGACACCCGGCTGCTGTCCCGCTGGATGCTGCGGGTGGACGACCATCCCGTCGAACCGCTGCAAGTGATCATGGGCGAGCCCTACCACGCCACGTTCCTCGGCAAGGCCAGGCCGCGTCCCGGGTGGGCGGAGAGCACGCTGCTCGTGGTGCGCGACCGCTTCGTCGGCGTCGGGCTGCGCGAGGACCTCACGCTGCGCAACATGTCCGAGGAGGCCGCGGGCTGCGTCGTGTGCGTGCAGGCCGGCGCCGACCTGGCCGACCTGTTCGAGGTGAAGTCCGAACGCATCTGGCCCGCCGACGACGTCGAGGTGAACCCCGGCGAGCACGGCATCGAGATCCACTCGTCGAGCCGGGCCCGCGGCGCCAAGATCGCCGTCGAGCCGGCCGGCACGCCGGTCGTCACCGCGCAGGGGCTGCTCACCTTCGACATCGTGGTCCCCGCCCGCGGCGAATGGCACGCCACCGTGCTCGTGACGCCGATCCACGACGGCGAGGAGACCTCGGCCTGGTTCCCCGTCGCCCGTCCCGCCCACAACGCCGAGCCGGCCCGCCGCCTGGCCGAGTGGACCGCCGGCACCCCCACCCTGGAGAGCACGAACGCCGGCCTCGTCGAGGCGCTCGACCGCTCGCGCCAGGACCTGGGCAGCCTGCGCCTGTTCGACCGCGACCACCCCGACGAGCCGCCCGCCATCGCCGCGGGCGCGCCCTGGTTCATGACGCTGTTCGGCCGCGACTCGCTGCTGACCTCCTGGATGGCGCTGCCGCTGGACCAGACGCTCGCGCTCGGCACCCTGCGCAGGCTGGCCCGGCTCCAGGGCGAGAAGGTAGACCTGCTGTCGGAGGAGGAGCCCGGCAAGATCATGCACGAGCTGCGCTTCGGCGTCCACGACGGCTCCTCGCCGTACGGGGGACGGGCCTACTACGGCTCGGTGGACGCCACCCCGCTGTTCGTCATGCTCCTCGGCGAGCTGCGCCGCTGGGGCGTGCACGGCGAGGCGGTCGACGAACTGCTGCCGCACGCCGACGCCGCGCTCGACTGGATCGAGCAGTACGGCAGCCGCGACGGCTTCGTCTGGTACCAGCGCAAGACCGACCGCGGCCTGGTCAACCAGGGCTGGAAGGACTCCTTCGACGGCGTCAACTTCGCCGACGGCACCATCGCCCGCCCGCCGATCGCCCTGGCCGAGGTGCAGGGCTACGTCTACGCCGCCTACCTGGCCCGCGCCCGCTTCGCCTGCCAGCAGGGCGACGAGGCCGGCGAGCGGCGCTACGCGCAGCGGGCGCAGGCGATCAGGGAGGCGTTCAACGAGCGGTTCTGGCTGCCCGGCCCCGGCTACTACGCCATGGGCCTGGACGGGCGCGGCCGGCCCATCGACGGCCTGGGCTCCAACATGGGCCACTGCCTGTGGGCCGGCATCGCCGACGAGGACAAGGCGCAGCAGGTGGCCCGCCACCTGCTCTCGCCCGAGATGTTCACCGGGTTCGGGGTGCGCACGCTGGCCTCGTCCATGGGGGCCTACAACCCGATGAGCTACCACAACGGCTCGGTGTGGCCGCACGACAGCGCGATCGTCGCCGCCGGGCTGATGCGTTACGGCCACGTCGAGGAGGCCCAGCGCGTCGCCGTCGGGTTGCTGGAGGCCGCGCACTCCTTCGGCGGGCGGCTGCCGGAGCTGTTCTGCGGGTTCGGCAAGGAGGAGTACCGGCGGCCGGTGCCGTACCCGACGTCGTGCTCGCCGCAGGCGTGGGCCGCCGCCGCGCCCATCCAGCTCGTGCGCACGTTGCTGCGGCTGGACCCAGGGGTGCCGTACGGCAAGTTGTGGCTGGTCCCGGCGCTGCCCGAGGGGTTCGGGGACGTGACGATCAAGGGCATGCCGGTGGGGGGCTCCAGGGTCGGCATCCGCGTCAGGGGCGACGGCGGCACGCCGATGGTGTCCGGCCTGCCCGACGGCGTCGAGCTGGTCACCGAACCCCGCCGCCCGATCAGCGGCCCCTGCGGCTCCGGCCGCGGAGCACACGACCTGCCGGCGCGGTGACACGGCGCTGTGACGACCGGATCGACACGGGGAGGTGCCGGGATGACGGATTCCGAGGACGACTGGGCAGGCGCGCTGCGCATCGCGATGGTCGCCCCACCCTGGGAGGAGGTGCCGCCACGGGCCTACGGCGGGATCGAGCAGATGCTCGCCGACCTGATCACGGGCCTGTCCGCACGCGGCCACGAGGTGACGCTGATCGGCTCGGGCAGCACGGCGGTCCCGGCCAAGTTCCTGGCCACCTACCCCGAGGCGCCCTCGCAGCGGATCGGCGAGTCGCTGCCCGAGGTGCTGCACGCCGCCCACGCCTGGCGGGCGCTCGAAGGGCTGCCCGCCGACATCGTGCACGACCACTCGCTGGCCGGGCCGCTCACCGCGCTCGGCCGGGCGACCCCGACCGTGGTCACCTGCCACGGCCCGGCCGGCGGCGAGCTGGGCGAGGTGTACCGGGCACTCGGCGAGCACGTCAACCTGATCGCGGTCTCCGACGCCCAGCGCGCCGACGCGCCCGACCTCAACTGGGTCGCCACCGTGCACAACGCGCTCGACGCCGCCACCTTCCCCTTCCGGGAGCACAAGGAGGACTGGGTGTTGTGGCTGGGCCGGTTCAGCCACAGCAAGGGGCCGGACCTGGCCATCGACGCCGCCCGCGCGGCGGGCCGTCCCATCGTGCTGGCGGGCAAGCTCACCGAGCCGTGCGAGCGGGACTACTTCGACGAGCACGTACGGCCCCGGCTGGGCCCCGGCGTCTCCTACGTGGGCGAGGCCGACGCCGAGCGCAAGCGCGAGCTGCTGGCCGCCGCCCGCTGCATGGTCTTCCCCATCCAGTGGGAGGAGCCGTTCGGGATGGTGGTGATCGAGGCCATGGCCTGCGGCACGCCCGTCGTCGCCATCGGCCGGGGTGCGGTGCCGGAGATCGTCGTGGACGGCGTGACGGGGTTCGTGCTGCGGGAGGCGGCCGAGCTGCCCGCGGCGATCGAGGCGGCCGGCCGGCTCGACCCGCGGGCCTGCCGCGACCACGTCGAGCGGCACTTCGGCGTGGAGGCGATGGCCGCGGCCTACGAGGCGGTCTACCGCCGCCTGCTGGCCGCCCCCCGCCCGGTGCGGCTCACCGACGAGGGGCGGTGAGCCCGCCGGCCCCGGTCAGCCGGCCGTCGGCACGGTGTACTTCCCGGCCGGTTCCGACACCGCCGCCTCCTTCAGGACGACGGCGCCGCCCACCGCCTTGCTGTCGGGCTTGACGACGTAGGAGGCGCGCGAGGCGGGCCGGTCGAAGACGCTGAAGTCCATCGGCGTGCCGCCCAGCCCGGCCTCCCACGACTTCTGCGACCGGTGGGCCGCCACGATGCCCGCTCGGCTGAGGTCCTTGGCCTGGCAGGCCTTGCGCAGCGCGTCGCCGACGATGACCGCCGCGGTCCAGCCGGCCGCGACGCCGCTGTCCAGGGGCTGGCCGGCGTACTTGGCCCGGTAGTCGGCGATGAGCTTGGCGTAGGCCGGCAGCGGCGCGCTGATCGGGGCGCCCGCGGTCACGTAGAAGAAGTCCTTCAGCAGCGCCGGGGCGGCCGGGGTGGCCAGGAGCTGCGGGCTGTAGGCCGAGTTGCTGCCCACGAACGGCACGTCCATCCCGGCGGCCAGGGCCACGCCGACCAGCGAGGCCGTCTGGCGCGGGCCGACCGACACCAGCACGGCTTCGACGCCCGCCTTCCTGAACGCCGCCACCTGCGCGGTCATGTCCTGGTCGGTCGCCTTGATCTTCTGCTCGACCAGCGTGAGCCCCAGCTCGCCGGCGGCGTACTTGGACCCGGCCAGCGCGCTCTCGCCGTAGTCGCCCTCGAAGTACAGGTGGCCGATGCGGTCCCCGGCCTTGACGCCCTTCTCCTTCACCAGGAAGTCGACGGCGTTGATCATGTCCACGTCGTAGGTGGTGCCGGTGACCTGGATGGCCTCGCTGCCGAGCAGGCCGGTGGCCCACGCCATGGGCAGGGTGAGGATCTTGTCGGCGGTGATCCTGTCCTTGAGCGCGGTGACCATCGGCGAGCCGACGAACTGCGGGATGGCTGCCGTCTTCGGCGCGACCTCGGCGTAGGCGGCCATCGCCTTCTGCGCGTCGTAGCCGTGGTCGCGGACGATGGTCTCGATCTTCCTGCCGCAGACGCCGCCGCCCTGGTTGACCTGCTCGAAGTAGAGCTGCTGCGCCTGGGTGAGGCTCTTGCCGAGCGAGGCGTACGGGCCGGTCAGGTCGGTGAGCAGGCTGAGGGTGATGGTGTCGGCGGTGACGCCGGGGCCGGTCCTGACGCCGTCGCCGCCGGCGGCGGTGGTCGCCTGGCCGCCGCCGGTGGCCTTGCCGCTGCCACACGCGGTGGCCGCCAGCCCCAGCGCCAGCAGCGCGGCCAGGACGGCCGTTCGGTTACGTGACATGTGAGCTCCTGGTCTCGGGGGACGGTTCCGGGGACGTCGACGGGCGGCCCGGTGATCCGCGGCGCAGGGCGCGCGGCAGGCCGAGCAGGCCGCCGGGGAGGAAGAGGACGACGGCGACGACGGCGGCGCCGTACAGGATGCGGGCGGCCTCGGCGGGGGACAGGCCGCCGCCGGAGCCGGGCGGGGACACCAGGGGGATGGCGTCGCCGTAACGGGTGAGCAGTTGCGGCAGCAGGGAGACGAAGACGGCGCCGAGCACCGCGCCGCCCACCGAGCCCAGGCCGCCGATGACGATCATCGCCAGGTAGTCGAGGGAGAGCAGCATGCCGAAGTGGTCCGGCACGGTCCGCTGGAAGACCAGGGCCAGCAGCACGCCGGCCAGGCCGCCGTACATGGACGACAGCACGAACACGCCGGCCCGGTAGCGGGTGACGGGCACCCCCATCACCCCGGCCGCGATCTCGTGGTCGCGGATCGTGTTCAGCGCCCGGCCCGGCCGTCCGCGCAGCACGCCGCGGGCGAACAGCGCCGCCCCCAGCAGCGCCAGGCCGCCCAGGAACCACAGCCGCTCCAGCGCGCCGAACGGCACGTCCAGGACGACCAGCTCGGGCCCGTCGGCGAAGGCGAACCCGAAGACCTCCATCGCCGGCACGGCCCGCCCGTTGAAGCCGCCCGTGACCGGCCCGGCGTTGAACAGCAGGTGCTGCCCGCCGAAGATGAGCGCCAGCGTGGCGATGCCCAGATAGGCGCCCTTGAGCCGCCCGGCGATCGGGCTGAACAGCCCGCCGGCGACCCCCGCCAGCGCCACGGCCAGCACGGCGGACGGCAGCGGCGGCAGGCCCAGGCCGCCCAGCGACGCGGTGGGCTCGGCGGCCAGGTACACGTACGCGTAGGCGCCCACGGCCAGGAAGAACGCGTGGCCCATGGACAGCTGCCCGGTCGCCCCGGTCAGCAGGTTGACGCCGATCGCGCCGATCGCGGCCGCCATGGCGAACAGCCCCGCCTGCAGCCAGAATCCCTCCAGGTAGAAGGGCACGGCGACGAAGGCGGCCAGGGCGGCCAGTGACACGACGGTCCTAGACACGGGCCCGCTCCCTCGTCCCGAACAGCCCGGCGGGCCGCAGCAGCAGCACGACGACCATGACGAGGAACGGCGCCACGTCGCCGATCCCGCGGCCGAGGAAGGCCAGGTCGTTCTGGTAGCCGGTGGTCAGGGCCTCGGTGACGCCGACGATCAGGCCGCCGGTCAGGGCGCCCGTGGTGGAGTCCAGGCCGCCGAGTATCGCGGCGGGGAAGGCCTTCAGCGCGGCCACCGAGGTGCCGCGGTCCAGGCCGGGCGTCGGGAAGACGCACAGGAACAGCGCGGCCACCGCCGCCAGCGCCCCGGCCACGGCCCACGCGCCGACCGAGACCCGGCCGAGCCGCACGCCCATGAGCGCGGCCGTCTCGGGGTCCTCGGCGGTGGCCCGCATCGCCACCCCCCACCCGGTGTACTTGAACGCCAGCAGGAACGCCGTGATCAGCACCCCCGCCACGGCCAGCGCGACGCCCCTGGTCTCGGCGACCGTGACCGCCCCGACGCGCAGCACCCGCGACCCCCACGGGTCGCCCATCGCCAGCACCTCGGCGCCGATCCGCCGGGTGAGCTCGGTGGTGAGCACGATGTCCACGCCGATGGTGACGATGGCCAGCACGCTGTGCGAACCCGCCTTCGAGCGGCGGATGACCAGGAACTCCACCAGCGCCCCGAGGACCGCCGCCGACGCGGCCCCGGCCAGCAGCGCGGGCCAGAAGCCGAGGTGGGGGTGCAGCCGGGCCACCACGTACCCGCCGGCCAGCAGCAGCGAGGCGTGCGCGAAGTTCACCACCTCGGTGGCCTTGAAGATGACGACGAAGCCGAGCGCGATCAGCGCGTAGACGGCCCCGAGGGACAGCCCGTTGACCAGCAGCTCCACGAAGGTGATCACCGCGTCTCCTCCACGCCCAGGTACGCGCCGACGACCGCCGGGTCGTCCCGCACCTCGGCGGGCGGCCCGTCGGCGATGCGGCGGCCGAAGTCCAGGACGGTCACCCGGTCGGCCAGCCGCATGACCAGGCCCATGTCGTGCTCGACCAGGAGGACGGAGATGCCCAGGCTCTCCCGTACCGACCCGATCAGCTCGGCCATCTCCAACCGCTCGCCGCCGTTCATCCCGGCGACCGGCTCGTCCAGCAGGAGCAGGCGCGGTTCCATGGCCAGGGCCCTGGCCAGCTCGACCCGCTTCTGCACCCCGTACGGGAGCAGCCCGACCGGCGTGTCCAGCACCGGGGCCAGGCCGGCGAACGCGGCGATCTCGGCGACCCTGGCCGCGTGGGCGCGCTGCTCGCGGCGCGCGCCCGGCAGGCCGAGCCCGGCCGAGACGAACCCGGCCCGGGTGAGCCGGTGGCGGCCCAGCAGCAGGTTGTCCCGCACCGGCCGGCCGGGGGAGAGCGCGAGGTTCTGGAACGTGCGGGCCACGCCGAGCGCGGCGATCCGGTGCGGGCGCAGCGCGGTCAGCTCGCTCCCGCCGAACCTGACGCTGCCGGAGGCCGCCCGGCAGACGCCGGACAGCACGTTGAAGCAGGTGGACTTGCCCGCGCCGTTCGGGCCGATGAGCGCGTGCACGGTGCCGGGCGCGACCGTGAAGCCGACGCCGTCCAGCGCCGTCAGGCCGGCGAAGCGCACGGTCACGTCGCTCACCTCCAGAGCGGGCATACCATCCGGTTGGTATGTGGGGGTCACGCGGACCACCTCGACAGCCCGGCCCTGGTCGGCGCCGCCGGGGCCGCGTCGTCCACGCCCAGGTAGCGGCGACGCACCTCGTCGCCGCGGGCCAGCTCGGCCGCCGGTCCCTCCAGCGCGACCGCGCCGACCTCCAGCACGTACGCGTGGGAGGCCAGCGCCAGGGCCGTGGCGGCGTTCTGCTCGACGAGCAGGATCGAGGTGCCGGCGGCGTTGATCGCCCGGATCGTGGCGGCGATCGTGGCGGCCGCCCGGGGAGCCAGGCCGAGCGTCGGCTCGTCCAGCAGCAGCACCGACGGCGCGGCCATCAGCGCCCGGCCGATGGCCAGCAGCTGCTGCTCGCCGCCGGACAGCAGCCCGGCGCGCTGGTGCGCCCGCTCGGCCAGCACGGGGAACAGCTCGCGCACCCGCTCCCTGGCCCGCGCGGCGGCCGCGCGCGGCGTGCCCAGCCCGCCGGCCCGCAGGTTCTCCTCCACCGTCATGCGGGCGAACACCCGGCGGCCCTCGGGCACGTGCGTGACGCCGCGCCGCACCACGGCCGAGGTCGCCTGCCCGTCCACGCGCGTCCCGGCCACGGTGACGCCGCCCGCGGCGATCCGGCCCCGGTGAAACCGCAGCGTGCCCGAGACCGCCCGCAGCAGCGTCGACTTCCCGGCGCCGTTCGCGCCCAGCACGGCCACCACCGCCCCGGACGGCACGCTCAGTGACACGCCGTCCAGGGCGCGGACGGGACCGTAGTCCACCACGAGACCGTCCACCCTCAGCTCGGCCATTCGTCTTCCTCACAGGACCCCATGGCGGCCCACCCAAACCGGCGTCCGGGGCCGCCGTCCAGAGTCGGCGGCGAAGTCGGGCTCCCTGCCCACCGCGGCCGGGGGCCCGTTGTGCAGCCGCACAACGCGAGGTCACAAAACGCTACAGAGCCTTGTTCTGGTACGGCGGCCGGTGGCAGCCTCGGGGAATGCGTCCCCCTACGGTCGTGGACGAGGACGTCCGCCAGACGTTACGCACCGCAGCCAGGGCACTGCTCGAACGCCTGCCCGAGCTGACCGGCGAGCTGGTCGCCAGGACGCGCGGCGGCGACGACGTCTACAGCGCCTGCGTCCCCTACGACGAGCACTGGAAGAGCACCCTCGAAGGCGTGCGCCTGGGGCTGACCGCGATCCTCCAGGAGCCGTCCGAGCGGCGTGACCTGGTCTTCACCCGGGCGATGGCCCAGCGCCGGGCCGAGCAGGGGCTCCCACTGGAGTCGCTGCTGCGCATGTACCGCCTGGCCGGCCAGGTCACCTGGTCGGCGATCGTGGACCACATGGAACGCGAGCGGCCCGACCGCCTCGACGTCCTGGTCCGCGCCGCCGGCCACGTCTGGCACGCGATCGACCGGCAGTCGCTGGTGGCCTGCGACGTCTACGGCAGGCGCGAGCAGGAGATCCTCGGCCGCAGCAAGGAACGCGTCAACGCGCTGCTGGACGCCCTGCTCGACGGCGCCGCCGACGCGGGGGTCGTACGCGCCGCCGCCGACTCCCTCGACCTGCCCGAACGCGCCCGCTACGCCGTCGTCACCGTGCGCTTCCCCGGCGGGCGGCACCACGACGACGTCCGGCTGCCGGCGACCCTGGGCGCGCTGCGGCTGCTGTGGCGCATGCGCACCGGGCACGAGGTCGCCGTCGTCGCGCTCGGCCGGGCCACCCTGGACGACCTGTGCCAGGAGCTGAGCCTGATCGTCAGCGGCGTCGCCGGCGTCAGCCCCGTCGTCACCGGCCTGGACGAGCTGGGCACCGCGCACGAGCTGGCCTCCCTCGCCATGCGCACCTGCGCCGACGGCGGCCCCGAGATCGCCCGCCTGGACGAGCGGGTGCCGGCCGTGCTGATGATCGGCCAGCCCGGCGTCGCCCGGCATCTCGTCGACGGCGCGCTCGGGCGGCTGCTCGCGCTCGACCCGGCCGACCGCGACACGCTGCTGAGCACCCTGGAGACGTGGCTCGCCTGCGACGGCTCGGCCGCCAGGGCCGCCGGGCGGCTGTTCTGCCACCGCAACACGATCATCAACCGGGTCCGCAGGATCGAGCAGCTCACCGGGCGCTCGCTCACCCGCCCACGCGACATCGTGGACCTCGCCCTGGCCCTGGACGCGGTACGCCTGCTGCCCGCCGCGCCTCCGGCGAAGGGCTGATCGGGCCCGGAGCGGCGAAGGGAGGATCGCGCATAGCGGCGAAGCGATGTCGGGCTCGGCCCGGCGAAGCTCGCGTAGCGCGTCATTCGGGGATATTTCGCCTTTGGCGAGTATAGCCGCTTTCGCGGCTGCACTCTTTGCTCTTCTCTGGCGATGCCGAAGATGCGATATGGGCGACGATGGGGAATGTAGCTGTCGATCAACGCATTCGACACCTGACTTACGCACGCGCGGACATTATTGATGAATATCCGGACATAGCGTCCAGGCCGCCGTCGTGGGTGTCATTGAATCGCTCGTGATCTCTCTTCATTCGCTTCTTCCGCACGAATCAACGGGAAAAGTCATGCGATATCTCCGACGAAGCGCCGTCCTGGCCGCCGCGATCTCCCTGGTGGCCGACGCCCTGGGTGGCGTGCCCGCGCATGCCGACAGCACACCTCGGCAGACCGCCCCGCTCATCCGGCCGGTGGCCGCCCAGCCCGCGCCTCCTCCCGGCACGGGAAGCGCGGAGATCGGCGGGCTGGTCTGCGGGCCTCCGTACGTGACCGGCGACCCGGACCTGGGGCCGACGATCCTGCCCAGGACCGGCTACCTCGGCGCCCTGCTGCGTGACTACGTGCCGCTGGGCGGCCTCAACCCGCAGCACTTCCTCTCGCGCTACTGGGACTACGCCACGGGCAATTACCGATTCCCGCCCGACTCCGGATTCGCCCGTTCCGGTAATTACCCCAACGGAAGACTCCTGCTCAAGACGACGTTTCTGCAGATCGGCATGAGGCTCGACCGTTTCGGCGGGTACACCGGAGCGTTCCTGTCGCCGTTGGGCGACCAGTTCATCAAGCGCGCACTGCCGCCCCGCAACCTGAACACCAATCCGCAGGATCCGCAGCACCTGTGCAATTACCACGCGTTCCGGGTGCTCAAGTCGTTCCGCGTCGAGGTGGGCCCGGCGGCGCCCGCGTTCGAGCAGCAGGGCGGCGGCACGCAGTACCACGTGGTCAGCAGGTACATTCCGGAGGCCCCGCAGACCAGCGACGAGGTTCCGGTGAGCTGGCTGCTGGCGAACGGCTACCTGGAGGAGATCGAGCCGATCCTGGTGACCACCGTCAGGACCGACGACGCCACGACGGCCCAGGACGCCACCGTGGCCCAGGGCGCTCCCGCGGCCCAGGACGTGACCGCCCGTGACACGGCAGCCCGCGGCACGGCTCGCGACGCGGTCAACCGCGGCACGTACGTCACGTCCCGCAGGCCCACCCCGGCGGGCCGCCCGTCCGCGTACAGGCGGCCGTAGGCGGCGTCAGCGGGCGGGGTACGGGGTGAGCCGGCCCTCGTGCACCAGCGAGATCGTCCGCTGCAGGTCGGGGGTCAGGTAGCGGTCGTCGCCCAGCGGCGCGACGTACTGCCTGAGCTCGTCGCGCAGGGCGCGGGTCACCGTCCCGAGCGGCAGGCCGGTCATCCGGGCCGCGATCAGGTCGATGCCCTGCGCCGCCATCAGGTACTGCACCGCCAGCACGATCTCCAGGCGGTCGAGGTTCTCGTGCAGGTCGCGGACCGAGGCCATCGCCATCGTGTTGTGGTCCTCCTGGCCGTCCTTGACCGGACGCGACAACGTGCCCGCGGGGTGGGCCCTGACCTGCATCTCGGGGACCACCGCCGCGGCCACCGACTGGGCCTGGACCATCCCGGAGTTCAGGCCCACGCTGCCGCCGGCCAGGTTCGCCGGCAGGCCGTAGCTCCAGCGGGGCGACAGCAGGCGTCCCGACAGCTCCTGGGACAGGACGCCGAGGTCGGTGATCTCGGCGTTCAGGCTGTCGGCGAGGTGGCCCATGATCGAGCCGTCCCAGTTGCCGCCCATCACGAACTCGTAGCCGGGGCCGCGCTCGCGCCGGAAGACCAGCGGGTTGGAGGTCGAGGAGTTGGCCTCGCGGGCCAGCGTCCGGCGGGTGGCGGCGAGCACCTGCCGCAGCCCGGCCATGATGTGCGGGGCCGCGCGCACGGACACCGCGTCCTGCACGCGCGGGGTGTAACCGGCCGGGTCGAGCCGCCTGCGGCCCTCCTCGGTCATCCACCCCGAGCCCGCCACCATGGCCCGCAGCCGCGTCGCGATCGCGTCCTCCTCCGGGATGTGCCGCTCGCGGTGCGTCCGCGCGTCCAGCGAGCCGCGCTCGGCCCTGGTCGCCTCCATGAACAGCGCGAAGGCCCCTTCGGCCTGGTCGGCGAGCATCGTGGCCCGGTGCACGGCGTGCAGCAGCGTGGCCGCCACCACCGTGCTGCCGCTGACGATCGGCAGCGCCTCCCCGGCCTCGAAGGTGAAGCTCGCGGGCAGCCCGGCCCGTGGCAACATCGCCGAGGCCGGCCCCACCTCGCCCCGGTAGCGCACCGGCGCGTCCTCGCCCAGCGCGGCCAGCCCGGCCGCCGCCTGCGGCTGCAGGTCGCCGGTGCCGAGCGAGCCGATCTGCGGCATCACCGGCACGACCCCGGCGTTCACCAGGGACAACAACCGCTGCGGAACCTCCGGCCGGACGCCCGTCTTCCCCCTGGCCAGCTGGTTGGCCTTGAGGACCAGGGCCAGCCTGACCACGTCGTCCGGGAACGCCGGGCCGACGCCCGCCGCGTGCGAGCGCAGCACGTTGCGCTGGAACTGCTCGGCCTCATCCGGCGAGAGCGGCCGGTCCTTCAACGGGCCGAGCGCCTGGTTCCAGCCGTACACCCGCTGGCCGCTCAGGGCCGCCAGCGCCCCCGTCCGCGACTGGGCCATCCGGGCCCGCGCGGCGTCCGACACCCGCGCGAGCACCGGACGGCCCGCCAGGATCGCGAAGGCGTCGCGGAGCGCGAACCGGCCGCCGTCCAGCACCAGGTTCAGCACCGGTGCCGCAGCCGGAGCCCCGACCGGGGCCGGGAGCGGGGGCCGCGCCGGGACGGCGACGGCCCGCTCCGGCACGCACACCGCCGCGAGCAGGCCGACACCGGCTGCCATTCGTCCTACTTTGCTGATCGACACGGTCTCCCGGCCCCTTCACGACGAAGATCCACTCCGCTCCGTTTATAGCCGGGCGGACGGACGGCGCCGGGTACGGCTCCGCACCGGGGGACGACTGCTGACCGGCCCTAGGGCAGGCGCTTACCTCCCGCCCTGGACGCCACCGCGACGTGCGGCCGCCCGGTGATCGGATGCGGCCCGACGTGCGCCAGCACGCCGAAGACCTCCTCGATGAACGCCGGGGTCAGCACCTCCAGAGGCGGCCCCTGCCCGGCGACCCGGCCGTCGCGCAGGACGACGATCCGGTCGGCGTAGGCGGCGGCCTGGTCCAGGTCGTGCAGCGCGGCCAGCAGCGTCAGGCCCAGCGAGCGGATCAGGTCCAGCAGGAGGAGCTGGGAGCCCACGTCCAGATGGTTGCCCGGTTCGTCCAGGATCAGCAGCGGCGCCTCCTGGGCCAGCGCGCGGGCCAGCAGCACCCGCTGCCGCTCGCCGCCGGACAGCGTGGTCATCAGCCGGTCGGCCGCCCAGTCCATGCCGACCCGTTCCAGGGCCGTGGCGACCACCGCCCGGTCGCCGGCGCTCTCCCGGTCCAGCGCCCCCTTGTGGCTGTGCCGCCCGGCCGCGACGACCTCGGCCACGGAGAACCCGTCCCCGGCCGGGTTGTGCTGCGGCAGGACCGCCCGCCGCCGCGCGGCGTGTCGGGGCCGCATCCGCCACAGGTCGTCGCCGTCCAGCCGGACGACGCCGCCCGACGGGCGCAGCGACCGGTAGACGGTGCGCAGCAGCGTGGACTTGCCGCTGCCGTTGGGCCCCACCAGCGCCACGAACTCGCCGGGCCCGGCGCTCAGCGTGACGTCGGTGACGATGGGCCGCGCGTCGATGCTCGCGCTGACGCCCGCGAGGTCAAGCCGCATCGCCGCCTCCGCCCGTCCGTCGCCGGCGCAGCAGCCACAGGAAGAACGGCACGCCGAGGCCCGTGGTGAAGATCCCCACCGGCAGCTCGTTCGGCCGGTCGGCCACCCGCGCCGCCAGGTCGACCAGCACCAGGAACACCGCGCCCGCCAGCAGCGAGACCGGCAGCACCCGGCGGTGGTCGGCCCCGACCACGAACCGGACCATGTGCGGGACCATCAGCCCGATGAACCCGATGCCGCCGACCACGCTGACCACCGTCGCCGTCAGCAGCGACCCGGCCGCCAGCAGCCCGATCCGCAGCGCCGCGACCGGCACGCCGATCGCGACGGCGGCCTCCTCACCGGCCAGCAGCGCGTTGAGCGCCCGCGCCTGCGAGGACAGCCAGGCCACGCAGCACACGACGAGCAGCGCGGGCACGCCCAGATCGGCCCAGGACGCCCCGGCGACGCTGCCCATCAGCCAGAACATCATGCCCTGCAGCTCGGTCGGGTTGAGCTGGAGCTGCACGAACGTGGTGGCCGCCGAGCACAGGTAACCGACGGCCACGCCGGTCAGCACCAGCCACGAGTCCAGCAGCCGCCCGGAACGCTGGGACAGGACGTACACCACCAGCGCCGACAGCAGCGCGGCGGCGAAGGCGGCCCCGGTGACGCCGAGCGCCCCCGTCAGCCCGGCCAGCGCGCCGCCGCCGAGCGCGGGCACCAGGACGGCCCCCAGCGAGGCCGCCGACGAGACGCCCAGCACGTACGGGTCCGCCAGCGGGTTGCGGACCAGCGCCTGCAACGCCACCCCGGCCACCGACAACGCGGCCCCGGCCAGCGCGGCCAGCAGCGCCCGGGGCGTGCGGATCTCCCATACGACCTGCGCGAGCAGCGGATCGGCCTGCCCGCCCCGCCCGGTCAGGTACGCCCACACCACCCCCCACACCTGGTCCGGCGGCAGGTTCACCGACCCGGCGGAGATCCCGATCACCAGGGCCCCGACCAGCGCGGCCCCGAGACCGGCCAGCAGGAACCCGGTTCCCCGCCCGGACACCGCGTGCGGCCGCCGCGGCGGGACGGGCGCCGTCCGGCGCGGCGGGGCGGTCAGCGCGTCAGCCACCGGGATGCACCACCTTGGAGATCTTCTCCACGGCCCAGGCGTTGAGCGGCCCGAGGTAGACGCCGTCGGAGACGACCGTGAAGGTCCTGGACTTGGCCGCGGCCCAGTGGGGGTAGGCGGCGAACAGCTTCGCCGCCGCCTCCTCGCCCTTCTCCTCGGGCGTGAACAGCCCGACGACCAGCACGTCCACCTGGGCGGTGGCCAGCTGCTCGCGGTTGAGGGTGCGGGTCATGTCGGCGGTCTGGCCGGCGAAGGCGTTGACCCCGCCGGCCGCCCTGATGACGTCGTCGTAGATGCCCCCGGTCATCACGGCGGGCAGGCCGTTGGCGTTCATCATGGCCATGCCGGGATAGGCGACCAGCACCTTCCTGGGCGGCAGCGCCGCGACGCGGGCCCGTACGGACTCCACCCGCGCCCGCAGCTCGCCGATCAGGTCGAACGCCTTGCGCTGCACGTCGAACACCCGCCCGAGCAGGCCGAGGAACTCCAGCGAGGAGTTGATCGACTGGTTGCGGTAGGCGCGCTTCTCCTGCTCGGTCGCCTCCGGCTTGCCCATCGCGCAGTTGACCGGGTTGACCAGCGAGGTGATGCCGGCCGCGGCGAGCTGCTCGCGGGTGGCGAAGCCCCTGGCAGGGTCGAAGCCGCCCGACCAGGTGGACACCACCAGGTCCGGCTTGAGCCTGAGCACCTGCTCGGCGGGCACGTCGAAGTTCTTGTTCATCGTCAGCCCGCCGGTAGGCAGCGCCTTGATGCGGGCGGTCATGGACGGGTCGTCGGACACGCCGTAGCTCTGGGCGTTGGCCAGGATGCTGCGGTCCAGCCCGAGCAGCAGGAAGCTCTCCACCTCGCCCACGCTGGTGCCGTTCAGGATCAGGACGCGCTGCGGCGGGCGGCGGAAGGTGACCCGCGTGCCGCAGTTGTCGAAGGTGAGAGGGTAGACGGTCCGGCCGGCGGACGCCGGCGCGACGGTGGCCGTCTCGCCGCCGGTCGCCGCGGGCGCGCCGCAGGCCGCGGCCAGCAGCACCAGCGCGATCGCCGAGGCCCGGCGGGTACGGGAAGGTCTCATGGGTGATGTCCTCAGAGTCGGGTCCGGAGGCGCGCACGCCGCATCGGCCCCCGGCCAGGGGGCGGGCACGGCGGCGAGCCGGGAATGTCGTCGGAGGAACCGCGGAGGACGGGCGCGCGAAGGACCGCGGGCGCGCTCTCAGGCGGGCAGGCCCACGACCGTCGGACGGACCGGGCACCACGGCTCCGGTCCGGCGGCGGGCGGCCCCCGCAGCACCAGCACGTGCCGCAGGAACAGCCGGACGCGCGCGGTGACGTCGTCGCGCCCGGTCACCGGCGTGCGCGCCGGCGCGGCCCACCCGGTCACGGCGAGGAACAGCACCAGCAGCGGGCGCAGCACCCGTCCGGCCAGCTCGCGGACCAGGGCGCACAGCCCCGACTCCACCCAGCGCAGCCAGACCGACGTCAGCAGCACGCTCGCCGCGTGCACGAGCAGCATCCCGAACCCAGGGACGCCCGTGTCGTGCAGGTGACCCAGGCTCGCGGCGTCCGGGGCGGGCGCGGGGGCGGGATGGTCACAGCTCAAGGAGAGCAGCACGTGCAGGACGATCTGCGAGGCGCCCGTCGCGGGCACGATGGCGGCCAGCGTGCGCTCCCGCCCGGTCAGCGCCAGGGCCGGAGCCAGGACCAGCAGGAACCCCGCCAGCAGCGCCCCGGGGTCGAAGCAGCCGCCGCCCGCCAGGTGGGCGAGCGCGGCCAGGGCGGCGCACGTGCCGGCGAAGCTCGCCGCACGCAGCCACCGCACCACCGACCATGGACCCATCGAGGCCAGATCCTCCCACACGCCCGGGCCGCCCGCTTCTCATGGGGTGCTGCGTGCACGGGGCCCGTGCACCTCCCGCGAGGGCGTGCCTTCCGCTGGGGTGTGCGGCGTCGGCGGGGCGGCGTACGCTCCGATGGTGACCCTCCGGTTGACTGCTCCGCCGCCTGACGACCGCTCGACGACGAGGGCTCCGTGAGGAGCCCCACATGACCGGCCTCGGCCCGCGCGCGGTCCTCGTCCCCGACCTGGGCGAGGAACTGGCCCGCGCGGTGGGTGAGCTGGAGAGGCTGCTGCTGGTGCTGCGCGCCGCCGAGTCCGTGGGCTCGCCGCTGCCCGGCCCGCTCGCCGGCGGCATCGCCCTGAGCGCGCTGCGCCGGCTCTGGCGCGTGATCGGCCCCACGCAGGGCAGGCGCGCCGCCGCCTCCCGCCTCGCCGGCCGCCTGTACGCCCCCGGCGGCCGGGTCGAGCACGTGCCGCTGCGCCTGGTCGACGTCGACCCGCTCGACGTGGCCACCCTGTCGGCGGCCGCCGTGGCGCTCGGCCTCGGCGCGGTCGGCAAGGGCGTCGTCCGCCAGGCCCTCGACGCGGTCGGCACCGACCTGCCCGCCACCGAGCTGGTCTCGGCGGCCGCCCGCTTCACCGGCCTGCTCGACCTGGCCGACACCGCCGACTCCATCGTCCTGCGCGAACGCCTGGCCGCCGCCGGCCCTGGCGCCGACATCGTCCTCACCCCGGAGGCCGAACGCGCCTACCAGGCCACCGCCGGTCGCCTCAACACCATGTGGCCCGCCCCGGGCACCGCCACCTCGCTCTGAACCGAGCGGCTCACGGGGTCTGGGGGGCGGCGGCGGCGGGGTCGTGGTGGAAGGGGCGGGGGAGGCGGAGGCGGGCGCGCAGCGGGAGGCCCGAGGGGATGAACGCCTCGGCCTGGAGCGCCGCGACGCCGATCCTGGGCAGGTCGCGGGCGTTCGGGTAGACGACGAAGCGCGGCTCCCAGATCGGGCGGAACTTGGCGTTGAACCGGTACAGCGACTCGATCTGGAACCAGTGCGACAGGAACACCAGCACCGACCGCCAGGCCCGCAGCACGGGCCCCGCGCCGAGCCGGTCGCCGCGGGCCAGCGCCGCGCGGAACATCGCGAAGTTGAGCGACACCTGCGTGATCCCCAGCGACGGCGCGGCGCGCAGGGTCTCGGCGATCAGCAGCTCGTTGAGCCCCGGGTCGGCGTCGCGGTCGCGGCGCATCAGGTCCAGCGAGACGCCCCGCGTCCCCCACGGCACGAAGTGCAGCACGGCCTTGAGGTCGCCGTCCTTGCAGGCGGTGGCCACCAGGCACTCGGCGTCGGCGGGGTCGCCGAAGCGGCCGAGCGCCATCGAGTAGCCGCGTTCGGTCTGGGTGCCGCGCCACAGGCCGGCGGCGTGACGGATCTGCTCCTTCTCCTCCTCGGGCACGTCGCGGGCACGACGCACCCGGCACACGTACCCGGCGCGGAGGGTGCGGTTGACCATCTGCCGGACGTTGCGCATCGCGCGGCCCTCCAGCGTGAAGTCGGCGACCTCGACGATCGCCTCGTCGCCGATCTCCAGCGCGGACAACCCCGCCACCCGCGTCCAGACCTCGCCGCCCGTCTCGCCGCACCCGATGACGGCGGGCACCCAGGCGTGCCGCCGCGCCTCGGCCATGAACGCGCCGATCGCCGCCGGCCACGCCTCGCGGTCGCCGATCGGGTCGCCGCTGGCCAGCATCACGCCGGAGACGACGCGGTAGGCCACGGCCGCCTTGCCCGACGGCGAGAAGATCACGCTCTTGTCCCTGCGCAGCGCGAAGTAGCCGAGCGAGTCGCGCTCGCCGTGGACGGCCAGCAGGGCGCGCAGGCGGCGTTCGTCGTCGGGGGTCAGCTCGGCGACCGGCCGCTCGGGACGCAGCGCCAGGTAGAGCGTCGTCACGGCGGTGAGCGCGCCCAGCGCGACGAGGGAGAAGTAGACCAGGTCGGAGACGCGTTCCACTTTGAACGTGACCGGCCCCTCGATGCCCGCCAGCCCCAGCGCCACGTGCTCCAGCCGGTCGGCCACCCCGGGATGGTCCACCAGCGCGCCCGGCCGGGCGCTCACGATCACGTACCCGAGCCCCAGGTCGATCGCGCCGAGCACGAGCAGGTTCCACAGCGCCCGCCAGCGCGAGCGCGGGTCGGGCAGCGCCGTGAACTCCCGCCGGCCCGCCACCAGCACGGCCAGCAGCACGACGCTGATCGCCGCGGTCACCGGGCGCAGGTGCAGCACGCCCATGACGGCGCTCAGCGGCAGCAGCACCACCACCGCCCGCCAGGCCCGCACCTTCCCGCGCCGCAGCGCGTGCGCGATCATCACCAGCATGATGCCGACCACCAGCGACGTCGCCCGCGCCACGGTCGTCACCGTCCCGGGCAGCAGGTCCGACCACTGCCCCATCCGCGTGTGCTCCAGCCGCGGCGCCACGGCCTTGAGGATGTCCAGCAGGCCGATGACCAGCGACGCGTAACCCGCCAGCGCGGGGATCCAAGGACGCTTCACAAATACTGATTGAAACTCCTGCCGGTTAATCTCGCCGTTAACCACGCGCTTACGCCGTCCGGGATATTCCTGCTGTTCATGGGACTGACCTCGATCGCGCTGCTGGCGGCGGCCGCGGTGCTCGCGGTGGCCGCGCTCGCGGCCACCGTCTGGGTGTGGCCGCGGCTGGCCGGGCGGGGGCTGCCGCCGGTGCTGGGCCGGGCGGGCCTGCTGGCCGCCTGCCAGACGTTCACCGTGGCGGCGCTCGCGCTGCTGGTCAACTACTACTTCGGCTTCTACGGCTCCTGGGCCGACCTGCTCGGCTCCGACACCGGCACCGCCCAGATCACCGCCGCCGGGGCCGCGGCCGGGCTGCGGGTGCTGGACAGCCGGGCGGTCCCCGGCGGGCGCGTCGAGGAGGTCGTCCTGCCGGGCGCGACCACGCACCTGAGCGAGGAGGCGTACGTGTTCCTGCCGTCGGCCTACTTCAAGGACCCGCGGCGCAGGTTCCCGGCGATCCTCGCCCTCACCGGCTACCCCGGCGACCCGCGCAACCTGATGACCCGGATGGACCTGCCCGGACGGCTGGCGCACGCCATCGCCCTGCACCAGGTCAACCCGGCCGTCCTGGTCATGATGCGGCCGAGCGTGGTGCTGCCGCGCGACACCGAGTGCGTGGACGTGCCGGGCGGCCCGCAGGTGCTGACGTACTTCGCCACCGACGTCCGGCAGGCCGTGACCGCGCACTACCGGGCGGCGCCCGGCGGCGACTCCTGGGGCGTCCTCGGCGGCTCGACCGGCGGCTACTGCGCGCTGAAGCTGGCGATGAGCCGTCCTGACGCGTTCTCCGCCGCGGTCTCCCTGTCGGGCTACTACAAGACGATCGTGGACGGCACCACCGGCGACCTGTTCCACGGCGACAAGGGGCTCGCCGACCGCAACGACCTGATGTGGCGCCTGGCCCACTTGCCCGCCCCGCCCGTGGACGTGCTCGTCACCAGCAGCAGGAAGGGCGAGGCCGACTACCTGCCGACCGAGCGGTTCCTGAACGCGGTCAAACCGCCCATGCGGGCCTCGTCGCTGATCCTGCCCAGCGGCGGCCACAACTTCAACACCTGGAACCGGGAGCTGCCGCAGGCGCTGCCGTGGCTGGTCCAGCAGCTGGCCGAGCCCGCCACGGCCCGCTAGACGAGGGGCCGGACCGGGACGGGGTGGTTCATCCTCGCGCCCACGGGGGAGGAGCTCTCTCCGTGACCGACGTGTACGCCACCACCGAGCTCGACCTCGCCCCGGCCGGGTTCGTCCGGGCCATCGAGGAGCTGCCGCTGGTCGACCACCACACCCACGGCGTGGTGGCCCGCGACCTGTCGCGCAGCGCGTTCGAGGAGCTGATCACCGAGTCCGACCGGCCGGTGCCGGATTGGATGACGCAGTTCGACTCCCAGACCGGGTACGCCATCCTGCGCCACTGCGCGCCCGTCCTCGGCCTCGAACCGCACTGCACGCCGGAGGAGTACCTGGCCAGGAGGGCCCGGCTGGGGGCCGGTGAGGTGAACCGGCTGCTGCTGGGCGCCACGGGCGTGGCCCACTATCTGGTCGAGACCGGCTACCGGAGCGAGGAGCTGGTGGGCCCGTCCGGCATGGCGGAGCTCACCGGCGTGCCCGCCGACGAGGTGGTGCGGCTGGAGACGGTGGCCGAGCAGGTCGCGGCCGGCGGCTGCGAGGCGTCCTCGTTCGCCGACGCGTTCGCGCGCGAGCTGTGGGCGCGCACCGGCGGCGCGCGCGGGCTCAAGAGCGTCGCCGCCTACCGTCACGGCCTCGACCTGGACCCCGAGCCGCCGAGCCGGGCCGAGGTCACCGAGGCGGCCGGGCGCTGGCTGGGCTCAGGCGGCGGTAAGCTGACGGACCCGGTGCTGTTGCGACACGTGATCTGGACCGGGATCGAGCGAGGGTTGCCGATCCAGTTCCACACCGGCCTCGGCGACCCCGACCTCGACCTTCGCCGGGCCGACCCGCTGCTGCTGCGCGGCCTCGTCGAACGCGCCGAGCCGTCCGGAGTGCCGCTGGTGCTGCTGCACTGCTACCCGTTCCAGCGGCACGCGGGGTTCCTCGCGCAGGCCTATCCCAACGTCTTCTTCGACGTGGGGCTCGGGGTGACCTACACCGGGGCCCGCAGCGTGGCGCTGGTGGCCGAGAGCCTGGAGGTGGCGCCGTTCGCCAAGGTCCTGTTCTCGTCCGACGGGTGGGGGCCGGCCGAGCTGCACCATCTGGGCGCGGTGTTGTGGCGGCGGGCGATGGCGCGGGTGCTCGGCCGGCTCGTGCTCGACGGCGAGTGGTCGGCCGCGCAGGCGATGCGGGTGGCGGCGATGGTCGGCGCGGACAACGCGCGACGCGTCTACGGACTGGGAACACGGGAGGAGAGCACGGGGTGAACGACCTCGGGGGCCGTACGATCAACGGGCCCGTCGACGGAGCCGTCATCGGGAACGGCACGACGGAGAGCACCGCGTACGCGGTGCTGCGGGAAGGGCTGTGGCGGGAGCTGCCCGCCGCGCAGGCGCTGCGCCGCGAGCTGCACGCCGCGCCCCGCCTGTCGGGCCAGGAGGGCCCGACGCGGGCGCGGCTGCTGGACGCGCTGCCCGCCGGGACGGTCGAGCACGTGGCCGGCACCGGCGCGGTGCTGCGCGTCGGCGGTCCGGGCCCGGCCGTGGGCGTGCGCGGCGAGCTGGACGCCCTGCCGCTGGTCGAGCGCACCGGCGTCGAGTGGGCCGCCGGCGGCGGCGCGATGCACGCCTGCGGGCACGACGTGCACCTGGCGGCCGTGGTCGCCCTGGCCAGGACCCTCGACCGGCTCGGCGCCGACCCGCCTCTGCTGGTCGTGCTGCAACCGCGCGAGGAGGGCTTCCCCTCCGGGGCCTCCGACGTCGTGGCGTCGGGCGCGCTGCACCGCCACCGGGTCGGCGCCATGATCGGCGCGCACGTGCAGCCCCTCCTGGCGGAGGGCGTGGTCGCCTCCGTGCCGGGGGCGGTCAACGCCTCCTCCGACGAGTTCAGGGTGGTCGTCAGGGGAGCGGAGGGCCACGCCGCCTACCCCCACCTCACCAGGGACCCGGTGGTGGCCATGGCGCAGGTCATCGTGACCGCCCAGCAGGTCGTCAGCCGGTCCGCCGACCCGATGATGCCCACCGTGGTCACCTTCGGCACGGTCAACGCCGGCACCGCGCCCAACGCCGTGCCGGGCGAGGCCGTGGCCAGGGGGACGCTCCGGGCCATGTCCGAGGCCTGGCGCCAGGAGCTGCACGAACGGTTCACCCAGGTGGTCGAGGACGTCGCCAGGGCGTGCGGCTGCGTGGCCGAGGTGACGATCCTGCCGGGGGAGCCGGTGCTGGTCAACGACGCCGGGCTGGCCGTACGCGCGGGAGGGCTGCTGCGCGAGCAGGGCTGGACGGTCGACGGCGGCCTGCGCTCGTGCGGGGCCGACGACTTCTCCCACTACGCCTCGGTGGCGCCGTCGCTCATGATGTTCGTCGGCGTGGACACCGCCGCCGGCCTGCACAGCCCCGAGTTCCTGCCCGGCGACGCCGCCGTGGGCGCGGTGGCCGAGAGCCTGCTGGCCGGTTACCTGGCGGCGGCCTCCGCGCTGCCCGGCCCCGCCGGAGTGAACGGGATGTTGTTCTCCAGGAACGCCTGAACCCCCGCCACCCTGTCGCGTCCATTCCTCCAACAACCGCGTCAGGGAAGTCCAAGCACCCCCAGAAGGGGCATCGCTGACGAAACCGCCGACGGCCTCTAGTGTCGAAAGGGATGGATCTCGAAACCTTCGCCCCCGGTTCGGGCCGTCTCGAACCCCGCGCGGCACTCCGCTCCGACGCCCCCGCCCTCGACCTCAACGGCCTGTGGCGCTTCCGCCTCTCGCCCGTGGCCGACGTCCCCGACGACTTCGCCCGGCCCGGCTTCGACGACGCCGCCTGGGACGAGCTGCCGGTGCCCGCCCACTGGCCCCTGCACGGCCACGGCGCCCCCGCCTACACCAACGTCTCCTACCCCTTCCCCGTGGACCCGCCGCACGTCCCCGGCGAGAACCCGACCGGCGACTACCGGCGCGCCTTCGACCTGCCGGACGGCTGGAGCGGCGGCCGGCTGCGGTTCGAGGGCGTCGACTCCTTCGCCAGGGTCTGGCTGAACGGCCACGAGCTGGGCTTCTCCACCGGCAGCAGGCTGCCCGTCGAGTTCGACGCGGGGCCGTGGTTGCGTCCGGGACGCAACGTGCTGGCCGTGCGCGTGCACCAGTGGTCGGCCGCCAGCTACCTGGAGGACCAGGACATGTGGTGGCTGCCCGGCATCTTCCGGGACGTCACCCTCACCCTCTCCTCGGCCGACGTGTTCGTGCGCGCTTCCCACGACGGCAGGCTGAGCTTCGAGGCCGCCGAGGGCCGCCTGAGCGTCCCCGAGCTGGGCGTACGGGACCTGGAACCCGGCGTCGAGATCACCGTCGAGGCCGAGCCGTGGACCGCCGAGACGCCCCGCCTCTACGAGGCCGTCCTCACCACCCCGCACGAGACCGTACGGCTGCGCGTCGGCTTCCGCACCGTCTCCGTCGAGGACGGCGTGCTCCTGGCCAACGGCCGCCCGCTGCTGCTCAAGGGCGTCAACCGGCACGAGTTCCACCCCCGCCACGGCCGCGCGGTCCCGTACGAGACCATGCGCGAGGACGTGCTGCTCATGAAGCGGCACAACGTCAACGCCGTCAGGACCAGCCACTACCCGCCGCACCCCGACTTCCTGGACCTGTGCGACGAACTGGGCCTGTGGGTCATCGACGAATGCGACCTGGAGACGCACGGCTTCGGCCAGGTCGGCTGGCGGCGCAACCCCACCGACGACCCGCGCTGGGCCGACGCCCTGCTCGACCGCATGCGCCGCATGGTCGAACGGGACAAGAACCACCCCAGCGTCATCATGTGGTCGCTGGGCAACGAGGCGGGCGTCGGCCGCAACCTCGCCGTCATGGCGGACTGGACACGCGAGCGCGACCCGTCCAGGCCCCTGCACTACGAGGGCGACTGGTCGTGCGCCCACACCGACGTCTACTCCCGCATGTACGCCACCCACGCCGAGGTCGAGGCCATCGGGCGCGGCGAGGAGGACCCGCTCGACGACCCCGCCTTGGACGCGCGGCGGCGCGCGATGCCGTTCCTGCAGTGCGAGTACGCCCACGCCATGGGCAACGGGCCCGGCGGCCTGGCCGAGTACCAGGAGCTGTACGAACGTTTCCCGAGGCTGGCCGGCGGGTTCGTGTGGGAGTGGATCGACCACGGCCTGACCCATCCCCGCCACGAGTACGCCTACGGCGGCGACTACGGCGAGCCCGTGCACGACGGGAACTTCGTCATCGACGGGCTCGTGTTCCCCGACCGCACGCCCTCCCCGGGCCTGCTGGACCTGAAGAAGGTGTTCGAGCCGGTACGGTTCGCGTTCGGCGACGGCGTGGTCCGGGTGGACAACCGGTACGACTTCCGCGATCTCGCCCATCTCGGCTTCCTGGCCGTCGTCGAGGAGGACGGGGTCCCGGTGGCGGAGTTCCCGCTGGAGGTGCCGGCGTCCGGCGGTGAGGTGAAGCTGCCCGCCCTGCCGCCCGGGGAAGGCGCGGGGGAACGCCGGCTCACGATCCGCGCCACCCTGACCGCCGACCAGCCCTGGGCCCCCGCAGGCCACGAACTCGCCTGGTCCCAAACCCCCCTGCCCACCCCAGCCTCCGGCCCGACCCCCGGCCCGGCTCCTGACGCGGTTTCCGGCCCGGTTTCCGGCCCGACACCTGGCCTGGCTCCCGGCCCGGCTTCCAGCCCGACCTCTGACCTGGCTTCCGGTCCGGCCGACCGGGCGGGACCGTTGCTCGCCCCCGTTCCCGCCGCCCACCGGCAGGCGGCGGGCGGCGGGCGGCTGGTGCTGGGCGGCGGCGAGTTCGACGCGCGTACCGGCCGACTGGCCCGCCTGTTCGGCCTGGACGTCGAAGGCCCGCGCCTCGACCTCTACCGCGCCCCCACCGACAACGACCGCTACGGCGGCCTGGGCCGCGCCTGGCGGCAGCTCGGCCTGCACCGTCTCACCCACCGCGTGGACGGCGTCGAGACCGGCGACGGCCTCACCGTCCGCACCAGGGTCGCCCCCGCGGCCACCGACCTCGGCATGCGCGCCACCTGGACCTGGACCGTGACCTCCGGCGACACCCTGGACCTGACCGTGGACGTCGAGCCCGAGGGCGAGTGGCCCGACCCGATCCCGCGCCTGGGCGTGCACCTGACGCTGCCCGGCGAGATCGCGCACGTCACCTGGTTCGGCCGGGGGCCGGGGGAGGCGTACCCCGACACCGGCATGGCCGCCCGCGTGGGCCGCTGGAGCGCCACCGTCGACGACCTCCAGACGCCCTACGTCTACCCACAGGAGAACGGGCGCCGCGCCGACGTGCGGTGGGCCGAGTTCGGCGGCCCGGACGGGACGCCCGGGTTCCGGGTGGAGGGCGACCCGGTGTTCGGGCTGACCGCGCGCCGGTGGAGCACCGCCGAGCTGGAGGCCGCCCGTCACCGCCCCGACCTGGTGGCCGGGGACCGGGTGCACCTCCACCTGGACCTCGCCCAGCAGGGCATCGGCACCGCCACCTGCGGCCCCGGCACCCTGCCCCGGTACGACCTGCACGCCGCCCCGGCCACCCTCCACCTCCGCTTCACCCCGTCCTGACCACGCACGCCAGAGGCCGGGGTCCCTCAGGACCCCGGCCTCCCGGTGGTCAGGCGGGTGGCACCGTCAGGCGGGTGGCACCGTGAGGACGGTGCCCGCGCCGACGGTCAGCCCGCCCTCGCGGACGGCGAACCCGAGACCGGGCTCGACCGCGACCGGCCGGCCCAGCTCGACCGTCACCTCCACCGTCCGGCCCGGCTCGGCGGGCGCGGGCAGCGCCAGCTCACCGGGCACGTCGGTGGTCCGCAGGTAGAACTGCGGCCGGTACCCCGAGGCGATCGGACGCCGCCGCCCGCCCTCCTCCGGGGTCAGCAGGTACACCCGGGCGGTGAACGACGTGCGGGCGCTCTGGCTGCCGGGCGCGGCCAGGACCATGCCCCGGCGCACCTGCTCGCGGCGCACCCCGCGCAGCAGGACGGCCGCGTTGTCCCCGGCCTCGCCCCGCTCCATCGTCTTGCCGAACGTCTCCACGCCGGTCACCACCGCCGTGAACCCGTCGCCGAACCCGACCGCCTCCACCGTGTCGCCCACGCGCACGGTGCCGCGCTCGATGGCCCCGGTGACGACCGTGCCCCGGCCGGTGACCGTGAGCACGTTCTCCACGGGCATCAGGAACGGCGCGTCCACGTACCGGACCGGGACGGGGATGTGCTCGTCCACGGCCCGCAGCAGCGCCTCGACCGACGCCGTCCAGACCGGGTCGCCCTCCAGCGCCCGCAGCCCGGACACCCGGACCATCGGGACGTCGCGGTAGCCCTGCTCGGCCAGCAGGTCGGCCAGCTCCAGCTCCACCAGGTCCGTCAGCTCCGGGTCGGCGCCGTCGGCCTTGTTGACGGCGACCACCAGGTGCCCGACCCCGACCCGCCGGGCCAGCAGCACGTGCTCCCTGGTCTGCGGCATGATGCCGTCGTGCGCGGACACGACGAGGATCGCGCCGTCGAGCTGCGCCGCCCCCGTGATCATGTTCTTCACGTAGTCGGCGTGGCCCGGCATGTCGACGTGGGCGTAATGGCGGGTGTCGGTCTCGTACTCGACGTGCGAGATGTTGATCGTGATCCCCCTGGACGCCTCCTCCGGCGTCCGGTCGATCCGCTCGAACGGCGTGTACGTCGCCTGCCCGCGCTCGGCGAGCACCTTCGTGATCGCCGCCGTCAGCGTGGTCTTGCCGTGGTCGACGTGCCCCATCGTGCCGATGTTGAGATGCGGCTTGTTCCGCACATAGGCCTGCTTGGCCATGATTCCTTCCCTGAAGACCTGGGACCGTGTGTGACCCGTGTCGGGTCGGCAACCTCCCCCCGCCGGGTCACATCAGGACTTACGAGGAGAGGTCAGCGCTCCAGGCCGTCGCAGGCACGCTCGAACACACCCGGCGCGGCGGGTGCGAGACGGCGAGCGTGCAGGAACATGAAGAACATGGTGCGGTGCTCAGCACGCCCGCGCAACGCATTATTCCGCCCAGGCCTACGACGGGATCCACTCCGTGGACGTCGTGACCTCCTCCAGCACGGACGGGATCGGCTCGACGCCGAGCCCCGGCCCCGACGGCACCTCAAGATGACCGTCCACCAGCTCGAACGGCTCGGTCACGTCGGTCGCGAAGTACCGGCGCGACCCCGAGGTGTCGCCGGGCAGCGTGAACCCCGGCAGCGCCGCCAGCGCCACGTTCGCCGCCCGGCCGAGACCGGTCTCCAGCATGCCGCCGCACCACACCGCCACGCCGTTGGCCCGGCACAGGTCGTGGATGCGCCGCGCCTCCAGGTAGCCGCCGATCCGGCCCGGCTTGATGTTGATGATCGAGCACGAGCCGAGCGCGATGGCGGCCGCCGCGTGCTCGGCCGACTCGATGGACTCGTCCAGGCAGATCGGCGTCTGCAACTGGCGGGCCAGGCGGGCGTGCTGGACGAGGTCGTCGTTGGCCAGCGGCTGTTCGATGAGCAGCAGGTCGAACGCGTCGAGCCGGGCCAGCCGGCGGGCGTCGCTCAGCGAGTACGCCGCGTTGGCGTCCACCTGGAGCAGCAGGTCGTCGCCGAAGCGTTCGCGCACCGCGCGCACCGGCTCGACGTCCCAGCCGGGCTCGATCTTCAGCTTGATGCGGACGTACCCCTCCTCGACGTAGCCGGCCACGGCGTCGAGAAGCTGCGGGATCGAGTCCATGATGCCCACCGACACCCCGCACGGCACCCGGTCGCGGACCGCGCCCAGGAAGTGGCCGAACGACTCGCCGGACGCCCTGAGCTGCGCGTCCAGCACGGCGGTCTCCAGCGCCGCCTTGGCCATGCGGTGGCCCTTGACCGGTTCGAGGGCGTGGCCGACCCCGTACGCGTCCACGTTCTTCGGCAGGGCCGGCAGCAGGAACCGGCGGATCACCTCGGCGGCGCCGTCGACGTACTCGGAGGAGTAGTGCGGCTCGGACATGGCCACGCACTCGCCCCACCCCTCGGCGTCGGGGGTCACCACCCTGACCAGCAGGACGTCCCGGGCGGTCTCGGTGCCGAACGACGTGCGGAACGGCGACACCAGCGGCATCGCGATCCGGCGCAGCTCTACTCCGGTGATCTTCACACTCTCTCCAACTCGGTCGACGCACAGATGCTCCCTGGTGACCGTACGACATGCGGCGACGCCGGGATTCGTGCCGGGCCACCACAAAGGCGGGCGGTTCTTCGTCCCGGAGTCCTAGTACTACAGCCAGGCTTTGTGATCTGTAGGCTGTGGTCATGCCTGATGAGTTAACCGCTGATGATCTTCAATCATGGGTGTCAGGGCTGGATGCG
>NZ_JBEYTJ010000035.1:0-118673 GCF_040642995.1 Nonomuraea sp. NPDC047529 | reverse complement strand
GGTGCCGGTGGTCCGGTCATCACGCCCTACAAGGGCAGAGATAAGCCCGCCTCTCAGAAGCGGGCCAACCGATCACACGCCCGCCTTCGCGGTCCAGGCGAACGCGCCAACGCCCAGCTCAAGACCTGGCGCATCCTGCGGAAGCTCCGCTGCTGCCCACTCAAAGCCGGGCACCTCTGCAAGGCCATCGCTCTTCTGCAGAACTACGAAGTCGCCCGAGGATGAAAAGAGGTCACTGACGTCCGCGCCGTCGAGACGCTGCTGCAATGCCTGGATGACTTTCTGGCATTAAGCGAGGAGCACGACGGACTGCGCAGGATCTACGCCGCTCACCAGGCATGGCTCGACGCTCGCGAGCTCGACCACTGCCTCGCATCCGGAGCAGCGGCGTGCCCGACCGTGGACTGGCCGAGGCCACCGACCGAATGACGGGCCCTGGTTTCGGGGACAAGGAGAGGTCACGACCTTGATCGCGTGCCGGATCCGTGCCAGAACAGACAGGGAGCCGCGGTCACTCACGGCTGCTCGACCCGCTCTGGCCTGCACCCCCGTTTTCTCAGCACAGCACAGCACGATCAGTAGATGGTTCCCAAGCTGACAGTGCGAATTCGATTCCCGTCACCCGCTCCAAGCACGAAAACGCTGTCCGGCATGCCGGATCGCCTACTCCTCGAACCAGGCCACCAGGCGGACAGCATCGTCTCCGTGAACGTGCGCGAGCGTACGCATGACTGTCCATACTCCGTGCCAGAGGCTGTCAGGCGGTACGGCACAGCGGCGCGTGGCACGCTCGACGCGGAAGACGGTATCTCTGTCCTTCCACTCGGTGCCTTCATCCCACAGCACAGCAATTTGATAAGGGTCGACCGTCAACGTATCCACGCCACTTACCCGAGCAAACCTCCGGCTCCATACCGAGCGGTGCACGAGTTCCAGGCTCTGATCGGGAAGCTGCCGATACTGGGCGACGTTGGTCGGATGCAGTGCGGGTTCATTCCAGTCGATCGCGGTGATCTCATCCCAGTTCAACCACGTGACGCCGAAGGCAGCGTCCCCCCATTCCGCCAAACCTGCTTTGGCGGTCTCCGACGCATCCTGGGGGAGCCCGCGATCGGCCGCTACCGGTCGCCAGTGACCTGAGCTGCGAACCCCGAAGAGGCAATCGAAGGCTTCGTAGTCTCTGCCAACCAACATCTTCAGCGAGATGGCAGCGCACCAAGCGGTCTCGCCGACATCGAGTCCGGGAGTCCATGTGCGGCACTCGATGAATCCATGGATGTCGGTTCCCATACCGAGATCCTCTTGTCCGTGCAGACGTGCTGTCCAACCCCGTAAGTGGGTGAGGTAGATGCCCGAGCAGAGCGGCAGAGTGCGTACGGGCCGCCAGGCCGTACCCGCTGGCGTGCCCGTTCGGACGGCGATCAACTGGGAGCCGCGGGAACTCGCGGTCACTCGACCGGCATCGACCCGGTCCGAGTTCCCTGGTCAGATGCTGTGATCATGAAAGATTCCCAAGCTGACAGCGCAGGTTCGATTCCTGTGACCCGCTCCAACGACGAAAGCCAGGTCAGGGCTTGATGCCGGACCTGGCTCGGATCGCTTCGGGGGCTTTGTTCGATCCTCCGTGCCGTCACGTGCCCGATCCGTCTGGATCTTGCTCGTCCGGTCTGGGGTTTTCCGGCTTCAGGGCTTCCTCGGCGCGCTTGCCGAGAGCGTCTGCGAGGGCCCCGTCGCGCTCCATCGCGGTGTGCTGGTAGATCAGCGGCCCTCGTGGAGGAGTGCCCGAGCAGCTGATCGTGATCGGCCAAACGCCTCCATCGGTGATGCACGGCAGCAAAGGCGTTCTGCACGATGTCCTCGGCCGTCTCCTGGTCTCCCACCAGAAGAAGGCGAATCGCACGAGGCCCAGACGGTGTGCCTTGAACAGCTCGGTGACGGTTACATCCGCGGAAGGCTCCACTGCGGGAAGCTCCGGCAGAGGGTCCTCCACGCCGCCGGCGGGGATCTCCGGCTCCCAGATGATCACAGGGTTCGCTGTATGGGCCGTGGGTGGCGGAGGGGGAAGCCTGATCACCTCCGCCGCCATCGCCCCGGACGAGCCGAGCAGACCAGGGCCACGGGGACAAGGTCGTTTCTCCTGTCGGGGCTGCACGTTTGTCTCCGTGACCCCAGGTTCCCGCCGTCGTCCCAACGCGGGTGAACGATCGCGCTGTGGCTTGTCGCCGTACGGGGTTGAGGGCGATCGAAGGGCTGGGCTGCTTGCCGTCGGCGAGTGGGCCGGAGCGTCTCATGACCGCTCGGCGATCAGCAGAGCCCACCTGGCTCCCGGCGGCGCCTTCACCACCAGTTGGCGGGGCATCGCTTCCTGCCTGGGGAAACCGCCGACCTTCACCACATTGAATCCGGTCGAGCACTTGCGGGGGAATGATGAAGAATCGATCGAGAGCTCCAGCTGCCCGACAGCTCCGACGCAGTCTACGGCCACCTGGTAGTTGTTTCCCACCTTTACTGACGTCCGCCATTCGCCATCCTCCTCGCCGACGTGGTGCAGAATTATCCGTTGCTTCACCACCTCGGTCAGATCGGTTAAGGATGACCTCGGGCTCGCTAATCGTGACCCGGCGGGTTTGGCCGGCATCCTCGTATCAGCGACACTGTGCATCGAGCAGCCTGTCGCAAGCGTCGCGGCCAAGACTGTTGCCGCGAATCTGTGTATCTGTTCTTTTCGCATTGTGCCCACCAGGTGATCGTATGAGCTCCGTCCCCAGCTCGCGTGCGCCGCAAGCGGAGGTGTATACCGCCGTACGAAAGCAGCCCGCGATCGCCATTTATGGGCTGGCCTTCGTCGTCGGCTGGAGGTGATCGACGATCCAAATTGCCGCCTGCCCGTCCTTCCGGGCGCATCCCCGAACCCAGCCACCTGGCGGCCGAGCCAGTTACGGGCACCGGCCAAGCCCCTACCGGACGCTCCAGTGTTCGATGTCGTGGAGACCAAGTGGATCGATCCCACTGGATGCCTCGGCGACCTCGTGGCCGCCATCAGAGGGGTCCCCTACTCCAACGACCTGGTCGAGACCATCACCTTGTACCCTCCGCCCAAGGGGCGCCAAAGACCGAGGACGAATGGCTGGCGCTGCCGGAGGGCTCTCTCTACCGCGACGGACCCGAGATTCAGGAACTGTCGATGAGCGCACGGGACACACTCGCCGAGGTCGATGACGCCCGGCTCCCCGAAGTGGCCCAGAAATGGCTGAATGAACATCCCTTCGGCCTCGACGATGAGCACGCGCTCGACCTGGTCAGAGAGCTCGTCGCGCTGGCGCGGAGAGCCAAGGAGAGCGACCGACTGCTCTACTGCTGGTGGATCCCCGGCTAGTCGACATCCCGAACAGTGGATCTGGAAACGCACGGCAGGCCCAGTTCGACGCCCCGACAAGCCGAGATCCCTGCAATTCCCGGGGTGGCAGCAGGATCGAGCGCTCTTATGGATGAGCATCAGGGCTCCGATGCACCCAACGAAAAGATGCGGCTCAGACGAGGCAACCTCCGAACCGCCTCCGTCGGATTTCGGGAACTCCACGAAAGCCCCGTGGGATGGGGATCGCTCTGGTCCCTGTGGCCCCGCCTTGCCATGGCGTCGTAGACGCCCTCCTGTTCGCCGGTGGCCTCTTCGTAGGCTCCGGCGGCCACGTAGCTCAACGCCTCCCACTCCGGCCACTCACCGGTCCACTCCCGCATGGAGCGCCCTGCCAGTCGTCGGACCTCGGGCACGTCGGCGAGATTGTCGGGATCGGTTACAACGAGGTCGAAGGTGTCGCGGCCGAGCCCGATCAGCCATGCCTGGAAGTACCAGAAGCCATCGGTGGAGCAGTCGCCTCCGAAGATCAGGTTGGCCGCTTCCCACATGTCGTAGGTGTCGGATCGTCGTCGTATCTGGTTGAGAAGGATCTGGAAGTCGACGATCCGGGACAGCGGACTCCGCGCAAGGTGGACGCCGAGCCACCGCAGGCGCTCATCAGGATCACTGGTCACTTCCCGGGACCGCTGAAGGAAAAGCCAGAACTCGTCGACGTCCATGACGCCGCATGGTGCCAGGCTCGGCTGACAACACGGTGTGGAGAAGTCGTGCACATGATGTGTGGGTGTGTCGGTAGATCTGGTCGCGTCTCGCCGGCAGCCACAAACTGCATCCATGCTTCCCGTGATGAAGGAGCCCCTCTGGGTCAAGTGGACAGTCATCATGGCCGTACTTGGATGGCTTGCGCTGACCGTCGCGTCCTACCTGTCGTTGCCGATGTTCCAGACGATCTGGTGGTTCAGCAAGCTGGTGACCACAGCGGCCTGGTTGTGGGCCGCTCTATGGTCCTTCACTGCGGTGATGGCCAGCCTGTCGCTCAAGGCGCATGCCCGGTCCTTCGTCATGCTGACGATCACGGTGTTCCTGGGAGCGGTCATCTTCAGGGCCGACTGGCAGACCCTCTACATCGACAGTCAGTTCTGGCTGCACGGGGACGAGTTCGCCGCTCTTGTGGCGGAGAACGAGAACGGCCGACCACTCACGGTGCCATGGTGGATGGAGTACCTGTCGTTGGATGGCCAGGTGCGGCAGCAAGGAGAAGTCCTTTACCTGCCGGTGTTCGAGGACTGGCGCGCGGAGAGCGGCCGCGGGATCGCCCATCTACCGGGCCCACCGACCCCGAAGACCATCATCCAGACCGCCGCCGGTGACATGGGCTTCCCCGTACGAGATCTGGGCGACGGCTGGTGGTGGGTGGAGTAGGTCAGACGCGGCAGCACGCCGCGAAGCGGTGCTTGCGGCTGCGACTTCTACGTACCGGCCTGCGTCCTCGTCGGCCTTGCCCGGGGTTTGGCGATGGCCCGTCACGGTCCATCGCGACGCCTGGCCGATCAATGCTCGAAATCACTTCGCAGGTAGCCGTGGAAGAGCGAGAAGGAACTGTATTTTGATCGTTCTTCCTGGTCGAGGAAGAGGTATCCGGCGCGCACGTGGCCGGAGAAGCGGTCGTTTCCAAGGAGGAAGGTCACGCCGTCCGGATCGTCGTCGTTCGTGCGCTCGATGTCCACCACGAGCCCGTCCGGCATCATCGCGGGCAGGTTGATCTGGCGCACATCCTGGAACAGCAGCTCGATGTGCGGCGTATTCGGCTCGAACTCCGTCCGTAGAACGAGCCCGCTGTGCGTGGGCACGTAGCTCCAGATCCGGAAACGGCGGTTCGGGAAGCGCAGGGGGAAGGAGAGCCGGCCCGGATAGCGTTCGTGACTCACAACGGAAGCGCACCACGACCGGGAAAGCCGAAGCAAGAGTCACCGCGTGATCGTCGCGATTCCAGGCTGACGGCGCGGGTTCGGTTCCTGTCACTCGCTTCGAGAACGAGAAGCCAGGTCAAGGGGTGGTCCTCGACCTGGCTTCGATCGTTTCCACTGGCTCCCGTGGACGCCGACTCAGGTCAGCTCTTGTTGCCGCTCTTCCAACTCGGGTCATCGATCGCGACGCACGGTCCGACCTGGCCCTTGATCATCGATCCCGTCAGTCGCCACAACGTGTTCTGCTTACGCGTCTCGTTGGTTTCCTTGTCGTTGCCGGCGAACTCCAGCACCAGCGTCTGGTCCTTGCCGATGTTCCGGGGATCGATGTCGAGGCCGCCGTCGCGCATGCGGGCGGCCGCGTCGGCGCCCGGCCCCAGGGCCGTCACCGCGCCCACCGTCTTCCCTCTGCCGGTCTTGCACTCCTTGCCGGGCGGGAGGTAGGTGATGTCGGCCGTGACGCCTGCCGCGCCCAGGTCCTGCTCCAGCTGGTCGGCGTCCTTGAACTCCTTGATCTCCACTCGCACTGTGCCGTCGGCGTTCGTGCTCACGGCGTACGCGGAGGTCTCCGTCCCCGTCAGCATGGGGACGGCGAACGCGGCCGCCGCGGCGAGGAGGCCCACCACGCCTCCTGCGTACAGTCGTCGGGTGACGCGGCGGTGTCGCTCGGTGCGGTCCGCGATCTCGGCCTTCAGTTCCATCAGCAGGTGCTCCTCGAATGTCATCCTGATGCTCCACTCATGACGAAGGGCAGGTTCCGCAATGTCCGGCGAGCGCGGTGCAGGCGTACCTTGGCGGCGCTCTGCCGAATACCGAGGGCGAGCGCTGCCTCCGTGACCGTGAGCTGGTCGATCACGACCAGCTCCAGTACCGCGCGCTCCCCCTGCGGCAACTCGGCCATGGCCTCGAACACCTGCCTGGCGTTCCGCTCCGCGTCTATGCGCTCCTCAAGCCTGGTGACGTCGTCGGTGGCCAGCGTGCGCCGCCCGCTCACCCGATCCGTCAGCTGGTACTGCTTGTACGCCCTCCGCCGCTCGGCGGAGATCGTCTTGCGTGCCACGCCGTAAAGCCAGGCGATCTCGGAGCCCAGCTCGCCTCGGTAGGTGTGGGCCGAGTCGAGCACTGCCACGAACACCTCGGCCACCAGGTCGGCGACAGTGTGCGGGTCGTCTACGCGGCGGGCGAGGAATCGGGTGACCGCATCGACATTCCGCCGGTAGAAGGCCTCGAAGGCCACAGGATCTGTGGCGATCTTCGCCTGTTTACGACGCACCGGTCATGCTCCCTTCATCGATTCGCCCCTGCTTGGTGAGAACCGACAAAAGGGTTACATCCGCAGGTCAGACGTCCTCATGACCCACCGGCCTTCTCGTGGACAGCCTGAGTGCCACGAGACGACCCTTCACGAGGAGCCTGCCCTCCGGATACTCAGTGAAGGTCCAGCACGCCGACCTTCTCGCCGCCGCTCTCCTCGCCGGTGAGCTGGAATCCGAGCTTCCGGTAGAAGTCTTCGGGGCCGCCTTCTCCCGGCTCCCACGTGACGAACATCTGGCCGCCACCGCGACGCCTGACCTCTGCGGCCACGGCTCTGACGGCGAATCGTCCGACGCCCTGTCCCTGCGCCTCGGCGGACACGTTGAGGCGCCACAGGCCTGACCGGAAGTCGACCCCCTTGCCATTCCAGTCGATGTCGATGAAGGCCATGAGGAACCCGACGGGACGATCACCGTCCAGGATGAGGCGAGGCCAGGCCACCTGTGGCTGCACGTAGGCCTCTGCGAGGGAGTTCGCCACCGGCGAGACGAAACGCTCCTGGTCGGGCCGGACCTTCACAGCGATGGCCAGCTCAACGTTCGCCGGGGTGATCGGCGCCAGCCGTAGCGACTCGTTCATGGGAGAACCATAGGGGCGAGACCGTCATATCGGACGTCCCGGACACCGAGGGGCTCGGCGCGCGGGGTCAGCCGTGCAGCAGCTCCGTGAGCGGCCCGCGCACGTCGGCGGGGTACAGGTTCAGCTGCTCGAACTCGGCGGCGCTCGCCCATCTGAGCTCGAAGGTGTTGTCCGGCCCGTGTTCCAGCGCCTCTTCGCCGGAGAGCGAGGGAACGCCGTTGACGTCCCGCATGAGGAAGTAGAAGGCGGGCCGGTCGGCGTGGAGGCCGGTGAGGAGCAGCCGGTCGATCTCTCCGGTGAGGGTCGTCTCCTCGTGGAGTTCACGCACGGCCGCGCTCTCCGGCGACTCGCCGTCCTCCACGTGGCCCCCTGGAAGAAGCGCGTAGTGGTGCCCTGGACACTGCGCCTCCCGACGGCCGCGGGCCTCGCAGATGCCGCAGGTGACGCCTGGTTCGCGCCGGAAGAACCGCTTGATGACCAGGACTCGTGTGCCGTCGACGACCACGGCGACCGCTCTGGGGATCGGCATGAGACGGATCATACGATTCGGGCCAGCGGAGACGGGCGCGTTCAGGTGGGCAAGGTCGCGGCCAGGGGTGCGCCGATCTGGATGTCGAAGTACCCCACCAGATCGCCTCTGCCGAAGAAGTTCGTTCGCGCGTCGATGATCACGACGGTTCCGGCCACGATGCCGACGAAGCCCGTACCGGACCTCCGGGACTGTTCGATGCGCTCCGTGACCGGACGGCGGACCGCCTCGGCCAGGAAGGTGAGGCCGTGCGGGAACTCCTCGGTGAGGCGGTGTCGTTGCCGCCCGGACTTCAGCCGGCTGCCGATGCCGAACCGCGCCATGACGATCTGGTCGCCACGGAGGTTGACACGGAAGTCCCCGTTCGACTGAGGGCGGTTGCAGCTCGTCTGAGGGGGATAGAAGCAGTCGTAACCACCGGCCAGAAGATCGTCTACGGCCGAGCTCATCGTGGTCGCGTAGTGCTCGGACCCGAACGGCCAGCGGCGCAGGGAGGCGTCCCGGGAGGTGACGACGAGTCCGTCGAGCGGGTCGTAGCTGTAGTCCGCGTACGTGTCCCGCCACCCTGTCCGGGGATAGTCGTCGTCCGGTCGCGGTATGGCTGTGCGGAGATCGCTGTCGAAGTCGTCGATCTCCTCCCGCACCTCGGTGCCGGGCCAGATCGCGGTCAGCGCCAGCGCGGCGGTGACGGCGATCGGGTTCCCCTCGTAGTCCGCCTGGGTGGTCGGGAACCACGCCCAGGCAAGCCGGTCATTGCGGTCGAGCAGGAAGTGCGCCGTCTGCGGGTGGACCGTGCCCTCCTCGTTACGACGCCCGATCCGGCACCACACGGCACGCCCGTCCGCATTGGCCCGGACCTGTGCGCAGAACCAGCCGACCTCCCTCAACGGCCTGGTGAGAGCCCAGGCCGTACCGCTGGCCCGGACCGGCTCGGCCTGCGAGTTCTCACTCGCCGCGTCGTGCTCGTAGACACCGGCGGGCGGCAGCGACGGCGACTCGTCCGATCCGGTGCAGCCCGTCAGCGCGAGCGGTCCGAGGCACGTGATCAGGAGAACGAGGACGAGCGCTCGATGTCGGCCTACGGACGCGGGGAACGGTCGGAACACGGAGTTCATCGAAGCCCCTGATCCCGAAGTACGCAATTCGACCATCACGCACGGCGGTCCTGGTCTCAGGTGAAGTCCGCATAGCGGGCCGGCCCCGGCGCGGGGCTACGCTGGGCGCATGGGTCATGCGAAGACGTCGTTCGTCTGCCTGCCGTGCCGCGCCTCGTACAAGCAGCCTTATCCGCTTCCTGGCGACAAGGGCCGGTCGTGCCCGCGGTGCGGCGAGTCGCTGATCCATGTGGGTTCCGCCTTCGCGGCGCCGCGCCGGCGCGACACCGCGGCCTGGCGGGTGCTCTCGCTGTTGCTGCACGCGGGCGTCGGGTTCCACAAGAGTTGTTGCGGCGGGCCCGGCTACCGGCCGCGCACGCTCGGCGAGGCTCGCGCGCGGATGGCACACGCACGGGCCGCCGGGGAGCCGTTCGCCACGGCCCTGGTACGCCGCGAGCTGCCTTGACGACGGCGTCCGGACACCTGCGTGAGAGCGGAGACAGCTGAATGAGCATCGACGTCCGGGCGCTGCTGCCCTTCGCCGAACGGGCCGCGACGATCGCCGGCGAGATCATCACGACGAGGGCCCCCGGCGTCGTCACCGCCAAGGGCGACCGCGACATGGCCACCGAGGTCGACTTCGCCGTCGAGCACGCCGTACGGGAGTTCCTGTCGCGTGAGACGCCCGAGGTGGGCTTCCTCGGCGAGGAGGAGGGCGCCGGCCGGGCGGGCGAGGGCCTGACGTGGGTGCTGGACCCTGTGGACGGCACGGCGAACTTCCTCCACGGCATCCCCCTGTGCGGCGTCTCCCTGGGCCTGATCGACGGGGACCTTCCCGTGCTCGGCGTCATCGGGCTGCCGTTCCTGAACGTCCGCTACTCGGCCGCCGAAGGCGTCGGGGCGACGGCCGACGGATCGCCCATCCAGGTCAGCGGCGCCCGGAACCTGCGGGACGCCATCGTCGCCATGGGCGACTACGCGGTGGGCGAGGACGCACCGGAACGGAACCGGCCCCGATTCGCCCTCACCGAGGAACTGGCCGCTCGCGTCCAGCGCGTCAGGATGCTCGGCTCAGCCGCGATCGACCTCGCCTGGGTGGCCGACGGCAAGGTCGACGCCAACGTCATGCTCAGCAACAACCCGTGGGACACCGCGGCGGGCGTCGTCATCGCCCGCGAGGCCGGAGCCCTGGTGGTCGACCTGGACGGCAGCCCCCACACCATGAGCTCCCAGGCGACGATCGCGGTGAGCCCCGCCCTCGCCGCCGACCTCCTGAAGCTGCTCAGCACCGCCCTTCTCCACGGCGGGACTTCCGAATAGGTCCAGCTTCAGCCGCCTGCGCGGGCCCCGTGTTGCGCGTACAGCGCGCCGAGTCGCCGGCCGATCTCCTCACGCACCGGGTCGTGTCGCGGGCCGAGGGCGAACCGCTGGTCGGTCCAGCTGTCGGGCGGATACAGCCAGACCGGCCGGCCGACCAGGTGGGCCGGTTCCCATGCGTAGCGCGGCCAGACGTGAGCGTGCAGGAAAGGGTCGGTGTTGCCGAGGATCTCCAGGTTCACCCGCCGGAACGCCGGGTCCAGCGCGCCGCAGGCCCGCTCGACCGCCTCGCCGAGCAGCTCCATGTCCGACAGGAACGCCATTCGCCTGGCCCGGGGCAGGTCGGACAGTCGTTGCACGCCGGGCTCGTCCGTCAGGAGAACCGAGTATCCCGGCAGGAACTGGGTGTCGCCGATCACGGCGAAACCGGCGTCCAGCCGCCTGAGCACCGTGGGATTCCCGCCCGCCAAGGCGCTGCCGATCCTGTCCTGCCGCCATTCACCACTCATGCCGCCCGACCCTACAAGTGAACGATCAAGAGCCGCTCGGGCGGAAGCGGGCCCCGGGTCTCCTACGGCACGACGATGGAGCCGCTCCACTGCGTTCCGGCGTCCGAGTAGACCGAGGCCAGTTCGCCGTCGAAGTACGGCGAGAAGCTCCTGTCGTAGCGCAGGTTGCGGTCGGTGTCGGCGACGCTGATGGTGATCGTGTTGAGGAGGCCCGCGCGGCTGCTCTTGTCGTAGCGCAACAGCCAGGAGGAGCCGAGGGAGCCTTCACCCGCGAACGTGGAGTCCACGGTGTTGAGCTCCTCGGCCTTCAGGGCGGGTGCGCGTGCGACGGACATGCGTCCCTTGTAGCTTTCGAGCGTGTCGCCCGTTCGCGGGTGTGTGCCGTCGGGATGGGCGCCGGCCGGGAAGCCGAAGATGTCGACCGAGGAGTCGCGTGGCTGGTTCCAGGCCAGGCCCTGTGCGCCCACCTTGTCGACCAGCCTTCCGGTGTCGACCAGCCCGCCCGAAGGGGAGGGGACGACGCCGTTGTACACGGTGACGAAGGTGTAATCGCGGTCGTAGTCGTTGTACGACGAGAAATCGTAGTGAGTGAAGGCCGTCTTTCCGACGTAGAGGCCCGAGGGGGCCGTGCCGGCGGAGTATCCGGGGATGAAGACCCACTTGTCGAGGCCGCCGCCGGGTCCTTGTGTGTCGTACGCGCAGTGCCCGGCGGTGGCCACGAGGTTGCGGTACTGCGACTGTACGGCCGTGCCGGTGCACCAGTGCGGCTGGCCGTCGGCGCCGACGAAGAAGACCTTGCCCGTGCCGGCGGGCCCGTCGCCGGTGCCTCCGCCGTCGTCGGGTGGGAGTACCGGCGGGACGACGCCGGCTTTGCCGTCGGCGCTGTGCGGCCCGCCGAGAATGACCATGTCGATGACGGTCTGGACACTGTAGGGGGTGGCGTTCGTCAGGTTGGCGCCGCTGTCGCCCAGCCAGAACTCCGCCACTTCGACGGCGGACGTCTGTGTGGTGGCCAGGAGATAGAAGTCCGTGCTGGCCGACGCGGCAACCGGCGCGGCCATGAGGCCGGAGGTCAGGAGGCCGACGGCTAACACGCCCAGTGTTGTCTTCATCTTGCCCTCTCCACTACTTAGGGGGCGACTTTTCGAACATACGATCGCCACCGAGGGTTGACGTTACCTGCCGGCCCCATGATGATCAACGCTTGAAACAGCGGGCTGTCAGAACTCCGCCGGAAGTAGGGACGCTCGTCAGGGTGTGTCCTGGAGGTGGGAGAGCATTGTGCGGGCCGGGTGGCCGAGGATGTGCTCCAGGTCGGGGGTCTGTCGTTCCAGGGAGCCGGCGCGGATCTGGGCGTTCAGCCAGGCCATCGGGCCGGGGGCGGTGTCGGGGACCTCGCGGTAGGGCACGCCCAGCGCCTCGGCGATCTCCGGATGGGTCCACAGCGGTCCGGTGAAGTCGTAGGCGCGGCCCTCGTGGCCTTCGCCGGTCAGCACGTTGGCCGCCGCCTCGGCCAGGTCGGACCGGAACGCGGTGTTCAGTCCGCGCCCTCCGGCGCTGCCCGTCAGCTCGCCGTCCGAGACCCTGGGGACGAACGCGTCGCCGTAGAACGGGTGGCGCAGGATCGTGTACGGCAGGCCGCTGCGCAGGAGGGCCTGCTCGGTGGCGTGGTGTGCCTCGGTCATGCCGGTGGCGACGGTGTCGGCGTCCAGGAAGCTGGTGTAGACGACGGCGCCGACGCCCACGTCCACGGCGGCGGCGAGGGCGGCCAGGTGGTGGCCGATCCTGCGTCCGGGGTCGAGCTCCGGCGAGGAGATCAGCAGCAGCCGGTCGGCCCCCTCGAACGCCGTACGCAGGCCCGCCGGGTCGTCGTAGTCCCCGCGCCGCGCCGGTACGCCCTCGGGCGCGCGGGCGGGGTCGCGGACGGCGGCGACGACGTCCGCCCTGGTACGCAGCCGGTCGACGACCAGCCGGCCGAGCGCGCCCGATGCGGCCGAGATCACGATCATGGAGCTCCCTCCGAGCAGGACAAGTGATCAAAGTGAACTGCCGGCACGCGACGTGACGCCACTGCTTTTCGACGGGTGCGGACGACAGGCTCCGGCAAGGCATTCCTGGAGAAGGCTCCCGGCCCGGCACGGGTTAGCGTGATCGTGGACCCCTGGAGAGAACATGGACGAGCTCATCACGTACGGCAAATGGGCGTCGGTACGCGGCTCGCTCAAGACGACCGCCGACCGGTTCGCGAAGCTGATCTCCATCGTCGATCCCCAGGCCATGGCGACGAGGGAGTGGACGGTCGCCGAGACCGCGGCCCACGTCACCGCGATCGCCTCGCTCTACACCTCCGTGGTGCGCGGCGACGTGGCCTCCCCGTTCCCGGAGCTGGCGGAGGCGATACTCCAGGCCAACGTCGACACGGTCAGCGCGTTGAACGAGCTGGCGTTCGGGCATTTCGCCGAGCGTGACCCGCTCGTCCTGGCCGAGCGGCTGCGCGCCGACGTCCGGGAGATCCTGAGCGCCGGCGTGGAGGTCGATCCGGCGACGCCGGTCCCGTGGCTGGGCGACGCGCGGGTGCCCGTCGCGGGCGTGCTGGCCCACCTGCTGAACGAGCTGCTGCTGCACGGCTGGGACGTCGCCCGCGCGACCCGTACCCCCTGGTCGGTGCCCGCGCGGGACGCCGGCCTGTTCTTCGACCTGTTCCTCATCGGGATGATCAGGAACGACTATGGGCGCCTGATGGACACCGGCTCGCCCGCCCCGGCCCGCCGGATCACCGTCGGGTTCCACTCCGCGCACACCGCGCCGGCGGCCCTGGTGCTCGACCGCGGGCGGGTGTCGGTGGCGGAGGCGGGGGCGCGGGTGGACGCGCACGTGGGGTTCGACCCGGCGGCACTGAACCTTTTACTGTTCGGCCGGATGTCCAGGACGCGGGCCGCGCTCACGGGCAAAGTGGCGGTCTGGGGGCGGCGTCCGTGGCTGCTGCCGGCCTTTCTGCGGTTCGTACGCCTGCCCACGACGACCGCGCCACGCGCACGTGTCGAGTCCATACAGGTGTGAACGCCACAAAGTATTCACGCAGTGGGCGCATACTGGAAGAGATGAAGCGAGCCAGCGGCGATTCTCGTCGTCACCTGCCCACAAGTCCCTTCAAACCGCCGCCTCCGGCGCCACCCGCCGAGCAGTTCGACATGAACGACCGGGTGAGCCATGACCGATACGGCCTCGGTGTCGTCATCGGGGTGGAGGACGATGTCGCCGTTCTGGTCGACTTCGGATCCCGGCAGGAGAGGATCACTACGCCGTTCAACAAGCTGTACAAACTCTGACAACCGGTCCGGACGCCCGTGTGCCATGACGGCCGCATGGGCGGGACCCGTCGTCGTGACATCCACCACACCAAGCAGGGCCGCGGTCTCGCGGCCGTGCCCGTCGTGGTGCCCGTCATGGTGCCCGTCGTCATGAGCACGATCGGGCTCATGGCTCATGGGGTCACGATGGCGAAGTCGCGGCTCGGTGAGTCGAGCACGGCGACCAGCCGCTGCAGCACCGTGATGTCACCCTCACGCTCCACCCCCTCCACGCCCTTCCCCGCCAGCAGGCCGAGAAGCTGCGCCCGGGTCAGGCGGAGCGTCAGGTCCACGGGCTCCTCGGGCGGGTTCAGCCGCTGGACGAGCACGCCGTTCGACAGGGTGGTGCGGTGCAGCTCCCCCAGGTCCGTCAGGTGCCAGTCGATCGACAGGCTCTCGTGCCACGCCTTGGGGCCGTCGACGCGGATGGCGAGCGAGTCGAAGATCTGTTCCACGGTCAGGGCCGCGAGCAGGTCGGGCGCGGTGGTGGTGACCGGGGTGGGCACGATGCCGTCGGTCAGTTCCATGGCCCCCGTCAGGTACGAGTTCCGCCAGGTCCCGTTCTCCGCGCCCTGGCCGAGCCGGGTGTAGACCTCGGCCAGCAGGTCCCTGGCCGCCTTGTTGCCCTCGTCGGCGAAGACGGCGTGGTTCAGAAGCTGGACCGCGAAGCGCAGGTCGTTCTCCTCGACGTACCTGCGGGCGAAGGCGACAACGGCCGCGCCGCCGCCCATGCACTCGACGTACCGGATCGCGCTCTCCCTGGGCGGGTGCTCCCAGAGGTGGGCGGGGTTGCCGTCGTACCAGCCGAGGTAGCGCTGGTAGACGGCCTTGACGTTGTGGCTGACCGAGCCGTAGTAGCCGTGGGTGTGCCAGACCTGCTCCAGCGCGGGCGGCACGCGCATCTGCTCGGCGATCTCGGCGCCGGTCAGGCCCTTGTTGAGCAGGCGGAGGGTCTGGTCGTGCAGGTAGGCGTACAGGTCTCGCTGTTCCTGGAGGAACCGGACGATGTTGGCCTTTCCCCAGGTGGGCCAATGGTGGGAGGCGAAGGCGACGTCGGCCCGGTCGGCGAGCAGCGTGAGGGTCTCCGACAGGTAGCGGGCCCAGATGCGGGCGTCGCGCACCTGGGCGCCGCGCAGCGTGAGGATGTTGTGCAGGTTGTGGGTGGCGTTCTCGGCCAGGCAGAGGGCGCCGCGGTCGGGGAACAGGAAGTTCATCTCGGCGGGGGCCTCGGTGCCGGGAGTGAGCTGGAAGACGAACCGCACGCCGTCGACGATCTCCTCCTGGCCGGTGCGGCTGACGTCCAGGGTGGGCGGGATGAGGGACGTGGTGCCGGTGGAGGAGGTCATGCCGAGGCCGCAGCCGATCTGGCCGTCCGGGGCATGGGGCAGGGTGAGACCGAACATGTAGCCGGCGCGGCGGTTCATGGCGGGGCCGGCGTAGACGTTCTCGGAGACCGCGTGGTCCATGAAGCCGGCCGGGGCCAGGATCGGCACGTTCCCGTCGGTGACGCCGCGTACGCCGCCGAAGTGGTCGACGTGACTGTGGGTGTAGACGACCCCCGTGACCGGGCGGTCGCCGCGGTGGCGGCGGTAGAGCGCGAGCGCGATGGCGGCGCACTCGGTGGAGACCAGCGGGTCGATGACGATGACGCCGGTGTCGCCCTCGACCAGGGTCATGTTCGACAGGTCCAGGCCGCGTACCTGGTAGATGCCGTCGGCGACCTCGTACAGGCCCTGCTTGGCGCAGAGCTGGCTCTGCCGCCACAGGCTGGGGTGAGCCGTTTCGGGGCATTCGGCGTTGAGGAAGGCATAGGAGTCGTTGTCCCAGACGACCTGGCCGTTCCTCGACTTGACCACGGCGGGGGTCAGCTTCGCGATGAAGCCGCGATCCGCATCCTCGAAGTCGCCCGTGTCATGAAATGGAAGGTCTGCCATGTCTGCTCGCATGCCCCTGAATGGACGCTCGTAGCTCAATAACCAGCCCCAATAGCATGAAACTCGGGCAATAAGGGCAGGAAACGTCGGCGCAGCGGCTCGGGCGGTGTGATTGGGTGGATCCAGTCTGATCTCTTGGGGGTGGCCATGGAAGCATGCGTGTTCGACCTCGACGGCGTGCTCGTCGACTCCGAGCCCGTCTGGGAGCAGGTGCGGCGCGCCTTCGTCGCCGACCACGGCGGCACCTGGCAGCCCGACACGCAGTCCAGGCTGATGGGCATGAGCACCGGCGAGTGGGCGGCCTACCTGCACGAGCTGGGGGTGCGCCTGACGCCCGACGAGATCGCCGAGGGCGTGGTCGACCAGATGGCCGAGCGCTACCAGGACGGCGTGCCGCTGCTGCCGGGCGCCCGCGAGGCCGTTCGCCGGCTGGCCGCACGGTTCACGCTCGGCCTGGCAAGCTCGTCGCCCCGGCGGCTGATCGACGTGGTGCTGGACGCGTCCGAGCTGCGCGAGTACTTCGTCACCACGGTCTCCACCGAGGAGGTCGCGCGTGGCAAGCCCGCCCCCGACGGCTACCTGGAGGCGGCCAGGCGGCTGGAGATCTACCCGAAGGACTGCGTGGCGGTCGAGGACTCCAGCAACGGGCTGCGTTCGGCGCACGCGGCCGGCATGCGGGTGATCGCCGTGCCGCATCCCGGCTACCCGCCCGACGACGACGCCCTCGCCCTCGCCTGGCAGGTCCTCCCCGACCTCGACGCACTCACGGTGGAGGCGCTGGCGTGACGACCGACGGCATGAGCGTCCGCCTACGGACGCCGGCCGATCTGGACGCCTGCGCCGCGGCCCTGAGACTGGTCCACAACGCCGACCGCTACCCCGTCGACTGGCCGGCCGACCCCCACGGCTGGCTGACCCCGCAGGGCCTCCTGAGCGCCTGGGTGGCGGTCACGGAGGACCAGGTGCTCGGCCACGTCGGCCTGGCCGACACCCCCGAGGGCCCGGAGGTCACCCGGCTCTTCGTCGCGCCCGCCGCCCGGGGCCGCGGGCTGGCCCCCCTCCTGCTGGACACCGTGCGGAAGGCCGCCGACGGGCCCGTCCTGCTGGAGGTCTCCGACGAGGGCCGGGCGGCCGTCGCGCTCTACGAGCGGCTGGGCTGGCGTCGCGTCGGCAGCACCCGCGCGCGATGGCTCAACGCCGCGGGCGAACCCGCCCTGCTCCACCACTACGTCAGCCCGTGAAGCTATCCTTTGGAAATCGTGCGAGACATCACGGTTTTCAGTGGCAGCGCCCACCCCGAGTTGGCCGAGGAGATCTGCTCCCACCTCGGCACCCCGCTCCACCCCGTCAAGGTCGCCCGCTTCGCCAACGACGCGCTTGAGGTGCAGCTCCAGGCCAACTGCCGCGAGCGCGACGTGTTCCTCATCCAGCCTCTCGTGCCGCCGACCCAGGAGAACCTGGTCGAGCTGCTGCTCATGATCGACGCGGCCCGCGGCGCGTCCGCGGCCAGGACGACCGTCGTCCTGCCGCACTACGCCTACGCCCGGTCGGACAAGAAGGACGCGCCACGCATCTCCATCGGCGGCCGGCTGGTCGCCGACCTGATGGTGGCCGCGGGCGCGAACCGGGTGCTGGCCATGACGCTGCACTCGCCGCAGGTCCACGGCTTCTTCAGCGTGCCCGTCGACCACCTGCACGCGCTGCGCGAGCTGGCCGCGCACTTCCGCCGCTACGACCTGTCGAACACCGTCGTCGTCTCCCCCGACCTGGGCAACGCCAAGGAGGCCGCGCACTTCGCCCGGCTGCTCGGCACCGGCGTCGCGATGGGCGCCAAGCAACGTTTCCCCGACGACCGCGTGGTGATCAGCTCGGTCATCGGCGAGGTCGCGGGCAAGGACGTGATCATCCTGGACGACGAGATCGCCAAGGGCAGCACGGTCATCGAGCTGCTGGGACGGCTGCGCGAGCAGGGCGTCAACTCCGTCCGCCTGGCGTGCACGCACGGGCTGTTCGCGGGCGGGGCGATCGAGCGGCTGAGCGCGTTCCCCGAGGTCATGGAGATCGTCTGCACGAACACCGTGCCGCCGCCCAAGCCGAGTGACAAGCTGACCGTGCTGTCGATCGCCCCCGCGCTGGCCGAGGCCATGCGCCGGATCCACGACGGCGAGTCGGTGAGCGCTCTGTTCAGCACGTCCTGACGGCTCGCCCGGTGATCTTCCGGGACGGCCGGGAATGGATCATAGTGGACATCATGCATGCGGCCACAGACGTCCTGCTCCGGCGGTTCCGTGACGGCGTGGGGGAGGTCGTGCCCCTGGTGTCGTTGTGGGCGCACGGCTCGCTGGGCGCCGGCGACTACCAGCCGGGGCGCAGCGACCTCGACCTGATCGCGGTCGTCGAGACGCCGGTCACGATGGAGCAGTGGCGCCGGATCAAGGCGCTGCACCGGGGGCTCGACCTGCCGCTCGCCGACCTGCTCCACTGTTCCTACCTGCCGGTGGAGGAGCTGGCGGACCCGGGGGTCGAGCACGTGACGTGGGCCCACGAGCAGATCTTCCGCCGCCCGGTGACGGCGGTGACCCGCCGCGAGCTGCACACGGCTCCCCTCGTGCTGCACGGGCCGCCGCCCGCCGAGCTGCTGCCGTCCGTCTCCGACGGCGTCCTGGCCGACTTCGTCCGTACGGACCTGCGCGAGTTCTGGCTGGACAAGACCAGAGGGCGCCGGCGCTGGCTGCGGGAGGTCTGGGTGGACCTCGGCCTGCTGACCGTCGCCAGGGCGTCGGTCACCCTGCGGGAGGGCCGGTTGATCACCAAGCGGGAGGCCCTCGACGTGCTGGCCGGGATGGGCGCGCCGGAGGTCGTGCTGGCCGACGTGCGCGCGCGCCGCTACGACACCCCGCGTCCCGTGCTGAGCCGCTTCAGAAGGGGCACGCTGACCAGAGCCTTCGTCAGGTCCGCCATCGGGAAGGTGCTGGCGGAAGGCCACGAAGGGACCTGAGCGCACCCCCGTCTCAGTGGGCAGGACGGCGGCCCCCGGCGGATCGGCGAGGGATAGTCTTGGCCCCGAGCTACCACCTGAACCGGGGAAAGGGCGGCATATGGGGGAGATCAGGCAGTCCTATCTGGTGGCCGCGGCGTCGGCGATGTCGCTGCTGCGCGACCCGGCCGTACGGGCGGCGTGGGAGAAGCCGAGCGCGCTGACCGAGTTCAGCGTCGCGGGCCTGGCCGGGCACCTGGCCCACCAGATCGTCAGGGTCGTCGACGTGCTCGACACCGGCGAGGAGCCCGGGGAGGCGATCCCGCTCATCGAGCACTACACGAGGTCGCCGTGGGTGCAGGCCGGCCTCGACCACGAGAGCAACGTCAGCATCCGGCGGGGCGGCCAGGCGGCCGCCGCGGACGGGCACGCCACGCTGGTCGACCACACGCAGGCGCTGCTGGACCGCCTCCTCGTCGAGCTGCCCGCCGAGCCGGCGGACCGGGTCGTGCGGCTGCCGTGGGCGGGCTGGTCGCTGCTGCTCGACGACTTCCTGCTCACCAGGGTGATGGAGCTGGTCGTGCACTCCGACGACCTGGCCGCCAGCGTGGGCATCGAGACGCCGGAGCTGCCGCCGGCGATCATCGAGCCCGTCGTGGAACTGCTGGCCCGCCTGGCGGTGCACCGGCACGGCGCGACGGCGGTCATCCGCACCCTCAGCAGGGCCGAACGCGCGCCTGCCACGATAAGCGCCTTCTGACCTTCCCCCACGGGCCGTCCTACGACCCGCCGCCCACCATGCGCAGCGCCTCGGCCACCTCGCGCCCCGACAACGCGCTGTCCGGGTCGAGCAGCCACTGCGCCAGGAACCCCGTCAGCATGGCCTGGTAGAGCGAGCCCACCAGCCGGGCCCGCTCCGGGTCGGTATCGGCCCGCACGTCCTGGAACAGCTCGGCGAGCCCCACGCGCGCGTCCGTGATCGCCGAGACGAGCTGCTCCCGCACCTCGGGCAGGTGATCGATCTGCCCGAGCAGCTCAAGCTGGGTGATCCAGAGCGGCCGCAGCCGGTCGAACGACTCCACCACCCGGTCCCACGCCGCCGCGAACCGCTCCAGCGGTGACGCGCCCTCCTTGACGTCGGCGGTGAGCGTCAGCGCCAGGTCGTCGCCCCATTCCTTCATCACCTCGAACAGCGCCTCGTTCATCAGCGCGTCCTTGGACCTGAAGTGGTAGCCGATGCCCGCGAGGCTCACGCCCGACGCGTTGGCGATGTCGCGCGCGGTGGTACGCGAGTAGCCCTTCTCGATCAGGCAGCGCTTCGCCCCGGCCATCAGGTCTTCCCTGTTTCCCATGCCCAGACCGTAGCACAAACGTCTGAAAAATCCGTCCTAGACAAGCGTCTTAGACATGTGTACCGTTCACGGCATGAAGAACGTCCTCATCTCCGGCGCGAGCATCGCCGGCACCTCGCTGGCCTACTGGCTGCGCCGCCACGGCTTCACCGTCACCGTCGTCGAGCGCGCCCCCGCCATCCGTACGGGCGGCTACAAGGTCGACATCCGCGGCGCCGCCCTCGACGTGATCCGGCGCATGGGCCTGCTGGACGCGGTCACCGCCCGCGCCACCGGCATGCGCGTCGCCACCCACTACGACGGCAAGGGCAGCCCGGTGGCCACCATGGACGCCGACCTGTTCGGCGGCCGCGAGGGCGAAGACGCCGAGATCATGCGCGGCGACCTCAACGAGCTCCTGTACGACCTCACCCGCGACGACGCCGAATACCTCTTCGGCGACTCCGTCACCGCCGTCGCCGACGACGGCCTGGTCACCTTCGAGCACGCCGAGCCGCGCCGGTTCGACCTGGTCGTGGGCGCGGACGGCATGCGCTCCAACATCCGCAGGATCGCCTTCGGGGCGGACGACCAGTACGTCCGCGACCTGGGCTACTACGTCTCGATCTCCACCGTCCCCAACACGCTCGGCCTGGACCGCGAGGAGGCCGTGCACGCCGCCCCCGGCCGGACCGCCAACGTCTACAGCACCCGCCGGGACGGCGCCGCCAAGGCCCTGTTCATGTGGGCGTCGCAGCCGCTGTCCTACGACCACCGCGACGTCGGCCGCCAGAAGGACCTGCTGGCCGAGGCCATGACGGGCGTCGAGTGGGAGGTGCCCGCGCTGCTCGGCGCGGTGCGCGAGGCCGACGACTTCTACTTCGACTCGGTCAGCCAGGTGCACATGGACCAGTGGTCGAAGGGCCGGGTCGTGCTGCTCGGGGACGCCGCGTACTGCGCCTCGCCGGCCTCGGGACAGGGCACGAGCCTGGCGATCGTGGGGGCGTACGTGCTGGCCGGCGAGCTGGCCCGGGGTGGCGGCGCGGCGGGCTACGAGCGGGAGATGCGCGAGTTCGTCCGGGTCAACCAGGAGCTCGGTCCGGCGAACGTGCGGGGCATGGTGATCGGCTCACGCCTGGCGCTGTGGTTCCAGCTCAGGATGCTCAAGCTGATGCCGCACCTGCCGGGCAAGGACAAGGTCATCGAGCGCGTCGCCGGGGCGATCCACCGGGCGGCCACGGCGATCCGGCTCAAGAGCTACATGGAATGAAGTGTTCCGTTCTGCTACAGTAGGAGCAGAACGTTCCGTTCCGAAAGAAGTGGGGTTCAACATGACCATCCTCGTCACCGGTGCCACCGGAACCGTCGGCCGCCTCGTCGTCGAGGAGCTCCTCCTGGCCGGGCAGCAGGTCCGCGCCCTGACCAGGAACCCCGCCAAGGCCGCCCTCCCCGAGGGCGTCGAGGTCGTCGGCGGGGACCTCGCCGAGCCCGCCTCCCTGGCCGCCGCCTTCGAGGGCGTCACCGCGGCGCATTTCATCAACTTCGCCGGCGACGACTACGCGCCGCTCCCCGACGGCGCCGGGCTCGCCGAGCTGGCCGTCAAGGCGGGCGTGCGCCGGGTCACCGTGCTCGGCGGGCGCGAGGACGGCGAGCTGGAGCAGGCGCTCGCCGCCACCGACCTGGAGTGGACGCTGCTCCACCCGGTCGAGTTCATGTCCAACACGCTCCAGTGGTGGGCGCACACCATCAAGACCGAGGGCGTCATCAAGGAGCCGTTCGGCGACCGGCTGAGCGCGCTGGTGCACGAGCGCGACATCGCCGCGGTGGCCGCCAAGGTCCTGACCGAGGGCGGGCACGGCGGCCGGACGTACGTGCTGACCGGCCCGCGCGCGATCACCCTCAAGGAGAAGGTCGCCGTCCTGGGCGAGGCCATCGGCAAGGACGTCGAGTTCGTCGAGCTCACCGTGGACGAGGCGCGGGCCAAGTGGCGCGCCGACGGCATGGGCGAGCAGACCATCGAGTTCCTCGTCGGCGCGCTCGGCAACACGCCGGAGGTCGGCTACACGGTCGTCCCGACCGTCCGGGAGGTCACCGGCCGGGACGCGCGTGACTTCGCCGAGTGGGCGCGCGAGCACGCCGACGCGTTCCGCGGGTGACCTACCCGGAGACCGCCGCGTAGTGGCAGGCGGCCTGGGCGTCCGGCACGGCGGGGAGGATCTTCAGCACCTCCGATCGGCAGGCCGCGTCCACGCCCGCCTCCGCCGCCCTGCCCGAGGCCAGCACGTGGCAACGGGGGTGGAACCGGCAGCCACTCGGCACCCTGGTCGGGTCCGGCGGCTCACCGGTCAGCACGATCCGCTCGGGCGACTCCGGCAGCACCGACATCAGCGCCTGCGTGTACGGATGCCGCGGCGCCGTCAGCACCTGTTCGACCGGCCCGGACTCGACGATCCGTCCGAGGTACATGACCGCGACCCGGTCGGCGATGTTCCAGGCCAGGCCGAGGTCGTGGGTGACGACCAGGGCCGACAGGCCGAGGTCGGCCCTGAGCTTGAGCATCAGCGCCAGGATCTCGCCGCGTACGGAGGCGTCGAGCGAGGCCACGGGCTCGTCGGCGATCAGCACCTTGGGGTTCAGGGCGAGCGCGCCGGCGATCACGACCCGCTGCCGCTGCCCGCCGGACAGCTCGTGCGGATAGCGCAGGAAGAAGCGCTCGGGCGGCCGCAGCCCGGCCCTGGACAGGGCGGAGGCGACCAGCTCCTCCTCGTCGGGCAGGCCGTGGATGCGCGGCCCCTCGGCGACCGCCTCGTAGACGGTCTGGCGGGGGTTGAGCGAGCCCATCGGGTCCTGGAGGACGAGCTGGACCTGGCGGCGGTAGGCCTTGAGCGCCTTGGAGCCGTAGTTCAGCGGGGAGCCGTCGAAGCGGACCTCGCCGGACGTGGGGCGTTCGAGGCCGAGCAGCGTGCGGGCCAGGGTGGTCTTGCCGCAGCCCGACTCGCCGACCAGGGCCACGATCTCGCCCTGGCCGATCGCCAGGTTGACGCCGTCGACGGCGCGGGCGCTGCGGCCCCTTGAGGAGAACGCGACGTGCAGGTCACGGGCCTCCAGCAGCGCGCCCTTGCCCGTCGAGACGGTCTCGGCGGCGGTCTGCGTCTCGGTCATGAAGCCTCGACCTCCTCCTTGGAGCGTACGTGCACGCAGGCGGCGGCGTGGCGGGGGCCGGCGGGCCACAGCTCGACGTCGAGAAGCGCGCATTCCTCCAGCGCGACCGGGCAGCGCGGGTGGAACGCGCAGCCGGTCGGGAGCTGCATCGGGTCCGGCGGGTCGCCGCCGAGCCCCTTGGGGGCCAGCCGCGAGACCGGGTCGCCCACGGTCGGGAACGCGGCGGCCAAGGCCCGGCTGTAGGGGTGCCGGGCGTCGTGGAACACCTCGCGGGAGGGGCCGTGCTCGACCACGCGGCCGGCGTACATGACCGCGAGCTGGTCGCAGACGTCGGCCAGGACCGACAGGTCGTGCGAGATCATGATCAGGGAGATGCCGTGCTCGGCGATCAGTTCCTTGATCAGCGTGAGGACCTGCGCCTGGACCATCACGTCGAGCGCGGTGGTCGGCTCGTCGGCGATGATCAGGCGCGGCGAGCAGGCCAGCGCCATCGCGATCATCACGCGCTGCCGCTGGCCGCCGGACAGCTCGTGCGGGTAGCTGCGGGCCCGCCAGGCGGGCAGGCCGACCTGTTCGAGCAGCTCGCCGACGCGCTTGCGGGCGCCGTCCGGCTTGGCCAGGCCGTGGACGAGCAGCGGCTCGGCGATCTGCTCGCCGATCCTGCGCACGGGGTTGAGCCCGTGCTGCGCGCCCTGGAACACGATCGAGGCCTCGGCCCAGCGCACGGCCCGCATGCGTCCCCACTTCATGGTGAGGACGTCGTCGCCGTCGAGCAGGATCCGGCCGCCGACACGCGTGCTCTTGGGCAGGAGCCTGAGCAGCGCCATGGCCAGCGTCGACTTGCCGGACCCCGACTCGCCGGCGACTCCGAGCGCCGCTCCGGAGTCGAGGGTCAGCGACACACCGCGCACCGCGGGCACCTCGCCCGACGCGATGCGGTAGGTCACCGACAGGTCGTCCAGTTCGAGGAGACTCATGCCGCCCTCCTGAGCCTTGGGTTCAGCACGGCCTCCAGCGCCCGTCCCACCAGGGTGAACGCCATGACGACCACGAGGATGGCCAGACCGGGGAGGATGATGTACCACCACGCGCCCTCGTTGGCCGCGCCGTAGTCGTAGGAGCCGCGCAGCATGGTGCCCCACGACGTCTTGTTCGCGCTGGCGCCGAGGAAGGCCAGCGTGGACTCGGTGACGATCGCGCTGGCCACCTCCAGGGTGGTGCTGGCCAGCAGCAGCGGCGCCACGTTGGGCAGCACGTGCCGGGTGGTGATGTGCCAGTGGCCGCCGCCGAGCGCCTTGGAACGTTCGATGTAGGGCCTGGCCTCGACCGCGAAGGTCTGCGCCCTGATCAGCCGGGCCGTGGACGGCCAGGTGGTGACGCCGATCGCCATGATGATGGTGAACGTGCTGCCGCCGAGGATGGCCGCCAGCACCAGCGCGGTCACCAGCGAGGGCAGCACCAGGAACCAGTCGGTGACCCGCATCAGCGTGCCGCCGACCCAGCCGCCGAAGTGCCCGGCGGCGATGCCGATGACCATGCCGATCACGATGCTGAGCAGCGCGGCCAGGAAGCCGATGAGCAGCGAGGCACGCGACCCCCACCAGATCATCAGCAGGATCGACCGGCCCGACTCGTCGGTGCCGAAGGGGAAGTCCAGGCCGGGGGCCTGGAACTTCTCGCCCGGCGCGTCGATGACGCTGGTCACGCCCTCGTCGATGAACAGCGGGGCGACCAGCGCGAGCACGACGGCGGCCAGCAGGACGACCGTCCCGATCACGCCCGCGCGATGCCGGCGGAAGTCGGTCCAGAAGTTGCCCAGCGCCTGCCGCCTGCGCGTGGCAGCGACACTCGTCATGCCGACCTCACCCTCGGGTCGAGAACGTGGTAGAGCACGTCGGCCAGCGTGTTCATGAGGATGACGGCCACGGTGATGAGCATGAACGTGCCCTGCATGAGCGTGAAGTCCGGCACCCGGACCGCCCGGTAGAACAGCTGCCCGAGGCCCGGCCAGGTGTAGATCGTCTCCACGGTGACCGCGCCGCCGACCACGAAGCCGATGCGCATGAAGACCAGCGTCACCGTGGGCAGCAGGGCGTTGGGCACCGCGTGGCGGCGGCGTACCTCGTCGTCGCGCAGGCCCTTGGCGCGGGCCACGGTGATGTAGTCCTGGCTGACCTCCTCCAGCAGCGACGACCGCATGACCAGGAGGTACTGGGCGTAGATCACCGCCACGAGGGTCAGGCACGGCAGCACCATGTGCGAGGCCACGTCGAGCAGGTACGCGAACCCGTCGGGCGCGTCGACGCTCTCGATGCCCCGGAACGGGAGGATGCCGGGGATCGGGCCGATGCCGACGCCGAGCACCATCATCAGCAGCAGGCCGAGCCAGAACGTCGGCACCGACCACAGCACCAGCGACAGACCGGTGGAGAAGCGGTCGAACCGGCTCCCCCGCTGCCAGCCCGCCCTGGTGCCCTGCCAGAGGCCGAGGCTGACCGCGATGACCAGGCCGGTCCCGGCCAGCAGCAGCGTCGGGCCGATGCGCTCGCCGATGAGGTCGAGCACCGGCCGCTTGTACTCGTACGACGTGCCCAGGTCGAGCCTGAGCGTCTTGCCGACGAAGTCGATGAACTGGTCGAGCACCGGCTTGTCGAGACCGAGCCTGTGACGTTCCATGTCGAGCTGCGCCGGGGTCATGTTGCGGCCCTGCGCCAGGTTCCGCACCGGGTCGCCGGGCAGCAGGCGGAAGACGAAGAACGTCCCGGCGATCACCGCGGCGATGCTGAACAGCGCCCCGCCCGCCTTCGACAACGCGTACTTCAGCGTGCCGCGGCGAGCGGGGCGGTCCTCAGCAGGGCCCGCCGCCTGGACGGCGGCGGGCTCTGCCGCTTCGAGCGGTGTTGTCATTCGCGCTCGTCCGCGACGCTCTTACGCCGCCTGGTCAGGAAGAAGGCCGCCAGACCGATGACGACCACGCCGCCGACCACGCCGACGATGAGACCGGTGTTGGAGCCGGAGTCGCCGCCCGCGCCGGAGCCGCCGGCCGCGGACGCCTTGACGTCGGCCGTGTAGAACGGCCAGTAGCCGCTGCCGCCGTACAGCAGACCCTTGTCCTCGGGGATCGGGGTGATGCTGGTGATCCGGTCCTTGCGGTAACCCTCAAGGTCGTTGGGGTAGTAGATCGCGATCACGGGGGCGTCGGTGTAGAGCCGCTGCTCCATCTGCTTGATGATCTCGGCGCGCTTGGGCCGGTCGAGCTCCTTGAGCTGCTCCTGGTAGAGCTTCTCGAAGGTCGGGTCGCAGTAGAACGACTCGGTGCCGCCGCCCTCGCCGCCCGGCGCCGGCCGACGGCTGCACAGGTGGGTGGCCAGGATCTCCTCGGGGTCGGGGTTGACCGACCAGCCGCTGATCGCGATGTCGAACAGCGCCGTGACGCCGGTCTCCTCGGTGAACTTGCTGGAGTCGAGCTTCTGGGTGGTCAGCGTGATGCCGACCTCCTTGAAGAAGCCGGTCAGGTACTCGGCGAGCTTGTCCTCGATCGGCGTGTCGGTGTGGATGCTGAAGCGGAACTCCAGCTTGCGCTTGCCGTCGGGCATCGTGCGGACGCCGTCGGCGCCCTTCTTGTAACCGGCGTCGTCGAGGATCTTGTTCGCCTTGGCCACGTCGTAGGTGACTTTCTCGTCGCCCGTGGCCTCCCAGAAGAAGTCCTTGAACATGGGCGGGATGATCGAGCCGTCGGCCGGCTTGGCCAGGCCGCCCTGCACCTCGTCGACCAGCTTCTGCTTGTCGATGGCGAAGTGGATCGCCTGACGCACCTTCGGGTCCTTCAGCGCCGGGTGGCCGTCGCCGATGGGCTTGTTGTCGGTGGTGGTGGCGCCGTGGTTGATCTGCAGGTACGCGGCCCGGCGGCCCTGGGTGTTCCACGCCTCGATGTTCGGGTCGTTCTCGATGGCCTGGAACTCCGGCGGCGTCATACGGCCGAGCAGGTCGATGTCGCCCTTCTTCAGCCCGGCGATGGCGGCCTGCGGGTTGTCGTAGAAGATGAACTGGAGCTCGTCGACCTTCGGCTTGCCCCGCCAGTAGTTGGGGTTGGCCTCCAGCTTGACGAACTGGTCCTTCTTCTGCTCGACCGCGATGTACGGGCCGCTGCCGACCGTCGGGTACGTCTCCGCGTCGTAGTTGGCCATGTCGGTGACCTTCTCCCACACATGCTTGGGCATGATCGGGATCGGGTTCTCCAGCATGGACGCCTGCGGGGCCTTGGTCTTGATGACCAGGTCCTGGCCGTTGGCGGTGACGCTCTCGAAGTTCTCCACGGCGGGGCCGTTGGCCGTCTTGGCCGCCTCGTCCGTCATGATCTTGTTGAACGTCCAGGCGGCGTCCTCGGCCGTGACCGGCTGGCCGTCGGACCACTTGGTGCTACGGATCTTGAACGTCCACGTGAGCCCGTCGTCGGACGTCGTCCACGACTCGGCCAGGTCGGGGCTGGGCTGGAGCGTCTTGGAGTCGGGGACCGTGAGGTAGCCGTACATCGTGCGGTGGATCGCGGTGGAGACCAGCCGGACCGCCAGGAACGGGTTCATCGAATCCATCGCCTGGGTGGCGCCGACGCGTAGGACCTTCTTCCCCGCCGCAGGTTCCTGGGCTTGGGCCGCCGTGGCGCCTTGGCCGGCCACCAACATCGCGACGCCTAGCACAGCCAGGCGTGCGAACCATTTCCTCATGATGCCTCACCTTCAGGCGGGGGATTCCTGTGTAGATGAAGGCACACCATAGAGAGACCGCGTGTCAACGCAGCACGGAGAATTGTTTCATTCTCGTTTCATTTTGCGGTGTAAATTTTCAGCAGCCCTGGCGCTACCGTGATCTGGTGCCTCGCCTGCCCGTTCTCCTCGCTGCCGTCGTGACCGTGGTGGCGGGGCTCGGCGTCCGGCTGCTGTGGGACGGGCCCGTGCCCAAGTACGCGGGCGACGCGCTCTACACCGTGCTGATCTACGCGCTCGTCGTCCTGGCCCTGCCGCGCGTGCGGCCCTGGGTCGCCGCGGTGGGGTCGGGCGGGCTGAGCTGGGCGATCGAGTTCGCCCAGCTCGGTGAGATCCCGGCAGTCCTGCGGCCACTGCTGGGCAGCACCTTCAACCCGCCCGACCTGCTCTGGTACGCCGTCGGCGCGGCCACCGCATGCGCCGCGCACACCCTGTGGAGCTCCCGGCGCCGATCCCCCTGAGGGATCAGTGGCAGCCGCCCGAGCCGCAGCACGACCCGGCCTGCGGCAGCAGCTCCCGGCCCCCGCCCAGCTCGTAGCCGGCCTCGACCACGGCCGACTCGATGACGGCGGCGTCGATCGGGGCGCTGCTGGTCACGACCATCTCCTTGGCCGCGAGGTCGACCTCGACGGCCTGGACCCCGTCGACCTTGCCGACCTCGGCCCGCACCGAGCTGACGCAGTGGCCACAGGTCATGCCCTCGACCTGGTACGCGGTGATCACCATGTCCGAACTCCTCACTGTCCCGGCTTCCCGGCCACTATATACCCCCGGGGGGTAAGAACGCATACTTCCTGATCGCCCGGATAGAGGGAAGGGAAAACACGAAGGGGACCGTCATGTTGAACGGCAAGACCATCGCGTTCCTGGTCGCTCCGGAAGGGGTCGAGCAGGTGGAGCTCACCGAGCCGTGGAAGGCGGTCAAGCAGGCGGGCGGCACGCCCCGGCTGGTCTCCACGTCCTCGGGGAAGATCCAGGCGTTCAACCATCTGGACAAGGCCGACACCTTCACCGTGGACGCCACGGTGGACGACGCCGACCCCGGCGACTTCGACGCCCTGCTGCTCCCCGGCGGTGTCGCCAACCCCGACTTCCTGCGTACGGCGCCGCCGGCCGTGGAGTTCGCGCGGGCCTTCTTCGACGCCGGCAAACCGGTGGCCGCCATCTGCCACGCCCCCTGGACGCTCATCGAGGCGGACGTCGTCCGCGGGCGTACGCTCACGTCCTGGCCGAGCCTTCAGACCGACCTGCGCAACGCGGGCGCGACCTGGAAGGACCAGGAGGTCGTCGTCTGCACGGACGGCCCGAACACCCTGGTCACCAGCCGCAAACCGGACGACCTCAAAGCCTTCTGCCAGGCCGCGACGGACGCCTTCTCGGCCTGACCACGCGAGCCCGCGCGAGCCCGCGCCGATCCCGCCCGGGCCGCGCGAGCCCGCCTGAGACCGCCTCAGCCGCGCAGCAGGGCTTCGGCGACGCCGCGCACAGAGGCCCTGAGCCGGTCGGCCCCGCCCTCGGCCATCACGTGCCGGGCGAGGTCGGCGTCGAAGGAGGCCAGGAGGGTGTGGGCGGCGAACGCGGCGTCGAGCCCCGGCGCCGCCGCCGCGACCAGCGCCGTCACGTGGGCGTGCCAGCGCAGGTAGGTGGGATCGCGGTATTTGTCGGCCGCGCAGGCCCGTTCGTGCGCGGCGAACAGCGCCAGGTTGCGTTCGGCCAGCCCGGCCAGCTCGTCCAGAAACGCGAGCAGCCGATCCCGTGGCGGCGCCCCCGGGCCGAGCGGCGAGTCGGGCGACTCGATGGCCTCGGCCAGGGCGGCGGCCCGCTCGGCCAGCAGCTCCTGGAACAGGCCGGTCCTGCTGCCGAAGCGCCGGAACAGCGTGCCCTTGCCCACCCCCGCCGCCGCGGCCACCCGGTCGAGCGAGATGTGCTCGGCGCCGTGGGCGGCCAGGAGCTCTTCGGTGGCCCGCAGGATCGCCTCCCTGTTGCGGGTCGCGTCTGATCGCACCAACGCCCCTCCCTTGCAAACGGACTGTCGGTCCCCATAGTATCCCGGCAACGAAGCGGACCGCCGGTCCGCATGGTTGCAGGAGGACTTCCCATGCACGCATTGGTGGTCGGCCCCGGGGCCGCAGGACGGCTCGCCGACGTTCCCGAACCCGTTCCGGAAGCCGGGCAGGCGCTCGTCGAGGTGCACAGGACGTCGGTCAACTTCAGCGAGCTGCGGCACATGGGCCGACTGCCGGAGGGCACGGTGCTCGGCTACGACGCCGCCGGGGTGGTGCTGCGGCCCGCCGCGGACGGCACGGGCCCGGCCGAGGGCGCGCGGGTGGCGGCGTTCGGGGCGGGAGCGTGGGCGGAGCGGGCGGCGTTCGACACCGGCGCGCTCGCCGTGGTGCCCGACGGGGTGGATTTGTCGACGGCCGCGGCCCTGCCGATGCCCGGCCTGACCGCCCTCCGCTCACTACGCGCCGCCGGCGTCTCCCCCGGGCCACGCGGACTCCCCACCGACGTCCCGCCGGAACCGCACGGACTCATCGTCAGCCCGCCGTCGGGGCCGCGCGGACTCGTGACCGGGGCGTCGGGATCGCGGGTGCTCGTGACCGGGGCATCGGGGGCGGTGGGGAGGCTGGCGGTGCAGCTCGCCGGGCTGGCCGGGGCGCACGTCGTCGCCTCGGTGAGCACGCCGGACCGCGCCCGCGCCCTGGCCCTCGGCACGGACGTGGAGGTCGTGACCGGCCTGGACGGCGTGACCCCCGTGGACGTCGTCATCGAGGTGGTCGGCGGCCCGACCCTGGTGGCGGCGTGGGGCCTGCTCGCACCGGGCGGCAACCTCCAGAGCATCGGCTGGGCCTCCGGGCAGCCGGCCGTCTTCCCGCCCGGCTCGACCTTCTCCCTCGGCCCCGCGCGTTCGATGAACTCGTTCGGCGACGTCGACTCCCCCGGCCCCGACCTGGCCTTCCTGCTCGGCCTCGTGGCGGCGGGCGACCTGTCCGTCGAGATCGGCCGGCGCCTGCCGTGGGAACGCCTGGAGGAGGCCGCCGCGGCCCAGCTCGACCGCACGGTCACCGGCAAGGTCGTGCTGGACGTCGTCCCGGCGGGCCACGTTCTTTCCTGACCACATCGAAACTCATCTGTCACGCCTTGTCCCTCGGGGAGAAATGGTCTAGACCTAGACCAAACAGAGCGTCCTCCGCGCCCCCCAGGGAGACCTCATGTCACTCGAAGAGGATTCCAGGCGACTCGCCGAGCTCGGCTACAAGCAGGAGCTGGCCCGGACCTGGAGCGGCTTCTCCAACTTCGCGATCTCCTTCTCCATCATCTCGATCCTCGCCGGCTGCTTCACGACCTTCGGGCAGGCGTGGAACAACGGCGGCCCCATCGCCATCTCGTGGGGCTGGCCGCTGATCTCCGTGTTCATCCTCATCATCGGTTTCTGCATGTCGGAGCTGGTCTCGGCGTTCCCGACGGCGGGCGGCATCTACTGGTGGGCCGCCACCATGGGCAAGCCGATCCACGGCTGGTTCACCGGCTGGCTCAACCTGATCGGCCTCATCGCGGTCACCGCGTCGGTCGACTACGGCTGCGCCACGTTCCTCAACATCACGATCAGCCGCCTGACCGGCGGCGCGTGGGAGGGCACGCTCCCCCAGGCGTTCCTGCTGTTCGTGATCATCCTCATCCTGCACGCGCTCATCAACATCTTCAGCCACCGGCTCATCTCGCTGCTGCAGAACATCAGCGTGTGGTGGCACGTCGCGGGCGCGGTCGTCATCGTCGCGATCCTGGTCTTCGCGCCGTCCGAGCACCAGTCGCTCGGCTTCGTGTTCGGCGGCACGATCAACAACTCCGGATTCGGCGACGGCGACGGCGGCCTGCCCTTCTGGCTGTACGTGCTCCCGCTCGGCTTCCTGCTCACCCAGTACACGATCACCGGCTTCGACGCCTGTGCCCACGTGTCGGAGGAGACGCAGGGCGCCGCCAGGACGGCCGCCCGCGGCCTGTGGCAGTCGATCTTCTACTCGGCGATCGGCGGCTGGGTCCTGCTGCTGGCCTTCCTGTTCGCCGCGACGAACGTGGACGAGATCAACAAGCAGTCCGGCTTCGTCGGCGCCATCTTCGAGACCGCGCTCTCCTCCCCGCTGGCCACCGCGATCTTCGCGATCTCCACGATCGGCCAGTTCTTCTGCGGGATGAGCTGCGTGACCTCGATGTCGCGCATGACGTACGCGTTCTCGCGCGACGGCGCGGTGCCCGGCTGGCGGCTGTGGTCGAAGGTGGACCGCAACCGCACCCCGGTCAACGCGATCCTCGCCGGCTGCCTCATCGCCGCCCTGATCACCCTCCCCGCCCTGTACGCCCCGGCCGGCTCGACGACCCCGGTCGCCTTCTACGCCGTCGTGTCGATCGCGGTCATCGGCCTCTACCTGGCGTTCCTCATCCCGATCTGGCTGCGCCTGCGCATGGGCGACGCCTTCAGGCCCGGACCGTGGACGCTGGGCCGCAAGTACCGGGTGCTGGGCTGGATCGCCTGCGTCGAGATCGTCATCGTGTCGATCTACTTCATCATGCCGTTCTCCCCGGCCGGCGTGCCGGGCAACAAGGACTTCGCCTGGACGTCGGTCAACTACGCGCCGATCGCGGTCGGGATCGTGCTGATCGGCATCTGGTTGTGGTGGAGCCTGTCGGCCAGGCACTGGTTCACCGGCCCGCGCCGCACGATCGACGAGGTCCCGATCTCCTGAACTCCCCCTCGGCGGGCACGGCTGATCCAGCCGTGCCCGCCTTTTTGACGCTTGACACCTATCGGCTAAAGGCTTTAGCTTTGCGGCTATAAGAATTAGCCGAGAGGGGTTGGACATGACGGAGTTCCTGACGGTCGAGGGCGGGCAGCTCGCTTACGACGTGACCGGCGAAGGGCCTCTGATGGTGCTGGCGCACGGCATGGGCGTCGGGCGGCAGTCGTTCAGGTTCCTGGTGCCCGAGCTGGTGGCGGCGGGCTTCCGGGTGGCGACCACCGATCTGCGCGGCCATGGCGAGTCCAGCCTCGACTGGCCCTCCTACACCCGCGCCGACGTCGCGGACGACCTCCTCGCGCTGGTCCGCCACCTGGGCGGCCCGGCGGTCCTGGTGGGCCACTCGTTCGCGGGCGGGGCCGTCACGATCGCCGCCGCGCAGGCGCCCGAGCTGGTCAGCGCCGTGGTGGAGATCGGCCCGTTCACCCGGGCGCAGAAGATCGACGGCGGTGGCCTGCTGCGCAACGCCCACCATCGCAAGGGCGCCCTGCTGCTGCTCGGCGCGGCGATCCTGCGCAACATCGGGATGTGGAAGAAGTACCTCGACCACGCCATGCCCGGCGCCAAGCCCGCCGACCACGCGGAGCACATCGCGGCGCTCGAAGCCGACCTGCGCCGGCCCGGCCGGATGGCCGTGGTCTCCAAGATGGGCCAGTCCGCCCCCACCGACGCCGGCGACAGGCTTCCCGACCTGACGCGTGACGTGCTGGTCGTGATGGGCACGCTCGACCCCGACTGGGCCGACCCGCGCGCCGAGGCGGAGGGCGTCGTGGCCGCCATGCCCGCCGGGCGCGGCCGGGTCGCCATGATCGAGGGCGCGGGCCACTACCCGCACACCCAGTTCCCGGCTCAGGTGGCCGCCGAGGTGCTGTCGTTCGTCAAGGGGCGCGTCCATGCCTAGGGCGGCGCTGTCCCCGGACGCGGTGGTCGACCTGGCGGTGTGCATCGTGGACGAGAGCGGCCCCGAGGCTCTGACGCTCTCGGCGCTGGCGGCTCGCGCCGGGGTCGCGACGCCGTCGCTGTACAAGCACGTGCGCAACCTGGCCGAGCTGCGCGAGCTGCTGTCGGTGCGGATCGCCGACGAGATCGCCGGCGAGCTGGGCCAGGCGGTGCTGGGCCGTTCCCGCGACGAGGCCGTCGGCGCGCTCATGGACGCCTGGCGCGCCTACGTCACCCGCCATCCGCACCGCTACGCGATGGTCATCCAGCAGCCGCACCCGGCCATGCGGGCGTCGGGCGAGCGCCTGGTGGACATCATGCTCGCGGCGCTGCGCGGCTACGGGCTGGCCGGCTCCGACGCGATCCACGCGGCCCGCTGCCTGCGCGCGGCGGCGCACGGGTTCGCGGTGCTGGAGGCGTCGGGCGCGTTCGGCCTGCCGGAGCTGCTCGACGAGAGCTACGGCCTGCTCAAGCACATGGTCGTGGCCGGGCTGACCACCCCCCGCTGACGGGTCAGGACGCCTCGAAGGCGGCCGCCACGGCGGCCCGCACGTCGTGCATGGTGATGTCGCCCAGCTCGCGCTTGAGCGAGGTCATGTCCACGTCGGGCATGCCGCAGGCCACCGCCCAGTTCCAGGGCGTGAGGTCGCCGTCGACGTTGAGCGCGAACCCGTGGCTGGTGACGCCCCTGCTCTGGCGCATGCCGATCGAGATGATCTTGCGGCCGGTCGCGGACGTCCAGACGCCGGTCAGCAGCTCCGAGCCCGGCGGGGTGTCGCGCCGCTCGGCGGCCAGGCCGAGCTTGCCCAGCGCCTCCACCAGGCGCAGCTCCACCTCGCGCACGTAGTCGACGATGCCCTGGTCGTCGCCGAGCTTGACGATGAGATAGCCGACGAGCTGGCCGGGGCCGTGGTAGGTGAGCTGCCCGCCGCGCCCGGTCTCCAGCACGGGGATGCCGCGCGAGGGGTCGGGCAGGTGTTCGGCGGGCGTGCGCCGGCCGACGGTGTAGACCGGCGGGTGGCTGAGCAGCCAGAGCGTGTCCGGCCGTTCGTCCTGCTGGCGCTGCCCGACGAGGTCGGTCATGCGCTCCATCGCCGTGTCGTAGTCGACGAGATCGTCCTGGACGAGTGTCAGCGGCCTTGCCCTCATCCTTCGAGGATAAGACGCATCCCGGACACCAGCGCACGCAGCCCGAACTCGAAGTCGCCGTCGGGGTCCTCCTCCGGCCGCGCGTCGAGCGGCACGGCGGCGCCGCGCTCGTCGATCGCCGAGCCGAGCGCGAACCTGCCGACCGAGATCAGGGCCCTGATCGCCTGCTCCCCGGTGAAACCCGCCTCGGTCAGCGGCCTGATGAGCTCCGGGACCTCCGCCAGCCGGCGCGGAGTGGGCCGGGAGCCCGCGTGCACGAGCGCGCCGTCCCGGTACGACAGCAGCGTGCGGCGGATCACCCGCCCGCGGGACATGAGCCAGTTGTCCCATTCCTGGCCCGGCTCCGGCACGTCGAGACGCTCCAGGGTGTCGGCGAGCATCTCCTCGGCCATCTCGTCGAGCAGCTCCTGCTTGTTCTTGAAGTGCCAGTAGAGGGCCGGCTGCTTCACGCCCAGCTCCTCGGCCAGCCTGCGGGTGGTCAGCCCGTCGATGCCCACCTCGTTGAGCAGCCGCAGGGCCGCGCGTACCGCCGTCCGCCGTTCCACGCTTGACAACTTATCAAAGATAAGGCTTTATCAGTGATAAGCATTTATCGTTGATAAGGAGACGTGGATGGACGTCGTCATCGCCGGGGCCGGCCCGGCCGGGCTGATGCTGGCCTGCGAGCTGCGCCTGCACGGTGTGCGCACGCTCGTGCTCGAACGGCTCGCCGCGCCCACCGGGCTGTCCAGGGCGCTCAACCTGCACCCCCGCTCGGTCGACACCTTCGCCATGCGCGGGCTGCTCGACCGGCTCGAAGACGCGCCCCAGCTGGCGTTACAACACTTCGCCGGCATGCGGGTGCTCGACCTCACGGCCACACGGACCCCGCACCCGTACGGGCTGCTGGTCCCACAGTCGCGGGTGGAGGAGATCCTGGAGGCGCGGGCGCTGGAGCTGGGCGCGGAGATCGTCCGGGGCCGGGCGGTGACCGGGCTGGCGCAGGACGGGTCGGGCGTGACGGCCGAGACCGGCGACGGCACGACGTACCGGGCGAGCTGGCTCGTCGGCTGCGACGGCGGCCGGAGCGCGGTGCGCAAGCTGGCCGGGATCGCCTTCCCCGGCACCCCCGCCACCGTGGCCGCCTACGTCGGGGACGTCACGGTCGTCGGCGGCACGCCGACCGGCTGGCTCCGCACCGGCCACGGCCTGTTCCAGTGGCCGTTCGTCCGGCCCGACGGCTCGACCAGGATGCTGACCGTCGACTACGGCCGGGTGCACGAGGACAGGGACGCGCCCGTGACGATCGAGGAGTTCGCGGCAGGCGTACGCCGGCACCTCGGGGACGCCGCACCCGAGATCACCGGCGCGACCTGGTTGTCCCGCTTCTCCGACGCGGCCAGGCAGGCCGAGCGCTACCGGGCCGGCCGGGTGTTCCTGGCCGGGGACGCGGCCCACGTGCACATGCCGTTCGGCGGCCAGGGGATGAACACCGGCCTCCAGGACGCCGTCAACCTGGGCTGGAAACTGGCCCTGGCGGTGCGCGGGACGGCCCCCGCCGGGCTGCTCGACAGCTATCACGCCGAACGCCACCCGGTCGCCGCCGACGTGCTGGCGAACACGCTCCAGCAGGTCGAGCTGGCCGCGCCGGACGCCGGGACGACCCGGCTGCGCGACCTGTTCGCCCAGCTCATGACCGTGCCGGAGGCCAACAGGAAGCTGGCCGAGGACGTGAGCGCGGTGTCGGTCCGGTACGCGCCGGGCCCGAACCCGCTCGTCGGCGCCTTCATGCCCGAGGGACTGCGGCTGGACGACGGGCGCGGGCTGCTCGTCACCTCCGACCCGGCCCTGCTCGCCGCCGGGGCGCGCTGGGCCGATCGGGTGGACGTCGTTCGCGGTGACCGCGGACTGCTGGTGCGCCCCGACGGTTACGTGGCCTGGGCCGAACCCTGCGCGGAGCCCGCCGAGGCGGCGCTCACGCGGTGGTTCGGCGGCCCGGCCGAGGCGTCAGTGGGCGGAGTAGCCCCTCGGCTCCTCCGGGATGAGGATCCACATGGCGACGTAGACCACCCACAGCGGCCCGGGGATGAGCGACAGCAGCAGCCAGAGGATCCGGACGAGGGTGGGGGGCAGGCCCATCTTGTCGGCGAGCCCGCCGCAGACGCCGGCCAGAATCCTGTGCTCCCTTGAGCGGTACATGCTGTTCCTCCGTGTCGTGATGACCTACCGGTGAAACGGACAGCAGTGCCGCCGATATCCCGCTAGGGACCCTGAGAAAACCCTGTAAGGGTCAGCCACTCATGTGCCATTCCCAGATGTTCCCTGGTCAGTCCATGTCTGGGGTCGACGTGGATCAGGAGGAAATTCTCCAGACCCTGATGCACCCTGAGGTACTCCTCATCCTGGGCCCACACCTGGTCGTCGAACCACACGAACGGCCGCCGCCCGGCGTACGCGGCGACGTACGGCGTCTTGAACATCTCGCCGTGCTCGGTCCGGGGCTGGTCGGGGTTCATGGTGATGACCGGGAGCGCGGGCAGGCCGATCCTGGGGGCGATCCACTCGTTGGCGTGGTGCTCCCAGGTGGTGGCCCAGACCAGCTCGGCGCCCGTGGTCAGGGCCAGGTCGAGGAGCCTGCGGCCGTGGCGGGGGTTGAGGTGCACGGTGTAGACGTCGGTGCCGATCGTGCAGCGGTAGCGCCGGAAGTCGGGCGTGGGGCGGCCCATCGGGTTGAGCACGCCGTCGACGTCGAGCAGCAGCAGGGGCTTCATCTCACCGCTCCGGTGCGATGCTCCTGGGGGCTGACGCCGCGTACGCGCTTGAAGGCCGCGCTGAGCGCGAACGGGCTGCCGTAACCGACCTTCCTGGCCACCGAGCCGATCGTGGCGTCGGGCTCGCGCAGCAGGTCGGCGGCCAGCGCCAGACGCCAGTCGGTGAGGAAGGACATCGGCGGCTCCCCCACCAGGTCGGTGAACCGCCTGGCCAGCGCCGCCCTGGAGACCCCCACCTCGGCGGCGAGCGCGGCGACCGTCCAGGGGTGGGCGGGGTTGTTGTGCAACATCCGCATGGCCCTGCCCACGATCGGGTCGCCCATCGCGCGGTACCAGGCGGGCGCCTCGTGCGTGGCGAACCACGACCGCAGCACCGCGATCAGCAGCAGGTCGAGCAGCCGGTCGAGCACCGCCGACTGGCCCGGGTCGTCCTTGACGATCTCGGCGCCGAGCAGCGCGATGATCGGCCCGCCGGGCTGCACGAGCAGCTGGGGCAGCGCGTCGAGCAGCCGCCTGCTGACCTCGCCCTCCATCGTGTACGTGCCGGTGATCAGCACGGTGCCGCCCTCGGCGTCGTTGCCCCAGGTGCGCACGCCGAGGTCCATCGACTGGTACAGCGACTCCCCGTCGACGGTGGCGCAGCGCTGGCCGGGGTGGATGACGATCTGCGGCGCGGTGCCGGGGTCGTCGGCCACCACGTACGGCTCGGGCCCCCGCAGGATGGCCACCTGCCCGGGGTCGAGGCGGGTAGGCCTGCCCTTGTCCGGCAGCACCCACGCCTCGCCCGACACCAGCGCCACGAGCGTGAGCGGGGCCTCGTCCTGGATGCGCATCGACCACGGCGGGTCGAGGACCGACCGGAGCAGGAAGGCGCTCCGCGCTCTCGGTCCGTCGAGCAATGCCGCGAGCTGATCCATGGGCTAGACGATCGCATATGGCAACGCGCTTCTCAACCATGGAGAGTCTTATGGGTATGACGGCTTACTAGATGCATGACGATTTTGGTTCTGGGCGGAACCGGCAAGACCGGCCGCCGCATCGCTGACCGGCTCACCTCTCTCGGCCTTCCCGTGCGGATCGGCTCCCGCTCGGCCACCCCGTCCTTCGACTGGGCCGACCGCTCCACCTGGGCCGCCGCGCTCGACGGCGTCGAGGCCGTGTACGTCGCCTACTACCCCGACCTGGCCCTGCCCGGCGCGTACGAGGACGTCCGGGAGCTCACCCGGCTCGCCGCGGAGGCCGGAGTGCGGCGGCTGGTGCTGCTGTCGGGCCGGGGCGAGCCGGGCGCCGAGGCGAGCGAGCAGACCGTGCGGGACTCCGGCCTGGACTGGACGATCGTGCGCTGCGGCTGGTTCATGCAGAACTTCAGCGAGGGCTTCCTCTTCGACCAGGTCCTCGACGGCGTGCTGGCGATCCCGGTGGCCGACGTGGCCGAGCCGTTCGTGGACGCCGACGACATCGCCGACGTGGCCGTGGCCGCCCTCACCCAGGACGGGCACGCGGGCCGCCTGTACGAGCTGACCGGCCCGAGGCTGCTGACGTTCGCCGACGCGGCGGCCGAGCTGTCGCGGGCCACGGGCCGCACGATCATCTCGATCCAGGTCACGCCGGAGGAGTACGTGGCCGGGGCGGTGGCGGCGGGCGTGCCGAAGGAGGAGGCCGAGGGCCTGACCGGGCTGTTCACCGAGGTGCTCGACGGCCGCAACGCCCACCTGACGGACGGCGTCCGGGAGGCGCTGGGGCGTCCCGCCCGCGACTTCGCCGACTACGCCGGGGCCAACGCCGCGGCGTGGGCCGGACGCTGAGGGCGGGCCGGCTCCGGCCGACCCTGCTCAACGTTCCGGGCGGGCAACTGCGCGGCCTCCGTTTCCGCTAACCTCACCCTGGTCACTCCCGTAACCGGAAGGTGTAGTCGTGATCGGCTGGCTCGAAGCGGTGGTGCTGGGGCTCGTCCAGGGGCTCACGGAGTTCCTGCCGATCTCCTCCAGCGCCCACATCCGTGTGGTCTCGGCCTTCTTCGGCTGGCAGGACCCGGGGGCGGCCTTCACGGCGGTCATCCAGCTCGGCACCGAGGCCGCGGTGCTCATCTACTTCCGCAAGGAGCTGTGGGAGATCGTCTCCACCTGGGTCCGCTCCCTGTGGGACAGAGAGCTGCGCGGCCACTGGGCCGCGCGCATGGGCTGGTACGTCATCGTCGGCACGCTCCCGATCGGCGTGCTCGGCCTGGCGTTCAAGGACCAGATCGAGACCGTCTTCCGCGACCTGCGCGTGGTCGGCACGACGCTGATCGTCTTCGGCTGCATCCTGTGGTTCGCCGACCGCACCGCGCGCAACAAGCTCACCCTGGAGAAGCACCTCAGCTTCACCCACGCCGTCGTCTACGGCTTCGCGCAGGCGCTGGCCCTCATCCCGGGCGTCTCCCGCTCGGGCGGCACGATCACGGCGGGCCTGCTGCTCGACTACCGCCGCGAGGACGCCGCCAAATACTCGTTCCTGCTGGCCGTCCCCGCCGTGCTGGCCTCAGGAGCGTTCGAGCTCAAGGACATCGGCGAGCACCAGGCCCCCGCCTGGGGGCCCACCATCCTGGCGACGCTGATCTCGTTCGCCGTCGGCTACGCGGCGGTGGCGTGGTTCCTGAAGTACATCAGCACCCACCGCTTCACCGCGTTCGTGATCTACCGCATCCTCCTGGGCTTCTTCGTCATCCTGGCGGTCACCCTGAACTGGATCCCGGCCTAGTCGATCTAGGCCGACTGGGCCGGGACCGCCGTCCGGTCGAGGGCGGGCGAAGGGTAGTAGGACGCCCAGGCCTCGTCGCCCATGCGCAGCACCTTCAGGCCGGTCCAGCCGAGGCCGACGACGGGCAGGGCCCAGAACAGCACGGTCAGGGGGCCGTACTCGATGGGGAAGGAGACGACGTACCCGACGAGGACGAGCAGCGGCACCCACCAGCCGACGAACCCGGTCCGCCACACGGCGGCCACCAGCAGCGGCAGGCCGAGCAGCCCGAAGAACATCCACGGGATCTGGAAGCCGAAGATCACGCCGGGCAGGTTCAGCATCTCGTCGAGGATCTTCTGCGCCTGGTCCGGCGGGTTGTGGCGGCCCAGCCACCACTCGACGGGGTCCATCATCAGCAGGGCGGACATCGAGATGTAGCCGACGACCGTGGCCGCGCCCGCGATGTGCCCGAGCACCGTGACCCGGCGCCTGGTGAGGTGCACCAGGCCGAGGGCCGCCAGGGCCATGAGCAGCCAGCTCCAGTGGTAGAGCGCGGACTCGGCCTGGGCGAGGGCGGGGTTGTCGCCGTAGCTGACCGCCTCCCGGGAGTCGCCCCACGTGCCGGGGTCGAGGACGACGGCCACGGTCTGGAGGAGCGGGGCCACGATGAGCAGCGTGCCCGCCGCGACGCGGCGGAAGGTCACCTGATTCCTGAACATGCCGGCGACGGTACGTGCCGCCGCCGCCACCCGTCGTCCGCCTGCTGGGCGACCGGAGGTCAGCTCCGAGGCGGAGAAGATCAGGCCGTCACCGGCGTGCGCGGGACGGCGGGAGCCGCCTGCGCCCGGCGTCCCGGCAGGGCGAGCAGGACCAGGCCGAGCAGCGACCACAGGGCCAGCACCCCGATCGGCGTCCACAGGGCGGCCCCGCCGAAGAACACCGTGTTGCGCACCGCCTCGGCGGCCGGGCCGACGGGCAGGACGCGGCCGACGGCGGCGTACCACTCGGGGATGTAGCGGGCGCCGAGCGGCCCGCCGCTCGCCGGCAGCCCGATGGGGACGAACAGCAGCGCCGCCACCCCGACGCCCGGCGTGCCGATGACCTTGACCAGCCCGGCGACCACCAGGCCGACCGCGAGCGCGATGCCCGCCGAGACCGCCACCAGCGGGCCGAAGCTGCCCGGCAGCGCGCCGAACACGACGTCGGCCAGCCACGCGTTCGCCGTGCCCGCCACCAGCGAGCCCGCCAGCAGGACGCCGGCCCGTGCCGCCAGGCCCAGCCCCGGCGCGACCCGGGCGAGCAGGACGGACAGCGCGATCCCCGGCAGGATCACGCTGAGCACGTAGAACATGCCGGAGATGCCGCCGGCGTCTCCGGGCGGCAGCGGCACGGCGTCCTCGACCTTCAGGGTGCGGCCCTGCGCCTGCGCGGCCGCCTGGAAGGCCGCGGTGATCACCGTCGCCCCGGTGCGGCCGCCCGCGCTCGCCACCACCAGCCGGCCCTCCGCCGGGACCAGCACGGCGTCGACCTCCCTGTCCAGCAGCGCGGCCCGCGCGGCCGCGGCCGAGCCGTACGCCCTCAATGTGAACGCCCCGGCCCGCCGCCCGTCGATGCCGCCCTGGAGCTGCCCGACCTGCTCGGCGGGCGCGACGACGGCGACGGGGACGCCGTGCGGTTCGGGCGCGTGGAAGGCCCCGAGGAACGACCCGGCGAAGAGCATCCCGAGCAGGGCGACCCCGATGACGAGGCCAATGATCCTGCGCATTTTTCACCACCTGATGAGTTCATCGATGTTGAATTTGAGGGTAGATGAATTCCACGTGGTTGAATAGCCCCATGGCCGAGGAACGCGGAAGACGACCGGGAAACCCGCAGACCAGGCACGAGATCCTGGAAGCGGCCATGGAGTCCTTCGCCGCTCACGGCTACGGCGGCACCACGATCAGGGCCGTGGCGCGGGCCGCGGGCGTCGATCCGGCCCTGGTGATGCACTTCTTCGGCAGCAAGGACGGCCTGTTCGAGGCCGCGATCAAGGCCAGCATGCCGGTCGCGCTGATGGTCGGCGCGACCGACGGCGACGTGCCGGGCATGGGCGAGCGGCTGGTGACCCGCTACCTGGAGCTGTGGGAGCACCCGGAGCACGGCCCCCGGCTCTCGGCCCTGCTGCACGCGGCCGCCGCCACCCCGGCCACGGCCGCGCTGCTGAAGGAGCTGCTGGGCAGGGAACTGCTCGCCCCGATCGCCCGCCGGCTGCCCGGCGGACAGCCCGAGGTCCGCGCGCTGCTGGCGGCCTCGCAACTGCTCGGCCTGGCCATGATCCGCTACATGCTCAAGCTCGACCCGCTGGCCTCGCTGCCCGCCCGCCAGGTGGCGGCCCTGACCGCGCCCAACGTCCAGCACTACTTGACGGGCACACTCCCGCTCGACGAGACCGCCGCCACCCGGGGGTAGGTGACCAGGGTGAACAGCAGCGCCGCCAGGCCCAGCCCGGTGGCCAGCACGACCACCCCGGTCCTGCCGTAGGCGTCCAGGGCCACGCCGCCCGCGATGCCGGCCGCGAACAGGCCCACGTACTGGGCGGAGGCCAGCAGGCCCAGCCCGATCGAGACGTTGCCCGGCACCGCGGCCACCGTCCTGAACTGCTGGGCCGGCGCGATCAGCCAGCCGAGCGCGCCCCACAGGAGCGCCCAGACCAGGGCGATCGGCAGGGCCAGGTTGGCGACGGGGATCAGGGCCAGGAACACCGTGGAGGCGGCCAGGCCGATCAGCACCATCCTGCGCGGCCCGTACGCGTCGGTGAGACGCCCGCCGAGCTGGTTGCCCACGATGCCGCCGAGCCCCCACGCCCACAGCACGGCCGGCAGCGGCAGGTCGAACAGCGACCCGATGTAGGTGTAGGCGGTGAACCCGGCGCCGAACATCAGCAGCTGCGTGACCAGCACCACCAGCACCCGCCGGTCGGCCAGCGGCGCGAACCGCTCGCCGAGCCGTCCCGACACGGCGATCCGGACGTCGGGCACGAGGGCCGCCACCCCGGCAAACCCGACCACGCCCAGGCCGACGACCAGCCACAACGTCGCCCGCCAGCCCGAGACCGAGCCCAGCCAGGTGCCCAGCGGCACACCGACGGCCGAGGAGACGGACAGCCCGCCCATCACCAGCGCCAGCGCCCGCCCGCGCCGGTCGGGCGAGGTCAGCGCGTTGGCCACGCCGGAGGCGGTCGGCGTGAACATCGCCGCGCCGGCCGCGGCCACCACCCGCGTGGCCATGACCAGCGGGTACGTCGGAGCCAGCGCGGTCAACACGTTGCCCGCGACGAACACGGCCAGCGCCGTCAGCAGCAGCCGCTTGCGCGACAGCCGGGCGGTGAGCGCGGCCAACAAGGGCGACAACACCGCGTACGCCAGGGCGAACACGGTCATGAGCTGCCCGGCGGCGGACGTGGAGATCCCGAGGTCTCGGGAGATCGGGGTGAGCAGCCCAGCGGTGACGAACATGCCAGTACCGATGGCGAAATTTCCGGCAGCAAGGGGATAGAGCCGGGAACTCATGGAACCTCCAGTCAAACAGTTGGACGCCTGTCAAACTGTCATTATTGTTGGATAGTTGTCAAACAATGAGAGGGAGGTAGGGTGCCACCATGCGCCTGCTACCGCACCCCGCGAAGGAGGACATCCAGCTCACCGAGGTCCTGCGTGCGCTCGCCGACCCCGTCCGGCTGGAGATCGTGGTCCGCCTGGCCACCCTGGGCGAGATGACGTGCACCGCCGCGGGCGACCATCTCGGCGTCCACAAGTCGACGGCCTCCCACCACTACCGCGCGCTGCGCGAGGCGGGCGTGATCGTCTCCAAGCAGGAGGGCCGGCTCAAGTACATCAGCCTGCGCCGCGGCGACCTCGACGCACGTTTCCCCGGCCTGCTCGACTCCGTGCTGTCGGCCTCGCATGCCACGACCTGACCGGCTGCCGATCCACGACGCGCTGCCCGAGCTGCTCGCCACGCTGGACCGGCACGGCACGGCGGTGCTCACCGCGCCGCCCGGCACGGGCAAGACCACGGTCGTGCCCCTGGCGCTGGCCGAGACCGGCCTGCGGGTGCTGGTCGCCGAGCCCCGGCGGCTGGCCGTACGCGCGGCGGCCCGACGCATGGGCGTCAGCTACACGATCCGCGGCGAGCGGCACACCGGGGCGAACCCCATGGTCGAGGTCGTCACCACCGGCGTGCTGCTCCAGCGGCTCCAGCGTGACCAGGAGCTCGCCGGGGTCGACGCGGTCGTGCTCGACGAGTGCCACGAACGCCACCTCGACGCCGACACCGCCCTCGCGTTCCTGCTCGACGTGCGCGAGACCCTCCGTCCCGATCTGCGGCTGCTGGCCACGTCGGCCACCGCGGACGCGGCCCCCTGGTCGCTGCTGCTCGGCGGGCCGGTGGTGGCCGCCACGGGTTCGGCCCATCCGGTGGAGACCGTGTGGGCGCCGCCGGAGCGTCCGGTCGCGCCGCCCCACGGCCTGCGCGTCGATCCCGCGCTGCTGGCGCACGTGGCTGCGGTCGTCCGGCGGGCGTACGCCGAGCGCGACGGCGACGTCCTGTGCTTCCTGCCGGGGGTGGGCGAGATCGGCAGGGTCGCGGGCATGCTGGGCGACCTCGACGTGCTCCAGGTGCACGGCCAGGCGCCCGCCCGCGTGCAGGACGCCGTCCTGTCACCCGGGGCCGGACGCCGGGTCGTGCTGGCCACGTCGGTGGCCGAGTCGAGCCTGACGGTCCCGGGTGTGCGCGTGGTGGTGGACTCGGGGCTGGCCCGCGAGCCCCGTACCGACCACGCCCGGGGGCTCGGGTCGCTCACCACGGTCAGGGTCTCGAAGGCGTCCGCCGACCAGCGGGCCGGCCGCGCCGGGCGGGAGGCCCCGGGCGCCGTGTACCGCTGCTGGTCGGCGGCCGAGCACGAGCGCCTGGCCGACCACGCGCGGCCGGAGATCGCACTCGCCGACCTGACCGGGTTCGCGCTCCAGGCGGCCTGCTGGGGCGACGCCGACGCGGTCGGCCTGGCCCTGCTCGACCGGCCGCCGCCCGCCGCGATGGCGGCCGCCGTCCGCACCCTGGAGGCTCTGGGCGCGCTGGAGGCCGGGCGGGTGACCGGTCGCGGGCGGCGCATGGCGCTGGCGGGCGTGCATCCCCGCCTGGCCAGGGCCCTGATCGACCTCGGCCCTCGGGCCGCCGAGGTGGTGGCGCTGCTGTCGGAGCAACTGCCCAAGGACGCGGGCGACGACCTCGCCGAGGTCTGGCGTACGGCCCGGAGGGGCGGCACGGGCTTCGCCGCCCGCTGGCGCCAGGAAACCGCCCGCCTCACCCGAGCCGCCACGCAGCCCCCGGCCGCCCCGACCCCCTCGGGCCCCCGCCCCTCCGGTGAGGGGGCCGGCGGCCGGGAGGTGAGTGACGACGTGCTGGCCGGGATGGCGGTGGCGTTGGCGTTCCCGGAGCGGGTGGCGCGGCGGCGCGGCGGCGGGTACCTCATGGCGTCGGGCACGCAGGCCCAGCTCGCCGAGGGCTCCAGGCTGTCCACCGCGCCGTGGCTGGCGATCGCCGTCGCCGACAGGCCCACGGGTTCGGCCTCGGCCCGCGTGCGCCAGGCCGTGGTGATCGACGAGGAGATCGCCAGGCTGGCCCTGCCCACGACGGTCGAGGAGGAGGTCACCTGGCGGGTCCCGCCGGGCGAGCGGCGCGGCGACGTGTCGGCCCGCGTGGTCGAACGCCTGGGCGCGATCGAGCTGTCGTCCACCCCGCTCAAGGACGCCGACGTACGCCCCGCCATCCTGCACGGCCTCCGCACCGAAGACCTGCTGACCTGGACGAGACCCGCCAGAGAACTCAAGGACCGCCTGACCTTCGCCCACCGCGCGATCGGCCCCCCATGGCCCGCCACCGACGACCTGATCGCCCTGGCCGACCAGTGGCTGGAGCCGGAGCTGTCCAGGGCCCGCCGCCGGGCCGACGTCGAGCGCATCGACGTGGCCGCCGCCCTGCGCCGCCTGATCCCGTGGAGCGAACGCCTGGAGAACGTGGCCCCCGAACACGTCGAGGTCCCCAGCGGCTCGCGGATCAGGGTCGACTACTCCGGCGAGCAGCCGGTGCTGGCGGTGAAGTTGCAGGAACTGTTCGGCTGGGAGGAGACGCCGCGGATCGCCGGGGTGCCCCTGCTGGTCCATCTGCTGTCCCCGGCGGGCCGTCCGGTGGCGGTGACCGCCGATCTGGCGTCGTTCTGGCGGGACGCCTACCGGTCCGTACGGGCCGAAATGAGGGGACGTTACCCTAAGCACCCATGGCCGGAGGATCCACTCACCGCGCCGCCCACCCGCCGCGTCAACCGGAGCCGACCTTGATCGACGAAGCCGTCCGCAACAACGCCGCCTGGTGCGACACGATGTGCCGGGCGCACGGCCGTCCCGGCGTCTTCGGCCCGCTCGCCTGGACCAACCCGGCCAGGACCCCCGTCCTCTATCCCGACGCCGTCACGCTCTCCCCCGGCGCCGGGGCGGCCGACGTGCTCGACGGCATCGACGCGGGCTCGGGCGCCTCGGTCAAGGACAGTTTCGGCACGCTCGACCTGCCCGGCTTCGACGTGCTGTTCTCCGCCCAGTGGATCGGCCGGCCCGCTCCGGACGCGCCGCGGCGTCCCCTCCGGGCGGCCACCGGGGACCCGGTCGTATGGGAAGTGGTCGGCGACCCGCGAACGCTGGAGGAGTGGGCGGCGGCCTGCTTCTCCGGCGGCGCGCCCGGCCTGTTCCCGCCCGCGCTGCTCGACGATCCCGACGTGCGGCTGGTGTGCGGCCGGATCGGGGGTGACGTGGTCTGCGGCGCGGCGCTCAACGCGAGCGGCACGGTGACGGGCGTCTCGAACGTCTTCGCGGCCGGCTGCGACGAGTCCGCCGCCTGGGAGGGCACGGTGGCGATGGCGGCCGAGCTGTTCCCCGGCCGCCCGCTGGTCGGCTACGAGAGCGACCCGTCGGCCGCCCTCGCCCACGGCTTCACCACCCTCGGCCCTCTCCGCATCCTGCTCAAGCCCTGAGGGGGTAGGGCCGGGCGCAAGAGGGCCAAGGGCCGGGGGCCGAGGGGGCGGCGGGCAGGAGGCGTCAGTCCGTCAGGTCGGCCAGGGTCAAACCCGTGCGGGCCGGGTTGGTCTCCTCGCCCACCCCCAGGTCCTTGAACCCGCTCGACGTGCCCACGCACACCACCGGCCCGTCGAAGTCCCGGCGCAGCTTCCGGTAGGCCGCCAGGCCCGCCGCCCCCGACAGCTCCTGCCACACCCCCTGCCGCGCCAGGTCCCGCTGGGCCGCGCGCATCTCGTCGTCCGTCACGAGCACCGCCTCACCGCCGCTGTCGCGCACCGCCACCACGCCCCGGTGCCCGCCGACCGACCCCGCGATCCCGTACGCCGCGCTGGCCCCCAGCTCGACGATCGCCGCGGGCGCCCCGTCGGCCAGGGCCTGCGCATTGGGGCCGCCCGCGGCCGGCTCGCAGGAGAACATCCGCGGCACACCCCCGGCCAGCCCGAGCAGCCGCAGCTCGGTGAATCCCTTCCACACCCCGAACAGCAACTCGGCGTAGCCCGTGGGCGCGAAGACCGCCGCGGGCACCCGTCCGAGCTGGAGGAACAGCTCGTACGCGATCGTCTTGTACCCCTCGGGCCCGTACGGATGGCCGGTGTGGGTCACGGTCTGGTTGCTGACCGGGTGGTATCCGAGCCGGTCCACGATCTCCCGCAGCAGCGGCCACCGCTCGTCGGCCGGCATGGAGAACACCTTGGCCCCGTACGCCCGCACGAACGCCTGCACCGCGGCCGGCGACTCCGCCGAGGCCAGCACGATGGCGGGCAGCCCGGCGCGGGCGGCGTACGCGGCGGCCGAGGCGCCGTGGTTGCCCGACGAGGCCACCACCACCCCGGCCGCCCCCTCCGCCACGGCCGCGCTGACCGCAACGCGGTTCAGCCGGTCCTTGTGCGACCAGGTCGGGTTCTGGGACTCGTCCTTGAGGTGGATCCCGTCGAACTCCAGCAGCGGGGTGCCGCCCTCGCCCAGCGTGGGCGCCTCCAGGGACGGCAGCAGCGGCGACCAGCGCGCGATGTCCGGCCCCGGCTCCTGGTCGAACAGGCCCTTGTCGACGCGGCCGTAGTCGTAGACGACCTCGACCGGATAGGCGATCTCGTCGGTGCTGGTACGCGGACAGCCCTTCGTGAGCGGCGGGGACAACGGGAACTCGATCGAGGGGTCGCCCAGCGAGCGCTGGCCGACGGCAAGTGAAGATCCGTTCACGCGCATGGAGTTTATATGGCTATCATGGTGATATCACTTCGATAGCAAGGAGTCGCGATGGAACGTCGTGCTTTCCGGATCAACGGATTCCTGGTCCTGCTCGTCCTCCTCCTGCTGGCGGGCGGCGCGGCGCTGGTCTCGTTCGAGACGCTCGGCATAGCCTGGATCGTGCTCTTCGCGCTCACGGCCTCCGGCTTCACCGTGGTCAACCCCAACGAGGCGAAGGTCGTGCAGTTCCTCGGCCGCTACGTCGGCACGGTCGACGTGGCGGGGCTCCAGTGGGTGGCGCCGTTCACCACCAAGCGCCGGATCAGCCGCCGGGTCCGCAATTTCGAGACCGCCAAGCTCAAGGTCAACGACGCCGACGGCAACCCGGTCGAGATCGCCTCGGTGGTGGTCTACAAGGTCACCGACACGGCCAAGGCCGCCTTCTCCGTCGACGACTACGAGCAGTACATCGCGATCCAGTCCGAGGCCGCCGTGCGGCACCTCGCGACCACCCACCCGTACGACTCGCACGAGCCCGAGCGCACCAGCCTGCGCGACGGCGCCGAGGTCGCCGGCGAGCTGACCGCCGAGCTGCGCGAGCGCACCGAGCTGGCCGGGATCGAGATCCTGGAGGCCCGCATCACCCACCTGGCCTACGCGCCGGAGATCGCCCAGGCGATGCTCGTGCGCCAGCAGGCCGGCCAGGTGGTCGCCGCCCGCACCAGGATCGTCGAGGGCGCGGTCGGCATGGTCCAGCTCGCGCTCGACCGGCTGGCCGCGGAGGGGGTCGTGGAGCTCGACGAGGAGCGCAAGGCCCAGATGGTCTCCAACCTCCTGGTCGTCCTGTGCGGCGACCGGGCGACCCAGCCGGTGGTGAACGCCGGCAGTCTGTATGCCTGAGCGCAAGAAGCTCCTGCTCCGCCTCGATCCGGCCGTCTACGACGCCATCGCCAAGTGGGCGGCCGACGACCTGCGCAGCATCAACGCGCAGATCGAGTTCGCGCTGCGGCTGGCGTTGAAGGAGGCCGGGCGGGAGCCGGGCAGGAGCTCTCGCAAGGAAGAGTGAAAACCTGCACACTCTAGACATGTTGTGGGCAGGCAGGACCGCCATCGAGATCGCGACGGCCGTCCGGCGCGGCGAGGTGACGGCCACGACCGTGGTGGCGGAGCACCTTCGCCGCATCTCCGAACGGGATTCCCAGGTGGGCGCGTTCCGGCTGGTCAGGCAGCGGGCGGTGGACGAGGCGCGGGCGCTGGACGACCGCCGCGACCTGGCCGACCTGCCGCTCGCCGGGGTGCCGGTGGCCGTCAAGGACAACCTGGAGGTGGCCGGCGAGCCCACCCGCGGCGGCTCGGCCGCCACCCCCGGCACGCCCGCCCCGGAGGACCATCCGGCCGTGGCCCGGCTGCGCGCGGCGGGAGCGGTGGTCGTCGGGCTGACGAACCTGCCGGAGCTGGGGCTGGTCGGCTTCGGCGACGGCCCGTACGGCGTCGTCCGCAACCCCTGGAACCTCGCCCGCACCGCCGGCGGCTCCTCCTCGGGCAGCGCGGCGGCGGTGGCGGCCGGGATGGTCCCGATCGCGCTCGGCAACGACGGCATGGGGTCGCTGCGCATCCCGGGCGCCTGCTGCGGCGTGCTGGCCGTCAAGCCGGGGACCGGCCTGGTCCCCCCGCCCGCCGACGACTGGGACGGGCTCACCGAGAACGGCCCCCTGGCCACGACCGCGGCCGACCTGTCGCTCGCGCTGTCCGTGCTGGCCGCCGACCCGGCGCTGGCCGAGGCGTGGCGTACCGGCCACCGGGTCGAGCCGAAGCCGCGCATGCTCCGCTCGGTGTGGGCCGACGACGACGAGGTGTGGGAGCCGCAGCCGCCCCAGGACAGCCCGGAGCCGTTCGACCTGCGGGTGGCCTACGCCCCACAGCCGCTGCCGCCGGGCCTGCCCGTCGACCGGGAGTTCCAGGGGGCGGTGCGAGCGGCGGCCGAGACGTTGCGGCAGGCCGGGCACACCGTGGTCGAGCACCCGCACCGCCTGCCCGCCTGGCTCGGCCCCGCCGCGGTGGCCACCTGGCTGGGCCGGGCCGCCGCCGCTGCGGACGGCCTCGACCCGCGCGGGCTGGAACGCCGCACCCGCGCACTCGCCCGCGCCGGACGCGTGCTCACCAGGATCGGCCTGGACGGCCGGCGCGGCCGCGAGCGCTGGAGCGGCTACGGCGCCGACACCTGGTTCGGCGACGCCGACGTGATGATCACGCCGGCGCTCGCCGCGCTCCCGCCGCGCGCCGACCGCTGGGCCGGGCGCGGCCTCCTGCCCAACCTGCTGGTCAACGTCAGGTACGCGCCCACCACCGGCCCCTGGAACCTGTGCGGCTGGCCGGCGATGACCGTGCCGGTCGCCACGCACTCCAGCGCGTTGCCGATCGGCGTGCAGCTCGTGGCGCCGCCGGGCGGCGAGCCGCACCTGCTGGCCCTGGCAGCCCAGCTCCAGGCGGCCCACCCGCCGCTGCGCCCGCCCGGTTTCTCCTAGACGCCGGCCGGATGCCAGACAGTCTTGGTCTCCAGGAACCGCGTCATGCGCCCGAGCCCCGGATCGGCCGTCCAGTCCTCGCGCACGGGACGCAGCACGCGCTTGAGGTTCTCGGCCGCCTCCTGCTCGCAGCGCAGCGCCAGGTCGGCGTCCTCGACGCCGGTCAGGTCGAGGCCGTTGACGTCCATGTGCGCGGCCAGCCAGGGCGCCAGCTCGGCCTGCCGTCCGGTCAGGATGTTGACCACCCCGCCCGGCAGGTCGGACGTGGCCAGCACCTCGGCCAGCGTGATCGAGGCGAGCGGCGAGGGCTCGGAGGCGACCACGACGCACGTGTTCCCGGTGACGATCACCGGCGCGACCACGGACACCAGCCCGAGCAGCGGATCGGCGGGCGCCACCACGGCCACGACCCCGGTCGGCTCCGGCGAGGACAGGTTGAGGTACGGCCCCGCCACCGGGTTCGCCGACCCGCGCACCGACGTGATCTTGTCCGACCAGCCCGCGTACCAGACCAGCCGGTCGACCGCCGCGTCCACCGACTCAAGGGCGGCCTTCTTGCCCGTGCCCAGCTCCTCGGCGAACTGCCCGCGCCGCCCCTCCAGCATCTCGGCGACGCGGTAGAGGATCTGCCCCCTGTTGTAGGGGGTCGCGCCGGACCAGCCGGGGAACGCCTTGCGCGCGGCCACCACGGCGTCACGCGCGTCCTTGCGCGAGGCGCGCGAGGCGTTGGCGAGGAAGTCGCCCTTGGGCGAGGTCACGGGATAGGACCTCCCACTCTCCGAGCGCGGGAAGGCCCCGCCGATGTACAGCTTGTAGGTCTTTCTGACGGACAACCTACTCATCGCCCCGACCTCTCCACGTGGACTCCTGCGTCGTCTGAACCGGGGCGAACACCTGGCCGCACCTGCTGACGCCGCAGCGGTGGGCGAACCAGCCGACGCGTACGGGCCGGCCGGCACGGGCGAAGGCGTGGCCGCCGGTGGCCTGGGCACGCCGCCCGGACCGCCGGGCACGGCGATGATCACACGTCAAGGTAGGCCTCCAGCCCCGCGAGACCGCCTTCACGGCCGTACCCCGACTCCTTGTAGCCGCCGAACGGCGAGGTGGGGTCGAACTTGTTGAACGTGTTGGCCCAGACGACCCCGGCCCGCAGCCGGTCGGCCATCCACAGGATGCGCGAGCCCTTCTCCGTCCAGATCCCGGCAGACAGCCCGTACGGGGTGTTGTTGGCCTTCTCCACGGCCTCCGCGGGGGTACGGAAGGTCAGCACGGACAACACCGGCCCGAAGATCTCCTCCCGGGCGATCCGGTGGGACTGGGCGACCCCGGTGAACAGGGTGGGCGGGAACCAGTAGCCCCGGTCGGGCAGCTCGCACGCGGGCGACCAGCGCTCGGCGCCCTCGTCGGCCCCGGCCTCGGACAGCTCGCGGATCTTGGCGAGCTGCTCGGCCGAGTTGATCGCGCCGATGTCGGTGTTCTTGTCGAGCGGGTCGCCGAGCCGCAGTGTGCCGAGCCGCCGCTTCAGCGACTCCAGCAGCTCGTCGTGGACGGACTCCTGCACCAGCAGCCGGGAGCCCGCGCAGCAGACGTGGCCCTGGTTGAAGAAGATGCCGTTGACGATGCCCTCGACCGCCTGGTCGATGGCGGCGTCCTCGAAGACGATGTTCGCGGCCTTGCCGCCGAGCTCCAGCGTGAGCTTCTTGCCGGTGCCCGCGACCGTGCGGGCGATGATCCGGCCGACCTCGGTGGAGCCGGTGAAGGCCACCTTGTTGACGTCGGGATGGGCCACCAGCGCGGCGCCGGTGTCGCCCGCGCCGGTCACGATGTTGACCACGCCCGGCGGCAGCTCGGCCTGCCGGCAGATCTCCGCGAACAGCAGCGCGGTCAGCGGCGTGGTCTCGGCCGGCTTGAGCACGACCGTGTTGCCGCAGGCCAGCGCAGGAGCGATCTTCCAGGCCAGCATGAGCAGCGGGAAGTTCCACGGGATGACCTGACCGGCCACCCCGAGCGGCTTGTCACCGCTGCGCCCATCCGTCGTCCTCCGGCCGAACCCGGCATAGGCCAGCTTGTCGGCCCAGCCCGCGTAGTAGAAGAAGTGGGCCGCGACCAGCGGCAGGTCGACGTCGCGCGACTCGCGGATCGGCTTGCCGTTGTCGAGCGACTCCAGGACGGCCAGCTCGCGGGCCCGCTCCTGGATCAGGCGCGCGATGCGGAACAGGTACTTGGCCCGCTCGGCGCCCGGCAGGGCGCTCCACACGCCGAACGCCTTGCGCGCCGCCTGCACGGCCCGGTCGACGTCGTCGGAGGAGGCGGAGGCGACTTCCGCCAGCTTCTCCTCCGTCGCCGGGTTGACCGTCTTGAAGGGAGAGCCGGAGCCGTCCACGAACTCACCGTTGATGAACAACCCGTACGACGGCTTGAGGTCGACAATGTCGCGCGACTCTGGCGCGGGTGCGTAGTCGAACATCGCCGTCAGCCCAGGGTGAGGTATAGGGACATCACCTTGCCAGCGTAGACGGTCGGTCCGAGTGCTCCGAGGGGCCTGGAGCTCCTATGCGAGGAGGGACAGGCGATGCGCCGCCGCGGCGGCCTCTCCGCGCGTGGTGACACCCAGCTTGGCCAGGATGTTCGACACGTGCACGCTGACCGTCTTCGCCGAGATGAACAGTTGGGCGGCGATGTCCCTGTTGGTGCGGCCCTGGGTCACCAGGCGCAGAACCTCCAGCTCACGCGGCGTCAGCAGCTCCGACGCCGTCTCCTGGGCCTGCTGGCCGCCGCCCACGCGGCGCGACAACGCCTCGATCTCCTCGACCAGCGGGGTGGCGCGCAGCTCGACGGCGAGCGGGCGCGCCTGCCGGAGCCGGGTCGCCGCGCCCTCCCTGTCGCCGCTCCTGGCCGCGGCGCCGGCCGCGCGCAGCAGGGCCTTGGCCTGGTTGTGCGGGCGCATCAGCCGCTCCCACGCCGCCGCCGAGGCGTCGAAGTCACCGCTGTAGGACAACCGGTACGCATCCGCCACCGGCCCGCTGATCGTCAGCTCGGCCGCCAGCTCGGCGGCGTGCGCCCGGACGGCGGCGGTCCGGTCGGGTTCGAGGTCTTCCGCCGCGTCGCAGACCGTGCGCAGCAGGGAGAGCAGCCGCCAGCCCAGCATGGCCTTGCTCGGCAGCCGCGGATGCGACAGCGCCCGCTCGGCCACGTCCAGCGCCGCCCACGGCTCGCCCTTGAGCAGGTGCCAGCCGATGTGCAGGCGCGCGTTGCTGATGACGTCCTGGACGAAGTCCTCAGGGCGGTCCTTGAGCACGCCGATCTCCGACAGGATGCCCTCGACGAGCTGCACCTCGCCCCTGGCCAGCCCGATGTCGGCCCGGACGCGCAGCACGGCGTACCGGGTGCGCAGGACCGGCCCGTAGTTGAGCGTGCTCTCCACGCGGTCGAGCGCCTCGTCCCAGCGGCCGAGGGACTCCAGCGCCTCGGCCCAGTTGTTGAGGATGAACAGCCCGCTGCCGCGCAGCCGGCCGTACTTCTTGGCGTAGCGCCAGGCCTCCTCCGACAGGCGCAAGGCCTCCTCGGCGCGGCCCATGTCGATCAGGGAGTCGATGTTGTTGCCGAGCGCCCTGATGATGATCCGGCCCGAACCCTCGTCCTTGCCGAGGCCGATCGCCTGCTCGTTGACGGCGATGACCCGCTCCAGCTCACCCCGCAGCGAGTGGCCGAGCGCCATGTTCATCAGCAGGTCGGCTTCGAGGCACCGGTCGCCGGACCGCCTGACCAGGTCGAGGCCCTCGACGATCAGCTCGTCGGCCTCGGCGACGTGGCCGCGCAGCATGAGCTGCCTGCTCAGCGTCATGACGACCTCCGCGCGCACCGGGCACGGCTCGGGCACCAGTCGCAGGGCGTGCCGGAGCAGCTCGATGACGCCCATCTGGCCCTTGGACACCTTGAACGACGCCTGGCGCACGATGAGCTGGGCCACCCGGTCCGGTTCCTCGTTCTCGTCCAGCTCGGCGAGGGCGGCCTTGACGAACTTCACGCCCTTGTCCACCTCGCCGCCGGCGTTCGCGGCCTCGGAGGCGCGTTCGAGCACGGCGGTGTGGTCCACGCCGATGCGCCGGGCGGCGTCGGGGACCCGGTCCCAGAGCATGAGCACACGTTCCAGCAGCGGCACGGCCTCGGTGTAGGCGTACGCCTTGAACGACTTCTGCGCGGCCTCCCAGGCCGACACCAGGGCCCAGAGGTCGTTGCGGGCCCCGTACCAGTGGTGGGCCAGCTCGACGGCGGCGCGACCGGGCGGGACGAGCGAGCGGTCCTTGGAGATCTCCTCGGCGTACCTGGAGTGCAGGCGCTGGTGCTCGCCCGGCAGCAGCTCCTCGTGCACGGCCTCCCGGATCAGCGCGTGCCGGAAGACGTAGGCGCGGTTGTCGGCGATCTGCAGCACGTTCCCGGCGATGGCGGGGCGCAGGGCCGCCTCCAGCTCGATCTCCGACAGCCCGCTGACGGCGGCCAGCAGCGCGTGACCGACCCGGTTGCCGCCCGCCGCGGCCATGCGCAGGACGCGCTGGGTCTCCTCGGGCAGCCGTTCGACGGCGTTGAGGATGAGGTCCTGCATCGACTCGGGGAACGTGCAGTCCTCGCCGCTGTCGAGCAGGGCCTCCACGAACAGCGGAATGCCCTCGCTGCGTTCGTAGACCTTCTGGACCTTCACGTATTCGGGGGCGGCGCCGAGGATGCCGGCCATCTGGGCGGCCACCTCGTCGCGCGACAGGCGGGGCAGGTCCAGGCGGTGGACGCCGTTGACGCGTCCGAGCTCGGCCAGCACCGGGCGCAGCGGATGCTGCCGGTGCAGGTCGTCGGAGCGGTAGGTCATGACGATGAGCACCTGCGGGGCGTGCAGGTTGCGGCTGAGGAAGGCGATCAGGTCGCGGCTGGACCGGTCGGCCCAGTGGATGTCCTCGATGACGAGGATCGTGGGGCGGCTGTCCGCGAGGCGTTCGAGGAGGGTGAGGAACTGCTCGAAGAGCCGGGCGCGGCCCGTGTCGGTCTCGCCGTCGCCGCTGGGCTCGCCGAACTCCGGCAGCAGCCTGGCCAGATCGCGCTGGCCCCCTTCGGGCAGCAGCGCGGCCACCGCGGCGGGGCCCTGCTCTCTGACGAGCTGCCTGAGCGCGGCGGTGAAAGGCGCGTACGCCAGACCCTCGGCCGACAACTCCACGCAGCCACCGACCAGCACCTGCGCGCCATCGGCCACGCAGGTCTCGGCGAAGCGCTGCACGAGCCGGCTCTTGCCGACCCCAGCCTCTCCGCCCATGAGCACGGACGTCACCGTGCCCTTACGCGCCTCGTCGAAGCTCTCTCCGAGAGCGACGAGCTCCTCCGCCCGCCCGACGAAGACGGGACTCACCGAACGTCCCAGCATGTCGTTCAGCATGCCATGCCCTATCAATCGCATTCGACGGGTTTAGGGGGGTGCAGAGGCCCGGCCGCCACATGCGATGACGCGGCCGGGCACTCTTGGGGCGGTCATGACGAACGGCGCTTGCCGAAGACCGAGCGCCGCTCGGTCTTGTTTCCCTTCATGGCCTCGCGTACTCGGCGGTGCTCGGCGGCGGCCTGCCGGAGCTCGCTGGCGTAGGACTTCATGAGCTCGTACTCGAGTTCGGGGTTCATCTTGTTCTCCTGAACATGTGCTGCTTTTCCCTGACATCTTCAATGTTCGGCCTAAGGCCCGGCCCGGCACATCGGGTGGATGCCCTATCTGCGGGCGCACCCAGGGCGGGACATACCTAGATCGGGGCCCGTCCCGCCTTAGGCGGCGTTCCGTCCGTCCGGTTTGGAGGTAGTGGCCCTGGTCGGCGATGCTGTGAAGGTGTCAACTGTGACTACCTCGCTCGCGGACGTCGCCTCGTCCCACGCGACGCTGCGCGCCTTCCTGCACGGCCTTCCCGGAGTCGACCGGGTGGGCGCCGACCAGCGGGCGGCCATGCTCGGCACCCGTTCCATCAAGACCACGGCCAAGGCCCAGGCCATCGACCTGGCCATCTCCATGGTCGACCTGACGACGCTCGAAGGCGCCGACACGGCGGGCAAGGTCCGGGCCATGTGCACCAAGGCCGTGCACCCGGGCGGCGGCGCCCCCAGGGTGGCGGCGGTGTGCGTCTATCCCGACATGGTGCCGGTGGCCGTCCAGGCGGTGGCCGGGTCGGGGGTCAAGGTGGCCTCGGTCGCCACCGCGTTCCCCAGCGGGCGCTCCTCGCTGGAGGTCAAGGTGAGCGACACGGCGCTGGCCGTGGGCGCGGGCGCCGACGAGATCGACATGGTGATCGACCGCGGCGCGTTCCTGTCCGGCGACTACATGAAGGTCTACGACGAGATCGTCGCGATCAAGGCCGCCTGCGGTCCCGCGCACCTGAAGGTGATCCTGGAGACGGGCGAGCTGGCGACGTACGACAACGTGCGCCGGGCGTCCTGGCTGGCCATGATCGCGGGCGCCGACTTCATCAAGACCTCGACCGGCAAGGTGTCCCCGGCGGCCACGCTGCCGGTGACGCTGATCATGCTGGAGGCGGTGCGCGACTTCCGCGACGCGACCGGCCGCCAGGTGGGCGTCAAGCCGGCCGGCGGCATCCGCACGACCAAGGACGCCATCAAGAACCTGGTGCTGGTCAACGAGACGGCGGGCGACGACTGGCTCTCCCCCGACTGGTTCAGGCTGGGCGCGTCCTCGCTGCTCAACGACCTGCTCATGCAGCGCGAGAAGCTCGCCACCGGCCGCTACGCGGGCCCCGACTACTTCACCCTCGACTGAGGGTGACGGCCCTCGGGCGGCTCTACGAGGTGTTCGGAGCCGTCGGCCGGCCCGCGAGCGTGTCCGGCTGCCCCCATTGCGTGGAACCGGGCGAGGAGGCGTGCCTGCTGTCCGGGCCGGTCTCGGCGATCGAGGCCGGCTCGCTGGCCCGTTACGCGGCCAAGGCGCTCACCACGTGGGGTGACGTCCCCGGGTTCCGCTACTTCCTCCCGCGCCTGCTCGAATGCGCGGCGGCCGACGCCTTCTCCTATCCCGACCCGGAGATCGTCCTCGGCAAGCTCGCCGTCGCGGGCTGGCACGACTGGCCGGCCGCCGAACGCACGGCCGTCACCGCGTTCCTGCACGAGTGGTGGCACGACACGCTGCACCGCCATCCGTCCCGCCCGCCGGCCGACACCGTGCTGTGCGCCGTCGCCGCCACCGGCGTGGACCTCGCGCCCTTCCTCGACGCCTGGGCCGGGCTGGAGAGCGACGCGGCGATCGCCCACCTGCACGACTTCGTCACCGGCGGCCTGTCCGGGCGGCGGCTGACCAACGCCTTCTGGGACCGCGACGCCCCCGCCCACGCCCAGGTCCTCGCCTGGCTCGCCGGCGGGCCCGTGGCGCGCGCGGTGGAGGCCGCCTTCGCCCGGGAGAGCAGGGAGCCCGTGCTCGGCCTGCTCGCCGACGTCCACCAGGCGCTGCCGCCGCACTCCTAGAGGATCGCGTCGACGAGCAGCACGATGCCGAAGACCGCGAACGCGGCGGCGGCGCCGTACCGGATGACCTTCTCGGGGAGGTGCTTGCCGAGCAGGCGGCCCACGAGGATGGCCAGGGCGTCGGCGGCGACCATGCCGACGGTCGAGCCGATCCACGTGCCGAACCAGCCGTGCTGCGTGGCCAGGGTGATCGTGGCGAGCATCGTCTTGTCGCCCAGCTCGCTCAGGAAGAACGCCACGGTCACCGCGACCAGGACGTTCCTGGTCGTACGGCGGGCCTTGTCCTCCTCCTCCTTGGTCAGCTCGTCGCCCCGCAACGTCCACAGGGCGAACCCGAGGAAGGCGATGCCGGCCACGATCGAGATGGCCGTCGTCGGCAGCGCCTTCCCGACCAGCTCGCCCACACCCACGCTCAGCAGGTGCACGACCGTGGTGGCGATGGTGATGCCCGCGAGCACGGGCCAAGGCTTGAAACGGGTGGCGAACGTCATCGCCATGAGCTGGCTCTTGTCACCGAGCTCGGCCACGAAAATGACCGCGAGACTGATCCAGAACGCGTCCAACCGGTCCTCTTCCGCGCGACCAGACCGGAAGCAGGCACCCGGGGGATCTTCGGGCACGACTTTCGGCCCGGCAGCGTCTTTGTGTCATGACTGCCAGGCCGAAGGTCTCGTCCGCCCGTTCAGGCCCGTGTGACCGGGCGCGATCACGCGCCAGTATGTCGATCACACGATTGGGACTACTCCCCTTCGGAATTACCAACACACCATAACAGCCCACGCAGAGCCGTCATTCCCCCAGGTCGTCCGCCAGCGTGCAGCCGACCAGCACCGGCTCGTTGACGAGCGTGACGCCGAACTTCTCCCGCACCCCGTCGCGCACCTCCGCGGCCAGCGCCAGCAGGTCGGCCGTGGTGGCGGCGCCCACCGGGTTGGTGAGGGCCAGCGTGTGCTTGGTGGAGATGCGCACCGGGCCGCGCTCGTAGCCCTTGGGGAAGCCCGCCTGCTCGATCAGCCAGGCGGCCGGCACCTTGACGCGGCCGTCGGGCATGTCCCAGCGCGGGTGGCCGGGCGCGCGTCCGGCCAGCTCGTCGGCGTGCTCGGCGGTCAGGATCGGGTTGGTGAAGAACGAGCCCGCGCTGCGGCTGTCGGGGTCGGACGCCGGGTCGAAGACCATGCCCTTGCCCCGCCGCAGCCCCAGGACGCCCTCACGGGCCAGGCCGAGAGGCACGCGGCCGCCGAGCTCCACCCCGAGCCGCCCGGCCAGCTCCTGGTAGGCCACCGGCCCGGACAGGTCCGACACGTCCAGCGCGTACGTCACCGCGAGCACCACGTGCCGCGACAGGTCTCGCTTGAAGGCGCTGTCGCGGTAGGAGAACCCGCACTGGCGCGCCTCCAGGTCGACCACCTGCCGGGTGAGCCGGTCGTAGGCCCGTACGCACCTGATGGTCTGCGCCACCTCCTGGCCGTACGCGCCGACGTTCTGGATCGGGGTCGAGCCCACCAGGCCCGGGATGCCGGACATGCACTCGATGCCGGACCATCCCTCGGCCACGGCCCGCTCGACCAGCACATCCCAGTCCTGGCCCGCCTCGACCGTGAGCAGCACCTGCTCGCCGTCCCTGGAGACCGTCACGCCCTCGGTGGCCACCTTGACGACCAGCCCGTCGAAGCCGTCGTCACCGATCACCACGTTGCTGCCGCCGCCGAGCACCAGGGTCGGCACCCCGTTCATGTCGGCCTCGGCGACGAGGGACACGAGCTGCTCCGCCGTGACTGCCTCGGCGAAGTCGCGGGCGGGGCCGCCCAGGCCCAGGGTGGTGTGCGGCGCGAGCATCTCCATGAGCCCCAAGCTTATGAGCCCCCCAGCCCACCCAGCACCCCATCCGGGCGGCCCCCCTTCCCGTGGGGGCGTCCGCCCGTTCGGGGGTGGGGGCCTTCGGAGGTTAGGGGCTTGGGGTGGGCTCAGCCGTGGAGGGCCTGCTCGCCGTGGTGCTCGGAGTCGAGCCGGAGGACCGGGAGCGGACCTTCGGGCACCACGAGGCTGCCCTCAAGCGCGTGGGAGAACTCCAGGTCGGCGTCCTCGCCGCGCTCCGCGTCCTCGGGGAACGCGCCCAGCGCCGCCGCCCTGCGCACCGCCATCAGGTCGCAGCGCAACGCCTGGACCCTGCCGGGCTCCTCGGCCTCGGCCGCCCGCCAGCCCGCCGCCACCGCCCCTTCCACGATGGCCGCCACCAGCGGCGTCACCGCGTCGCCGGTCAGCGCGAGCGAGGTCTCCATCAGCACGTGCACCTCGGACTCGTCCAGCCGCAACAGCTTGGTACGCCCCTCACCCCACCCCGCCGTGCCCCCGTCCGCCCGCGAGGTCTCAGCGACGTGCCACACCGCGATCCGCTCCGGGTACCGCGCGGCCAGCTCGTCCAGGACGTCTCCCGCGCCGTCGACGTTCCCCAGGTCGAGGGCCAGGATCCGGGTGTGCGTGTGGTCGATCACCGACTGGACGCACGCCAGCACGTCCTCAGGCCGGCCGTCCACGAGCAGCCCGACGGAGACCGTCACGTCCCTGGTCTCGACGCGCTGGCGCTCGGTGTTGACGCCCAGGTCATCCATGCGGTTCGTGGCGAGGGTGGCGTCCCAGACGCGCTGGGCGTGCAGCATCGTGTCGTCGGGGTCGCCGTGCTGGCCGGGGTCGCCCGAGAAGCCCAGCGCGGCGGCGGGGTTCCCGTGCGCGCCCACGCCTCTGGGCCGGGCCCGTCCGGTGCCGACCCCGGTGGCGGAGCCGCCGGTGGTGTCCCGTCCGCTGCCGCTGCTGCCCCCCACCTGTTCAGGGGACGCGGGACGCAGGTGAGCGGGCGGCTTGGTGTCGGTCACGGACGACACGGGGATGGAACGGACGGTGGGCCAGACCTGTCGCGCAACTTCACTCATAACAACACGGGCTACCCGCGACCTGCCCGACATATCACGGCATCAGGAGAGCTGTATCACCGCGCGCGCCTTCGACAGGACCTCCGCGTCGCCCGCCTTGGCCGTCAGCCCGACGACCACCCGCTTGTCCTCAAGCTTCTCCTCCACGACCCCGCCGACCGAGATCGTCGCCCCGTGGTCGTCGTCCGGCACGATCACCATCGACGAGAACCGCACGCCGAAGTCCACCACGGCGCCCGGATCGCCCGCCCAGTCCGTGACGTACCGGCCCGCCTGCGCCATCGTGAACATGCCGTGCGCGATCACGTCGGGCAGCCCGACCGTCCTGGCGAAGCGCTCGTTCCAGTGGATCTGGTTGAAGTCGCCGGAGGCGCCGGCGTACATGACCAGGTTCAGCCGCCGGACGTTGTAGTCCACGACGGGGAGCTCCTGCCCGACCTCGACCTCGTCGTACCTCACCGTGGCCGCCATCTCAGCCCGCCCCTCCGCGCTCGACGATCGTGTTGTAGGTGGTGCAGACCGGCTCTCCGGCGGCCGTCGTCACGTCGCTCCTGATCGTCAGCAGCTCGTTGCGTCCCGCGCTCCGGATGTCGGTGATCGTCGCGGTGGTGACCAGCTCGTCGCCCGCGCAGATGGGCCTGACGTACTCGAACCGCTGCTCGCCGTGGACCACCATCGCCAGGTTCAGACCCAGCTCGGGATCGACCAGCGCCTCGCCGCCCGCCTGCAGGCTGAACACGATGGGGAACGTGGGCGGCGCGATCACGTCGGGGTATCCGGCGGCCCTGGCGGCCTCCCTGTCGCGGTAGACCGGGTTGTGGTCGCCGATCGCGGCCGCGAACTCCTTGATCTTCCCCCGGCTGACCTCGTACGGGGCGGCGGATGGGTAGGTCCTGCCCACGAAGTCACGGTTCAAGGCCATCAGTGCTCCCTCGTATGTCTTCAACGAGCGCTGCTGAGGCAGACGGTAACAGAACAAGGTTCGGCTGTCGCCGCTCATGGCGTGCTTTTTGCCGGGGCCTGGGTCAGTGCCCAGGATGGGCGCCCATACCAGGGCGAAAGCGCCCAGGCAGGACGCTCAAGGCAGTGAGAACACGACAAACCGGCGCCCCAGACGGGACGCCGGTTGCGCGATGTGGAGGCAGAAGTACCGCTAGCGGGTCTCACGGTGCGCGCGGTGGCAGCGGCAGTTCGGGCAGTACTTCTTCAGCTCAAGCCGATCCGGGTCGTTGCGCCGGTTCTTCCGCGTGATGTAGTTGCGGTGCTTGCACTCCTGGCAGGCCAGCGTGATCTTCGGCCTAACGTCGGTGGCAGCCACTTGGGAGTGCCTTTCTACGTTCGGGACATGGACACACCCGTACCCAGGCCGACTGACCTGGGATTGGGTAGTAGCGGAGGCCGGACTTGAACCGGCGACACAACGATTATGAGCCGTTTGCTCTGCCTGACTGAGCTACTCCGCCTTGGCCGGAAACTCCCGGCCCGTAGAGGATACCCGAAGCTGGGAGCACATTAGTAACTCACCTGATCGGGCGGGTGCCACCAGTATGCCCCAGGTACCTCCGACAATCGAAATCCGATCATGCCACCTAGGTCTCGCCTGGGGAATCACCTGCGGAGGCCCTCGCCACAGTAGCAGCCGTCCTTTGCCCACGCGAACGCCTGGACCAGGCACGCAACGAGGGAAAGGCCGCCCGGCTTCGGGCATTCGCGCAGTCGACGGAGGGGTGTCCGCGGCGGACGCCGGCGCAGCGGCAGAGGAGGTCCGTCGCGGACGTCTGCGCACCACCAGAGGGGGTGTCGCGCAGTCGGCGCCAGCGCAGTGACGAAAGGGACAGAGCGGGTAGCTCTGGGGCAGACAAAGGGAGCGCGGCGGACACCCGTCCACCGCACGAGGAGAACGCGGACACCCTTTGCGCCACGCAAAGAAACGCGGTGACCCGCGAAGGAACGCGGTGCGCACCCGTGCGTGGCGCAAGGGGGAACGCGGTGGACACCCGCGCGCCGCGCAAGGGGGGCGCTTCGCACGGATGTCCGGCGAGGTGCCGCCCACCTCGACCGCGTCCCGGCTCTTGCACGACGAAACCGATCCCCCGCCCGTCGCGCTTTATCGCGGCCGCGTCAGATCGGGCCGGGCGGGCCTGGCGAGGAGTGCTGGTTCGTCGGGGTCAGGCCTGGCGTTCGTCGACGCCGACAGCGCCGACGCCGCTGCCCCAGCTTGCGCATTTGCCCTCGGACCTGCCCGAGCCGCCGGGGCCGAGAGTGACCCACGGGCCGACGACGTCCGGGCTCCAGCCGCAGGTGATCACGGCGCGGTACACCCAGGTCTGTCCGGTGGGGTTGTGGCAGTCGGCCCGGCCGACGTAGCCGTCCTCCGGGGCCCGGCCGCTGTTGCACTGGAGGCTGCCGGCCGAGGCGGGGGCGGACGGGATGACAAGGCCGGAAAGGGCGGCGGCAATACCGGCGACGAGGGCCAGTTTCCTGTTCATGTCGTCTTCCTCTTCTGCTCGTACTGCTCGGGGTTTCGGCGCTGTTCTGCGCTCGAATGCCAGGAAAGCCATCGGGCGCCGGTGTCCAACAGCAGGGCGGACAGGCTCGTCCGGAGTCGTCCACATGCGAGCCTGACTCGGACGCCACTGAAATCCCCCCGGACACGTACGGTCATCGTTCGTACACTGTCGGACAGGACACGGCCGGTCGGGGAGAGGGGCGATGGGCGAGGACCAGGAAGGCGCGGAACCCGGCGTGGAGTCGGTGAACTGTCATGAGGGCCTCGTGAGGCTCCTGGCCGAGCAGTTCGCGCGAGCCGACGTGTCGCTGCGGGAGCTCCAGGCGCGGGCGGACAGGGCGGGCGGGCCCCGGCTTCCCCGGGCGACCTGCGCGGACATGCTGGCCGGGCGACGGTTTCCGAAGAAGGCGGTGATGGTGACGTTCCTGCGGGCTTGCGGGGTGCCCGATCATCGGGTCCCGGAGTGGGAACGGGCCTGGGAACGCGTACGGATCGCCCGCATGCCCCCGACCGGCTTCCAACTCGCCGCAACAACCTTCTCCCCCGAAAACCCCACTCTCCCGGTCCCCGCCGCCTCTCCCACCGCCCCCACCCAGCCGACCCCCGGCCCCCTGGTGGACACGTACCCGCCGCACATGCCGCCTCTTGAGGGGATGGGCCACCCGGGCACCACAACCCCCACGGCACTGGGCCAGCCAGGCACGACAATCCCCGCGGGACTGGGCCAGCCAGGCACCCCAGCCCACATGGGGCCGGGCCAACCGGGTGCCGTCCTCGTCGGGAACTTCACCGAGCCTGGCGCGCCTCCCGGAGGGCCCGTCCAAGGCGCCACGTCTCTCGGTGGGCCCAGTGGTAGCACCGCAGCTCTCGGGGGACCGGGCCAAGGCGCCACGCCCCTTGGAGAGCCTGGTCAGGGCCCTGCGCTCCCCGGCAGGCTCGGCGAGGTCGTCGCGCCTTCTGGAGGGACGTCTCTGCCGGATACTGAGCCTCCTGGAGGCTTCGCCCAAGCCGGCTCCCAGCATGTCGGAAGTGCTACACCGCCTGGGGCCGTTGCCCCACCTTTCGGAGCCGCCATTTCGTCCGAGGGAGTTGCAACCCCGCCTGGCGGAGCCGCTGACGCGCCGCTTGGAGGCGCTGCCCTGTCTACTGAGGGGCTCTCCGCCCACCCCGCCGGAGGCTTCACCGAGCCGCATGACGGGACAGGCCGCTCGACAGATGCTCAGATGGCGTGGAGTGGGCTGCCTTCGGCCGGTGCCCCTTCTGTCGGCGCGCCCGTCAGCGGCGGTCAACCATCAGCCACCCCCCCGACCGGCGGTCTCCCAGTCGAGAGCCTGTCGAGCGGGGGGCTTACGGTGGGCGGCCTCCCCGGCGGTGCACTCCCGGTTGTTTCCGGCGGCGGGTTGGGGAGCGACAGGCGTCCGTGCAGTTTGGCTTTCGGCGGGCTTTCTGGTGGTTCGGCGGTCGGTGGCCTTCCTTGCGCCGCATCCCCGATAGACGCTCTGCCCGTCGGCGGGCAGAGCGCCGCCAAACCTCCTGGTGAGGAAGCTCTTGGTGGCGAGCCATCGGCCGGTGAGCACACGCCGAAGGCGTCCGCGGAGGGTGTTCCCCCCGTCGGCAGGGCCCACGCCGCCGCTCCTCTGCCTCATGTTCTCCCTGCCAACGCTTCTCTGCCCGATGCTCTCCCCGCCGACGCTTCCCCGGTCGGCGGGGGGCCGGGCAGTCCGGCGGCGGGTGGGGTGGCGACCGCTCCAGGTGGGGTGGGGGCTTCGGCGGGTGGGGCGCGGGGGTCGGGGCGGTGGAGGGTGGTCGGGGTGGCGGCGGTGGTGGTGGCCGGGGCCGTCGGGGTCGGGGTGGCGGTCGGATTGTGGATGGCGCCGCGGCACGTGGAGCCACTCACCCTGGGCCGGCCGGTCTCGGACGACGGGCGCGCGTTCGGCCCCGGAGGTTCGAGCCGGTTCACGGTGACCGTGGACCCCGCCAACACCGGCGTACGCCTGATCCGCCGCCTGGACGCCGGCATCTCCATGCAGCAGGCCGCCATCACCGTGAACGGCGCCCCCGCCGGCATGTGGCACCCGTTGCCCGTCGAGAACACCTACCGCTGGCGGGACCAGGCCGTCGACCTGCCACTGGCGCTGACCGCGGGCCGTCGTTCGCTCACCGTGGTCAACACCTTCGTCTCCTCCTCCCTCGACTTCAACGAGTTCCTCTACGTCGTCAGGCAGCAGGTGAAGGGCGTCTGGTCGATCGCGGACACCGTGGACGTGGGGCCATACCACACCACCAGCGAGGCGGCCCACGGCTACCGGCTCACCGGCCCCCAGACGTTCGCCGACACCCGCCACTTCGCCTACCCGCCCCTGGACGAGACCGCCTAGCGACGGAACCCCGGACACGCGAAAGCTCCGGACGCTTCCCCACGTCCGGAGCTTTCGTGGATGGGCAACCAACCCTCACCGGCCTACTGCCCACCAGTCCACCTTCTATGCTTTTGTCCGTTTTGCACAGAGTTGTGGCGCGACACGCCGGCACAGCCCCTGCGGCCTCCTCAGCGCGAGACAACGCCTCAAGGCCACCCAGACCGCCAACAGCCGCCCCCCTCGGCCACTACGGCACCATCGGCCAGATCGTGCAGCACGTCGACCTGGCGGTGAGTCCCGCTCACCGAAATCCCGGCCACAGAGAGCCAAGACCACCAGTCACGAAGGGTCCGCAGGGTAGCGGTAGCGCAGATTCCACTGATACGTCGGCATCACATAGGTGGTGACCTTGACGGCCCGACCGTTCGCCGTCCACCCGATATGGAAGATCTCGTATACCCACTGATCAGGGATCATCCGCAAAAAGCGCGCCTCATCGGGCGTAGGCGGCCGGACCCGGACGTTCTCCTCAAGCTCGACCTGCGCATGCCCCAATTCGGCCAGGCGGCTGCTGAGTCCGCCGACTCCCGGGTCGACTTCGGCGATCGGCGTCCCATCGGCGATGTCCCGCGGGATGTAGCTGATGGCGATCTGAATGGGGACGTCGTCGGCCTTCATGCGTCGCGCGCGGATGATGACGCTGTCGGTGCCGGCATCGACGCCCAGGACATCGGCTACGTCCAGTGGGGGGCGGCCGGGGCCGACCGTGTTGGCAGAGTTCAACTCGTGGCCGAGCTGGGCAAGCTCGCTCGCCAAGGAGCCCCGAACACCTCCAGGTTCACGGTGATCACGGCTATGCCGTACAGCGGCGTCACGCAACAGAGGCGGCAGAGCATGAACATAGGTGCCCACGCCCATGTGCACGTAGACCAGCCCCTCCCCCTTCAAGATGCGCAGAGCCTTGTTGACGGTGGCCCGGTTCACGTGGAGTTCTTCGGCAAGCTGATCTTCATTGGGAAGCAGAGAGCCACGCGGATAGACGCCGTCATGGATGGCCTGACGGATTGTGGCCGCCACGTCGCGATAGCCGCCTGATGTGATCACCACCTCACCTTAGCGGAAGTATGTACTACATACTCGTTGACCATGTCTCGGTCGAGGTCCTATGAAGTATGTAGTACACACTTCGCTGACCAGCAAGAACAACCAGAGGCCGCAGCCGCACAAAGTGCGGACGGCCGAAAGTGTGTGCTGCCGAAGCCGCCCCGGCCCGGGGCGCATCCCAAATCCCTGTGGGAGGACGACATGACCATCACCATCGAACGCCCCACCCTGGGCCGACGCCACGATGCTGGTCACGCCGCAGCTCTTCGACCGGCTCACCGCGCGCATCCGCGCCGACCATCCCGAGCACGCCCACCAGGCCGAGAACATCATGGTGGAGGCGCTCGCGTTCCTCGCCGCCTGCGCCGCCAACCCCGGCGCCGGCCTCGGTCCGTCCGAGCTGGTCGACATCGGCTGGCACACCTTCCTGATGTACACGGAGGAGTACGCTCGGTTCAGCGCCCGGGTCGCGGGCAGGTTCATCCACCACCAGCCGGACGACGTCCCCGGCCAGACCGGTAGCGGGGCCGGCCTCGCCGCCACCGTCAAGGCGATCAAGGCCACGGGTTACCGGGTCAACCCGGCGCTGTGGCCGTCCGCCGGCGACTGCTCCAGCGGCGGCGGCGACAAGTGCAGCCAGTGCTATGCGGGCTGTGCCGACACCCCCAAGTAGCCGACAACGCAGGTAGGGGCGTCGTACAGTGCGGCACATGATGTATCCGTGGGAGGAGCTCCCCGAGCAGGTCCGGGACGCGGTCACATCCGCGTGCGGCCCGATCCGGCAGGCGGTCAGTCTGCCTGGCGGGCTCACCTCGGGGGCGGCTGTACGACTGGCCACCCTCTCGGGACTGATGTTCCTGAAGGCCCTGCCGGACGATTCCCCATCTGCGCCGCTCTACCAGCGTGAACGACGGGTAGGCGCCGTCCTGCCCGCAACCGTGCCCGCCCCGCAGATGCTGCGCGGCGGGCACACCGCCGGATGGGTATGGCTGCTGTTCGAGCACATCAATGCCACCCGCCCGGTAGACCTCTCGCCCGGCTCCTCGGATGTCGCCTCATTGGTCGAGCTCGTCCGCGTTCTGGGCGAGACGCTCACACCGACCCCAGGTGCCGACGTGCCGCCCATCAGCGACAATGTCGAGTTCCTGCGGAAGCGGGCGGACGTCCTGCTGGCCGATCCGCCCGCCGATCTGGGGTGCCTCGACGCCTACCGGTCCGCTCGCGCCGGGCTCGACCTCGACGCGATGGCTGGGGACGCACTGCTGCACGCCGACCTGCACGAGGGCAACCTCATGACGACCGAGCACGGGATGCGTGTCATCGACTGGGGGCTCGCCTGCCAAGGCGCCGCCTGGATCGAGACCGCGCTGCTCATCTCGCGACTGATCCTGGCTGGACACAGTCCACAGCAGGCCGAGACAGTCGCCTCCCAGGTGCCCGCGTACAAGAGCGCACCCGAAGAGGCAGTGACCGGACTCATGGCCGTATGGTCTCTGTTCCGCGAGTTCGTCGCCCGCCGTGGCCCTGTACCGATCCGCGCCTCGCGCGCTCGCGCCGCCGCCGGCGGCCGCGCCTGGGTCGAGTACCGCACCGGGCAGTAGCCGTACAACGCAGAGAGCCCTCGCCCCCGAAGGAGAGCGGCCCCGGTCCGCGCTTCTTGGCAGTGAACGCCACCCGCACGCCAGCCGGAGCGATCACAGCCGCGTTCACGCCCGCCGCCATGGCATCCGTCCCCGGCAGCCAGAACGAGGTGTCCGGATGCGGACAAGGTCAGGGGCAACCAAACGGAGAGCGGCGACGTCTCATAGGGGCCGATGTCTCAGGAGTCGCCTCATGACCTATCCGCCCCAGCCGCCCCAGGACTCGTACGGGCAGCCCCATGGGCCGTCAGGGCCGCAGGACCCGCAGGTGTACGGGCAGCAGGGGCCACACCACTACCTGCCTCAGCCGTACAGCCAGCCCTACCGGGCGCAGCCCTACGTGCAGCCGTACCAGCAGGCGTGGCAGGCACCCCAGGTCGGGCCGGTGCAGTGGGTCACGGTGCGCGAGCGCGGGTTCAACCCGACCGCGTTCATCGTGCACCTCTGCCTGTGGCTGTTCGTGCACTGGTGGCTGGCAGGGTGCAGCATGGGGATCTGGTTGCTCGCCGCGATCCCGCTCACGTTCATCGGCTGGAATGTCACCAGGACGTATCCGGTCCAGAACGTCTACCAGCCGCCTTATCCGCCGATGTATCCGAGATGAGGGTGTTGCCGGCTCCGTTCGTGGCGGAGAGCGGGAGCCGAGCGCCCCGATGGGGGTTCGCGGGGAGGCGAATTTCCGACTTCGCGTGCGGATTAATGGGCTCTCATTGCGAATGGCTCTGGACAACGAGAAACGCCCGGCCCCAAGTCACCTTGGTCCGGGCGTCGCGCCTGCTCATTACAAGAGCCCCCAAACGGAATCGAACCGTTGACCTTCTCCTTACCATGGAGACGCTCTGCCGACTGAGCTATAGGGGCCTGTCCGCTCGCTGCGGACAGGTGTAACCATACACGGCACTCAGCCATGATGCGAACTCGTACGGACCTCCGTCGCGGTGGCGGATCGGCGGCGCGCGGCAAGATCGACGACCTCGCACAGATCGGCCAGGTCGACGTGTCCGGCCACCTCCTCGACCGAACGACAGTCGGCGACCAGCCACCCGTTCCTGAGCACCCGCAGCACCTGCCGGCCCGCTCGCACCGCCGGCACGATCTCGACGCCGTCGAGGCCGACCCATCGCCTGTCCATAGCGGCACACCTTAGCCCGCGGGTCTCTCAATTTCCGTCCGGCCACACGTGTTACAGCCATGCCAAGTCGGCACAAGTCGGCACCAAGAAGTGTCTAAGAGCGGTCGCCCACGCTGGTGCCCACACGACAAGAGGAGCACCGAAATGGCACCCAACATGCTCGGCTTCCGTATCACGCACCGGGCCATGCGCGGGGACACCCGCCGTCTGGCCGAGGTGATGAGCGCGATCGCCGCCGGCGAACAGCGGGCCGGTCAGGAACGGCTGCGGGCGATCGCGACGTTCACCGCGAAGCTCTGCGCGGGCATCCACCACCATCACCAGGCGGAGGACAACGTGCTCTGGCCGGTCATCGTCCGCTCGGCGGGCGCCGAGGTGGACCTGAGCGACCTGACCGACGACCACGCGGCGCTCGACCCGCTGCTGGAGGAGATCACGACGGCCGCGGCGCAGCTCGGCGCAGACGGGCAGGCGGCCCGGCGCATGGCCAAGTCCCTGGCCGCGCTGGCCGACCTCCTGGACGAGCACATCGAGGAGGAGGAACGGCTGATCTTCCCGGTCGTCGCCAAGTACGTCTCGGAGGCCGACTGGCAGAAGGTCGAGACCGAGGTGCGGAAGGGCGGGGACGCCCGGTTCGACCTGCCCAGGATCGCCCAGTACGCCCAGCCGGCGGAGCTGGCCGAACTGCGGCGTCTGGCCGGGCCGGTGCTCGTGGTGCTGCTCGCGCTCATGCGGCGCGGTCACCAGCGCCGCCAGGCCCTCATCTTCGGCACACCATGACCCCTCCCGGCCGGCCAGAAGGCCGCCCGGCGGCAAGCCCGCCAGACCGGTCAGGAGATCGCCCGGCGGCAAGCCCGCCAGACCGGTCAGGGGGTCGTCCGGCGGCGGGCCGCTTCCGCCCAGTGGGGTGAGCCGACGCGTTCGGCCACCTTCAGGGCCTGGGCGTAGTGGCCGTCGGCGGGCAGCCCGAGCAGCTCGGCCAGGTCACCGAGCACCAGCGCGACCGGCCCGAGCGTGATCGACCCGCTGCTCATCCCGGCCAGCTCGTCCGCCCACGGCAGCAGGACGCGGTAGGAGCGTCCGGCCACCTCGCGGTCCCGCAGGGCGACGGCGGTCTGGCCGCGCAGCGCCTGCCACATCAGCCAGTAGTAGTTGCGCGGCAGCCACGACTCGGGCCGCCACACCCGCCGGGCCGCGTCGAGCTCGCCCGCGGCCGCCAGCGCCCCGGCGTAGATCTCGTGCACGGTGTCGCTGTTCACGCGTTCCCGGATGGCGGCCAGCTCGTCGAGCGAGTCGCGGACGTTCCCGCGGGCCATCCGGACGGCGAACCTGCACAGCGCACCCATGGCCCGCGCGTTGACGCCGCCGCGCTCGGCCATCTGCTCGGTGAGCCCGGTGTAGACGGCCTCCGCCTCGTCGAACTCGCCCTCGACGAGCTTCCGCAGCGCGCCGAACAGCGTCAGGATGGCCAGCGACATGCCGAGCTGACCGCTGGTGGACACCGCCACGCCGCTGTCGGCGTGCCGCCTGGCCGCGTCCAGGTCGGTGCGTCCGAGCGCGGCCATGAGCAGCGCGCAGTGGCCCAGCGTGAGGTAGCCGACGAGGCGGTGGGTGCGGCCCAGCTCCAGCAGTTCGGCGCCGACGGCCTCCAGCTCGTCCCGCCGTTCGGGGCTGAGCAGCGCGAAGTAGCGGGCGTTGAGCGCCAGGCAGAGCAGGTCGGGACGGCCGAGGCGGCGGGCCAGGGCCACGGCTTCGGCGCCTGCGGCGTCCACGCGGTCGTCGTCGTGCCCCTCCAGCTCGAACACGAGGGCGGCCAGCAGCCGGCAGCGGGTCTCGTCGTCGGGTCCGGCGGCCAGCTCGCGTTCCACGGCCTCCATGAACTCCCGGTTGTAGCGGGAGTCCACCTGGATCGTCCAGACCACGGGGGCTTCGTAGGAGGTCAGCGCGCGGGCGAGCGCGCCGCGGGCGGCGGCGAGCTCGACGGCCCGCGCCCTGGCGGCCAGCGCGCCCAGGACGTCGCCCGCGTGTCCCAGCGCCGACACCAGTCCGCACAGCAGGTCGAGCCTGGTCCCGTCGTCGGTGGCGAACTCCAGCGCGGCGCGCCACAGCGCCGCCGCCTCGCGGTGCGCGTGCAGGCCCGACGCCTGTACGGCCGCCGCCCTGGCGTACCGCACCGCGCTCGGCGCGGCCGCCTCCAGCGCGTGGTGCGCCAGGGCCGCCACGTCGTTCGGCCGCAGCCGCTCCAGCACCGACACCACGCGCCCGTGCAGCCTGGTACGCCGGATCCGCGCGGTGTCCTCGTACAGGGCCTGCCTGACCAGGACGTGCGTGAACCTGACGCGGCCGGGTCCCGGCTCGGCCAGCAGGCCCGTCATGACGCCCGCCTCCAGGCCGTCGAAGACGGTGTCCTCGTCGCCGTCGTGCAGCGCGATCAGCACGTCCACGTCGGCGTCCCTGCCGACGACGGCGGCGTTGCGCAGCACGGTCTGGGCGGTCGCGGGCAGGCGGGTGATGCGGCGGCGGATGAGGTCGCGCACGCCGGGCGGCAGCGCCTCGGCGGCCTGCGGCCCCTCCGAGGCCAGGAGGCGGGCGATCTCGCAGACGAACAGCGGGTTGCCGAGCGATCGCTCCAGGACCGTGCGGACGGTGGCGGGGTCGAGGCCCGTGTGCTGGGAGTGGCGTTCGAGCAACGTGGCGACGGCGTCCTCGTCGAGCCCGGCGAGCTCGACGTGCCTGCTGCCGGTGGCGAGCGCGGCCAGGGTGGCGGTGAGGTCCTCGGTGGTCTCGGCCGGGCGGTAGGTGGCGACGACCATGATCCGCGCGGCGGGGTCCAGGTGCCGCAGCAGGTGCAGGGTCTCGCCGTCGGCCCGGTGGACGTCTTCGAGCACCACGAGCAGGGGCGCGCAGCCCGCCAGGTAGCCGGCCACGGCCCTGGCGAGCTGGAACTGGTTCTGGATGGCGACGTGGTCGTTCAGGAGGGGCGCCAGACGGGCCGCGTCGGCGGCGGACGGCGGCCGGACGGCGGCGAGCTGCCGGACGATCTCGCTCCACGCCCAGGCGGGCGGCGCGTCGCCGTCGATCTCCGGGCAGCGTCCGAACGCGACCCGCCACCCGCGCTCGGTCAGCTCGGCCGCGAACGCCTCGGCCAGCGCGCTCTTGCCCGCGCCCGGCTCGCCGCCCAGCCAGACCGTGCGCCGGGCCGGTCGCGCGGCCTCCTCCCGCAGCACGGCCAGCTCGCGCATCCGGCCCACGATCGAGGGCTCCTGCGTGACCACGTGCCGTTCCTGGACGCGTTCGACGACCTCGGGCGCGTGCAGGGACTCGGATTGGCGGAGGATGTCCTGTTCGAGCGCGCGCAGGGCCGGGCCGGGATCGACGCCGAGCTCCTCGGCCAGGCTCTCGCGGGCCTGGCGCAGCACGGCCAGCGCCTCGGCCTGGCTGCCCGCGCGGTAATGGGCCAGGGCCAGCAGGCGGACGGCGTTCTCGCGCAGCGGATGGGCGTCGGCGTGGACGCGCAGCTCCGGCACGGCCTCGGCGTGGCGGCCCATCAGCAGCGCGGCCTCGGCGCGGTACTCGACGGCGACGAGCCTGAGCTCGGCCAGCCTGGCCGCCTCGGGCGCGGCCCACTCCTCGGCGAACTCGGCGTAGGCGGGGCCCGTCCACAGGTCGAGCGCCTGGTCGAGCAGGTCGTGCGCGACGGCTCCCGCGCCCCGCTTCAGGGCGGCGCCGGCCGCGTCGATGAGTCCGGGCAGCCGCCAGGCGTCCACGGCCTCGTCGGGCAGGCAGAGCCGGTAACCGGGCGGGGCGCTGACGATGACGCGGGCGGGGGCGCGCGGCGGCCGGTCGGGTTCGAGGGCGCGGCGCAGGTTCGAGACGTAGACCTGGAGGGCGGCCAGTGCCTTGGGCGGGGGCTGTCCCTGCCACAGATCTTCGATGAACCGGTCGGTCGAGACGACCTGGCCGTCGGCGGCGACCAGGCGGGCGAGCACGGCGCGCTGTCTGGCGGATCCGGGGTCGAGGCGGCGGCCGTCCAGGGTGGCGTGGAGCGGTCCAAGGAGGTGTAACTGGATCATGGCACCCTTTTTCAGTACCGGTAGAAGCCCGCGAAGTCCGATCTTCGCCCGATATCGTCAATACGCACCAGAGCCCCCGTCTCAGGTGCGTTCATCATCTTCCCACGGCCCAGATAGATGCCCACATGATGCGTCTTGATCTTATTTTTCATGATTTTTCCGAAGAAGACTAAGTCGCCGGGCAGTGCCCGCTCGACCCGCCGCATCCTGCGCACGTGGTCGTCGGTGTTGCCGGGGCCGAGCACGTCCGTGCCGTTGGCCAGGGCGTACACCCATCGGGCCAGGCCGGAGCAGTCGAGGCCGCGGGTCCGGGCGGCCGGGCAGGGCTTGATCCGGCCGCTGTAACCCTGGCAGGTGCCCTTCGTGGGGCCGGGCCGCTCGCCGTGGCCGCCGCCCCACGAGTACGTGATGTCGTACCGCTCGATCTCGTACGCGATGCGGACGATCCTGGACGGCACGAACGTCGACAACGGCATGGACGCCGTACCGGCCAGCAGGACGACGAGCAGCACGACCAGCGGGACGACCCGGCCTGCCGCCAACACGCTCAACCGCCGCCGCGCCACCCGTTTCCCCTTTAAGCCGAGATCCCGGGATTTATCCTACCTATCGCGATTTATCAGCTTTTGAGGTTAAGCGTGACCGTTCCTACCTTGACGACCACCCCGACCTGGCCCGTCGGCTTCGGCTTGGTGGTGAACGTGAAGGCGGCCTTCTGACCGCGTTCCAGCTTCTCGATCGCGCAGCGCACCGCCGTGCCGCTGAACTTGCAGCCCGGGGCCTTGACCACCTTCTGCCCGCCGTACGCGCGCCCGGAGATCACGATGTTCTCGACGGGGTGCGGGCCGGTGTTCGTGACGGTGACCCGGTAGAGCTTCCTGCCCTTGACCAGGCCGGAGACCGACACCCGGGCGGGCGGGTTGGCCAGCGACCTGAGCTGGGACTCCGTGCCGTTGAAGGAGTTCTGGCCGCCGGCCAGCGAGCCCTTCTCCGCCGACTGCCAGAACGTGTGCCTCTTCCAGCCCTTCGGCAGCTCACCGGGGTCGCCGCCCCAGCGGGCGAGCCAGAGGGGGTTGGCCTTGAACGCCGCGGAGTTGCCGGTGCAGGTCTGCCACCAGCTCGTGGTGGTGTAGATGATCGCGTCCCGGCCGGTCTGCTGCCGGTACTTCTTGGTGAAGTCCTTGATCCAGGTGACCATGTCCTCGGCGGACAGGTCGTAACAGTTGTTCTTGCCGTTCTTGTCCTTGTACGGGTTGTCCTCGATATCGAGGACGCCGGGCAGCGTTTGACCGTCGCTGGTCCAGTTTCCGCCGTTCTGCAGGAAATACTCGGCCTGCCCTGTCCCGTCGGATTCATGCGGTTGCGCAAAGTGATAAGCGCCGCGCAGAAGACCGGCCGTCGCGGCTCCGGCGAACTGTGCGTCGAACCGTGGATTGCGGTAGTTCGTGCCCTCGGTGGCCTGCACGAACGCGAACTTGCCGCCGCCGGAGGCCACGCTCGCCCAGTCCACGTCGCCCGTCCAGTTGCTGACGTCGACGCCGGGAACACCGTCGGCCGCCTCCGCGACCCCTGTCATGCCGACTGCGGCAATTACCGCAATTAACCACAGACTTTTCACGCCGGAGATCATGACGGAGCCACCACATACACCGCAAGACCTGAAATATTGCGTCTCTTCGCGAAAAATCGCAAAACCCCATGTCGCGGCCCGGAAATCAGCCTCCCGCACCCACCTCCCAGGACGGCGTTTCCGCAGGTCAGAGCCGTACATGAACGTCACATTCGCGTTTGCCAAATCGATATCACCCGGCTCAAACTGAACCGATCCCCGAAAGGGCCCCTGACCAGGGGCTTCTTCGCCATGCCCAGGAGGCGACCACCCATGATCCACACCCGGGGTCTCACCCGAGTGTTCACGCTGAAGAAGGAGACCGTCGAAGCCGTACGCGGCATCGACCTCGACGTCGAACCCGGCCGGCTCGTCGCCTTCCTAGGCCCCAACGGCGCCGGTAAGTCCACCACCCTGCGCCTGCTCACGACCCTGCTCCCGCCCACCTCCGGCACCGCCGTCGTCGCCGGCCACGACGTGACCCGCGACCCGGCCGGTGTGCGCTCCCGCATCGGCTACGTCGGCCAGAAGAACAGCGCGGGCGAGAACTTCCGCGTCCGGGACGAGCTCGTCACGCAGGGCCGCTGCTACGGCCTGAACGTCTCCGACGCCGTCGCCCGGGCCGGCGAGCTGATGCGCCTGCTCGACCTCGAAGACCTGGCCGGCCGCAGGCCGGGCACGCTCTCCGGCGGCCAGCGCCGCCGCCTGGACATCGCGCTCGGCCTCATCCACCGCCCCGACCTGCTCTTCCTCGACGAACCCTCGACCGGCCTCGACCCGAAGAGCCGCGCCGACATCTGGCGGCACATCCTGCGCCTGCGCGAGGCGTACGGGACCACGCTCTTCCTCACCACCCACTACCTGGAGGAGGCCGACGACATGGCCGAACGGGTGGTGATCATCGACAACGGCACGATCATCGCCGACGGCACGGCCGAGCAGCTCAAGAACGACCTGGCCGGCGACACCGTCACGGTCACCGCCGAAACCGCCCAGGACGCCGCCAGGGCCGCCGAGCTGACCGGCGGCCACGCCGAGGGCCTCACCATGCGCCTGCGGGTGGCGAACGCGCCCGCCGCGCTCCCCGGCTGCCTGCGGGCGCTGGACGCCGCCGGGATCAAGGTGACCGCCGCCGAGACCGCCCGCCCCACCCTCGACGACGTGTTCCTCACTCTCACCGGGAGAAGCCTGACCGATGACGACCTTCCTGCGTGACACCGCCACCGTCTTCACCCGCGAGTTCCGGCCGGTCCTGCGCGAGCCGGTCGCGCTGCTGTTCGAGATGGGCCAGCCGCTGCTGTTCCTGTTCCTGTTCGGCGCGCTGCTGGACGGCGCGGTGGGCTCGTCGTGGCAGTGGTTCGTGCCGGGCATTTTGGTCATGATGTGCCTGACCGGGCCGATGTCGGCCGGTTACACGCTGCTGGTGGAGCTGATCGGCGGCTCACTGGAGCGCATGCTGGTCACCCCGCTGAACCGGACGGCGATGCTGGTGGGCCGGGCGCTGAAGGCGATGGTCGTCCTGCTGGCGCAGGCCGTGCTGATCATCGTGCTGGCCGTGCCGCTGGGGTTCGAGCTGTATCCGGCGGGCGTGCTGGCGGGGCTGGCGCAGCTCACCGTCTTCGGGGTGGGGCTGGGGGCGTTCTCGTTCGTCTTGGCCATCCGGTCGGCGCCCGGCGGGACGCTGTTCTACATCGTCAGCCAGTCGATCCTGTTCCCCCTGCTCCTGCTGTCGGGCGTGCTGCTCCCGCTGGACACCGCGCCGGGCTGGCTGCGGGCGGTCGGCACGGCGAACCCGGTCACGTACATCGTCGAGGCCCAGCGCGCGCTGTTCTCCGGCGACCTCGCGAACCCCTCCGTCCTGTACGGCACCGCCTCGGCCTGCCTGGTCGCCGCGATCGGGCTGTACCTGGGCAACCGGGCCATGCGCAAAGGCGTGTGAAATAGGGGCATGACACATGTGGTGGCCTCCTGCGTCGTGCCGTGGATCCCCGTCGACCACCGCCTCGACGTGATCCTCTCCTCGGCCCTCCCGCCCGCCGGCAGCACGACCTCGGCGTTCGCGTTCGTCTCCGACAGCATCGGCAGGACGCTGCTGACGTGCGTCGACCGGGTCGGGCGCGGCTGGGACATCCCGGGCGGCCACCTGGAGGCCGGTGAGAGCGCCACCGAGGCCGTGGTCCGTGAGCTCCAGGAGGAGACCGGTCTTCTCCTGGAGCTGTCGGCCCTGTCGGTCTTCGCGTGGCAGCGCGTCGAGCTTCTGGCCCCGGCCCCCGCCGGCTACCGGTACGCGGCGCTGACGCACATGGTGATGTTCCGGGCCCGGCTGGCCACGCCCGGCGCCGCGACCGCGCCGCCGGCGGGGTCGGAGAGCACGGGCGCGGAGTGGCTGCCCCCGACGCGGATCAAGGAGCTGTGCGCCGGGCGCACCTGGCTGCCGCTGCTGGAGAGCCTCTAGAGGGTGCGCGCCCGTTCGAGGTCGGCGCTGCGGTAGTGCCGCTCCGGGATGCTGGCCAGCGTGGACGGGTGCACCTGCGGGCCCAGCCCGTACAGCTTCTGGAAGCTCATCATGAGCGGACGCCAGGCGTCGGGGTCGATGTGGTCGTCGGTGCCCTTCAGGCGGATGTCCTCGTGCACCCAGACCCGCTGCACCCGCACCTCGAACGTGAGCACCCCGCCGTCGCCCATCGGATGCGTCTCCTCCACCACGACCTCCATGGCGACCGGGCACTCGGCCACCCTGGGCGCGGCCACCGTCTCCGATGGGACGGCGGTCAGCCCGGCCCGGCCGAACTTGTCCGGCACGAACCGGTAACCGCGCTGGTGCTTGCGCTCGGGCACCGGGTCGCTCCCGGTGGTCAGCGCCAGCCGGTCCACCTGCGGGGCGAGGGCGTCGGAAGGCAGGTTGAGCACGCCTTCGCCGGTCCGCAACAGGTTCTGGGACGTCTTCGACCTGGCCCCGAGCCCCAGCATGCCGCGCCAGCCCAGCCAGAAGACCGACGACATGGGGGCGAGGTTCGGGGTGCCGTCCTCGTTCAGGGTGGAGATCAGGACGACGGGGGTGCCGAAGTAGAGAATGTTGGGCTCAATCCGGACGTGCTCATCCACGACAGTGTTCATGCCTTCCACTGTCGCGGCCGGTGGCGGCCGGGCGCTGGCGGCCTTCGGACCTCTCGTTGCCGGGCGGGGTCAGGAGCGCGGCACGAGCCTGATCGTGGCGGCGCGGGCCTGCCCGCTGACCACCGAGTCCACGATGCTCTCCGAGTAGTGGCGGTACTTGTCCCAGTACGCGGCGTCGATCCGGTCGTTGAGCTCCTGGTCGGCGTCGGCGAATGTGACGCCCTTGTCGACGCCCCCGGCCTGGATCCGGCCCCTGCCCCGCTCCTGGGCGCCGCGGAACCAGGTGCCGTCGCGCCCGTTCACGGCCCGGACGTACAGGTCGTCGTCGAGGCGGACGACCCAGATCGTCACCGGGCGGCGCAGCTCGCCGTCGCCGCGCAGGGACGCGATCTGGAGTTCCTCGGCGGCGGCGATCCGGTCCAGTTCGTCGTTCGTCCAAGCAGTCATGGTGGGGGCCTACCCGGAACCGGTCGACGGCGCTGATGGGCATCGTCCGTTGTTGGTAAATCCGCCGGGGGCTCAGGGGAGGTAGCCGGCGCGCCTGGCCGAGACCACGCTCTCCATCCGGGTGTGGGTGCCGAGCTTGCGCATCGCGCTGCGCAGGTAGCTCTTGACCGTCTCCGGCTTCAGGTCGAGCCGCCGGCCGACCTCGGCATTGCCGCAGCCGACCGCGACGAGGGAGAGCACGTCGAGCTCCCGGGGCGACAGCGGGTTGGCCGGGACGGGCCCGACGTTCGGCGAGCTCAGCCGGTCGCAGACGCCCTGCAACCGCTCGCGCAGGACCGGGTCGGCGACCTCCTGGGCGATCGAGCGCAGCTCGGCGTGCGCCTCGCGCAGTTGCTCCCATTCGGGGCCGGCGGGCCGTTCGCGGGCGGCGCCGGTGATCGCGGCCGTCTCCAGCGCGGCCACCCGCCGCTCCACCTCGGCGCGTACGGCCAGCTCGACGCCGAGCCGGGCGGCGATCTGGTTCATGCCGTCGAGGACGCGGGTGCCGAGCGGAAGCGGCTCACGGACGCCGCCGTAGAGCAGGCCGTAGACCGTCTCCCCCACCACGACGGGGACGGCCGCGATCGCGCGCAGCCCCTCCACCGCCACCGGCTTGTCGTATTCGTGGCTGATGCGGGAGTCGGTGACGTAGTCCTCGACGCTGCCCGGCCGGGCGGTGACCAGCACCCGGCCGCCCAGGCCGGTGCCGGTGTGGATGGCCAGCCCGCGCAGCACGTCCGTGCGGACGCCCGTCAGCTCGGTGAGCCGCACGGCCCCGCCCGGGGTCGACACCGCGCCGCCGAACAGGACGGGCAGCCCGACCACGTGCCGCATCCGGGTGAGGGCGGCCCGCAGGAGCACGGCGGCCTGCGGGGCCAGGGCACTCGACGGAAGGTGTGTCACCGCCATGTCACCAGCATGGCACGCGGCCGGTCTCCTGCGGCTACCCCTGAACGGGGGTAGCGTGCCTCACCGCCCTGGCGGATGCTTCCGGCATGGGTGACTCACTGCTCTCCTACGCGTCCGGCGTATCCGCGCTCCCCCTGCTGGGCGAGACGATCGGGGAGAACCTGGAACGCGCCGCGGCCCGGTACGCCGACCGCGAGGCGCTGGTCGAGATGGCGAGCGGGCGGCGCTGGACGTACGCGGAGTTCGACGCCGCGGTAGACGAGGTGGCGCTCGGCCTGCTGGCCAGGGGCATCGCCAAGGGCGACCGGGTCGGCATCTGGGCCCCCAACTGCGCCGAATGGGTGCTGACGCAGTACGCCACCGCCAAGATCGGCGCGATCCTGGTCAACATCAACCCGGCCTACCGCGCCCACGAGCTGGACTACGTGGTCCGCCAGTCGGGCATGCGGCTGCTGGTCAGCGCCGTCGAGCACAAGACGAGCGACTACCGCGCGATGCTCGCCGAGATCGGCTTCACGCAGGTGGTGTTCATCGGCGAGCCCGGCTGGGACGAACTGGTCGAGACCGGTCGCCGCGCCGACCCCGACGCGCTGCGCGTACGGGCGGCCACGCTGTCCTTCGACGACCCGATCAACATCCAGTACACCTCGGGCACGACCGGCTTCCCCAAGGGCGCGACGCTGTCGCACCACAACATCCTCAACAACGGCTACTTCGTCGGCGAGGGCGTCGGCTACACCGAGACCGACCGCGTCTGCCTGCCGGTGCCGCTCTACCACTGCTTCGGCATGGTCATGGGCAACCTGGGCGCGACCTCGCACGGCGCCTGCGTGGTGCTGCCCGCGCCCGGCTTCGACGCCGAGGCCACGCTGCGGGCCGTGGAGGCCGAGCGGTGCACGTCCCTGTACGGCGTGCCGACCATGTTCATCGCCGAGCTGGGCCATCCGCGTTTCGCCGAGTTCGACCTGTCGTCGCTGCGCACCGGCATCATGGCGGGCTCGCCGTGCCCGGTCGAGGTGATGAAGCGGGTGATCGGGGAGATGCACATGAGCGAGGTGGCGATCTGTTACGGCATGACCGAGACGTCGCCCGTGTCCACGATGACCCGCCGCGACGACGGCCTGGTTCGGCGCACCGAGACGGTCGGCCAGGTGATGCCGCACCTGGAGGTGAAGATCGTGCACCCGGAGACCGGGCTCGCGGTGCCCCGGGGCGAGCCGGGCGAGCTGTGCACCCGCGGCTACTCGGTGATGCTCGGCTACTGGAACGAGCCGGACAAGACGGCCGAGTCGATCGACGAGGCCCGCTGGATGCACACCGGCGACCTGGCCACCATGGACGCCGAGGGCTATGTCAACATCGTGGGCCGGATCAAGGACATGGTGATCCGCGGCGGCGAGAACGTCTATCCGCGCGAGGTCGAGGAGTACCTGTACACGCATCCCGACATCGCCGACGTCCAGGTGATCGGCGTGCCGGACGAGAAGTACGGCGAGGAGCTGATGGCCTGGATCGTCATGCGCCCGGACACCGAGCCGCTGACCGCCGAGGCGGTCAGGCGCTTCTGCTCCGGCCGCCTGGCCCACTACAAGGTCCCCCGCTACGTCCACCTGGTCAACGGGTTCCCGATGACGGTCACGGGCAAGATCCGCAAGGTCGAGATGCGCGAACAGGCCGTCACCCTCCTGGGCCTGCACGACTGACCCGCGCCCCGGACGGCTGAACCGGGGCCGGTCGGGCTGCGTACCTTCGCTTGTGCGCCGGAAGCAGACGATCACCGCGCCTGGCCCGGGCACGGCCCCTGTGGGAGCATGTGGGGACCGCGCCCGCCCCGGCCGGCGCGGCCGGGTTTCTGGCCTCGGACGACGTGGCGGGTGGCCTATGAGAGCTTCCGCACGGACGTACGCCGTGTTCGCGGTCGGCGTGGGCGTCTTGGTGCTGGTCGCGGTGCTGCGCTTCGGCGGCGGCGCCGGCACGGTGGAGGTCTTCGGGCTGCCCACCGCCGGGCCGGTCACCGACTGGGGCCTGCCGCTGGCCCGCCTCGCCCTCGACCTGTGCGCGGTGGCCTGCGTGGGGACGTTGCTGGCGGCGTCCGTGCTGGCCCCTGGCGGCTCGCCGGAGTCGGAGCGGTGCCTGCGCGCGGCGGGCTGGTGGGCGCTGGGATGGGCGGTCGCCGCCCTGGCCGGTTACGTGTTCACCCTGTCCAGCTTCATCCCGATGCCGGTGGCGAACCTGCTCGCCGAGCCCGGCATGCTCGACTTCGGCACGTCACTGCCGCAGACGCAGGCGCTGCTGGTGGTGCTGGTCACGACGTTCGCGGTGGCGCTGACCACGCTCGTACGGCGGCTGCCCGCCTGGGTCCCACTGGCCGTGGCGGCGTTCGGGCTGCTGCCGCCCGCCTACGTGGGCCATGCCGCCTCGGCGGCCGACCACGACATCGCCGTGTCCGCGCTGATGGCCCACCTGCTGGGGGTGTCGGTGTGGGTGGGCGGCCTGGGCGCGGTGCTGCTGCACTTCCGGCGCTCGGCGGACCTGCGGGTCGTCCTGCCCCGGTTCAGCACGATCGCGTTGTGCTGCTTCGCCGCGGTCGCCTTCTCCGGCCTGGTCAGCGCCTGGGTGCGGCTCGACAGCCTCTCCGACCTGTGGCTGAGCCGGTACGGCCTGCTCCTGCTGGCCAAGGTCGCGGCCCTGGCGGTGCTGGCCTGGTTCGGCCGGCGGCATCGTCTGCGTACCGTCGCCGGGGTGGCCGATCGCGGGGTGCGCCGCACGTTCGTCCGCCTGGCCGTGGGCGAGGTGACGGTGATGGTGGCGGCGACCGGGCTGGCCGTCGGCCTGTCCCGTACCCCGCCGCCGCCCGGCGCGGGTGGCGGGCACGACCATCCCGTCCTGGAGTACGCCCTCGCGCCCTTCTCGCCCGGCGCCCTCTTCAGCGAGGTGCGGCTCGACCCGCTCGTCCTGCTGCTGCTGGCGCTGCCCGCCGCCGGCTACCTGGCCGGCCTGCGCCGGGTGCCCGGCTGGCCGGTCCTCCGCACGCTCTCCTGGCACGCCGGGCTGGCCCTGGCCGCGGTCGCGTTGCTCGGCGGGGTGGGCGGCTACGCGCGGGCGATGGCGTCGGCCCAGGCCGTGCAGCACGTCGTCCTCGCCGTCGTCGCGCCGCTGCTGCTGTGCGCGGGCGCGCCGCTCACCCTCGCCGCGCGGGCCACCGGCCCCGGCTCCCAGTACGGCCCGCTCGGCGACCGCGCCTTCGGGCGGCGTCTCACCCGTCCCGCCCTCCTGACGGCCGCCGTCCCGCTGCTGCTCCTGCTGCTGTACGGGACGGCGTGGCTGCCCTGGTCGCTCGCCGGGTACGCGCCCCACCTGGTCACCATGGCCGGGTCCGCCGGGGTCGGCCTGCTGGTCGCCTGGGCGGTGCTCGACCTCGACCCGTTGCCCAGGCCGTTCCCGTGGGCCGCGCGGGTCCGGCTGCTGGCGGTGGCCGCCGTCGCGTACCTGGGGCTCGGGACGTACCTGCTGGTGGGACCGGCGGTCGCGGCGGACTGGTTCTCCCTGGCGGCCCCGCTCGGGGTGCCCGACCCGCTGGCCGACCAGCGCGTGGCCGGGGCGGTGTTCCTGCTGGTGCCGCTGGCCGCCTTCGCGTTCCCGGCCGTGCGCCTGGCCCTGCGGCGGCAGGCCGCCCGCGCGCGGCGCCCCCGGCCCGTCCTAGACTCCTCCCTTATGGGCGATCTCCCGGTCTACGACGTTGTCCTGCTGCCTCCGCACGACGTCAACGCTCAGTCCGTACGCCTGAGCCGGCGCTGCGCGGAGGCCACCGCGACCGAGTTCGTCCTGCGAGAGGACGGCCTCTACCCGCACATCTCGCTCTACATGGCCAACTTCACCCCCGACGGGCTCGAAGAGGCCGTCGCGCTGCTGCACGAGCTCGGCCGGCGCACCTCCGCGATGCACCTGGAAGGCGAGTCCTTCGCCGCCAACGAGCACGGCATGGTCGAGCTGTTCTTCCGGAAGACGGACGCGATCACCCGGCTCCAGGAGGACGTCGTCACCGCGCTCAACCCGTTGCGCACGGGCCTGCGCCACCTCGACCCGGTCGGCCGCGTCCTGGCCGACCACCGGCTCACCGCGCCGCCCACGGCCCGCGCCAACCTCGACCTGCACGGCTACGACGAGATCGGCGACCTGTTCCGCCCGCACATCACCCTCACCCGGCTCCAGCGGCCGGACCACCCGCTCGACCTGGGTCTCCTGGCCGAGCCCGCGGCCTTCACCGCCACCTACCAGACCCTGGCGCTGTGCGTGATGGGCGAGCACGGCACCTGCACCGAGATCGTCGAGACCTTCACCCTGGACACCGCCCCCGTCACCCCGACCGCGTGACCGCGCGGACCGTGGGGGCTCCCGCGCTGCGAGCACCCCGTACTGAACGGTCCGCCTCCTCGGCCTGCGCGCCTGCGTCAGTCCATGGGGAGCAGGGTACCCAGGGGGCCGAGGTCGAGGTTGAGGTCGGCGGGGGACAGGCCGAAGCGTTCGCAGAGCTCGGCCATGGCCTCCTCCAGCCGCATCAGGGTCAGCCCCACCGCTTCGAGCTGCTCCTCCGACAGGTCGCCGTTGTCCATCCGCCGCACGCACTGACGTTCGACGAGCTGGCGGATCAGCTCGACCAGCGTCAGCACCAGCCGGCTCAGGTCGCGCTCCACCGAGTCGGCGTCCGTCTCCAGCCGCCATTCGCCGCGTCTCGCCGTCCGCCCGTCACTCCTGCCCGTCACGTCGCATCCCTCCTTCGACCGCGTCGCCTTCCCTGACGCTCACCAGCAGGGCCCTCAGGGAGATCCGTACGAGGTCGATGCCGGAGATGGACAGCACGACGTCGCCGATCACCACCGCTCCACCCGCCAGCAGGCGGTCCAGCAGGTCGACGAGCGCCACCCGCTGCTCGGGAAGGCGGCCCTCGGCGGCGAGCCGGCCTCCTCTCGGCTCAGGAAGCGTCACCGTGGGCCGCCTCACCCTCCTGGTCGAGCGCGGCGAAGGAGTAGGGCGCCCAGGGGCCGACGAGTTCCACGGCGACGCCCTGCCCGACGACGTCCTCGATCACCCGGGTGAACTCGGCGGCGCGTTCCTCGTCCACCAGGTAGGCGCCGTTGAGGACCATCTGCTCCCGGCGTCCGGACAGCTGCGGGTCCTGGGCGCGGTGGCGACGGCCGACGACGGCGACGTGCATCAGCGCCTCGTGCACGGCCTGGGCGTGCTCGGCGGCCCGGCGCCAGTCGGCCTCCCGCCCGCGCAGGGCCGCCCGGCGGCGGTTCAGGTACGCCGCCCCCGGCGACGCGCTCCGCGGACCGTCCACCGGCTCGGCCGCCGGCTCGGCGGGGACCGGGACGGCGTACGCCTTGACGCCCCACTCCTGCCGGCCCGTCACCCGCGACAACACCGCGTCGAACTGCTCGTGCCGCTCGTCGAGAAGCTCCCGTACCTGCGCCTCTCCCGTGTAGACGGTGACCAGCCGCACCGGGGCCGTGGACCGCAGGCCGGCGATGGCCTCCACCACCCGGTGATGGGTGCGCGCGGTCTCCTCCAGCCAGGCCAGGTCCTCCATCGAGCGCCGCAGCGCCTCCTCGCCGAACTCCTCCAGCGAGACCGTACTGAGGAAGGCGGCCAGGCCCGCGTGCACGAGACGGCGCACGGGCGCGCCCGCCACGCCGGTCAGGCCGTCGGGCCCCTCGCCCTCCGCACGCGTGACCGCGTACAGGTAGACGCCCTCATCAGTGGCCACGCTCGACCGCCTCAGGCCCGTGACCGGACACGTGCCCGGCGTCGCCGCTCGGCACCACCCGCGCGGACACCATCTCCTCCAGCGCCGCGAGACGGCGGCGCAGCTTGCGGTTCTCCTTCGCCAGCTCCTGGGTGCCGCCGGTGAGCCACGGATCGTGCTCCCACCAGTCGATGCCCATCTCGCGGGCGGTGTCCACCGAGGCGATGAGCAGCCGCAGCTTGATCGTCAGCAGTTCGATGTCGAGCAGGTTCACCTGGATGTCGCCGGCGATCACCACGCCCCGGTCGAGCACGCGCTCCAGGATGTCGCCGAGGTTGGCCGACTCCCGGCCGCCGTGGCCGGACTGCATCGAGGACCCGGGAAGGTACGGACTCGGCCGCACGTTGGCGCTCACCGCGCCCCCTCGGCCAGGTCACCGCTGCCCCGCTTGTAGCGGCGCACCCGGCGGTAGGACAGAAGGTCGCCCGCCATGTCGAGCTCGATCTCGTACAGGGCCAGGGTGTCCCCGGACGACGGGATGCGCCGGTCCTCCACGATCTCCACGCCGACCAGCCACCCGTCCTCCGCCGGCTCGACCAGCGTGACGGACTCGGCCTCCTTGCCGGTCAGCTCGGTCATCATGCGCAGCCCCACCCCGGCCACCGCGGCGGCCGGGAGGTCCGCCGAGCGCGTACGAGGCGGCCCCTCGCCGCTGATGTCCGCGCTTCCCGTTCCTGGCGCGTGCTTGCTCCCGGTTCCCTGCCTGGCAGGCACGAAATCACCCCCGTACTCCCCCGATGCGGCGCGGGCGCCTCACCAGCCGACCATCCCCTGCAAGATCTCCTCGACCGCCCGCTCCTCCTCCTCCTCGGAGATCCGGCCGGCGGCCCTGGCCTGCTCCACCTCCTCCAGGCGGCGCCGGACCACGGCCGGATCGTGCAGCTCTCGCTCGACCTGGTCGCGCAGGAGCTCTCCGAGTTTGACGACCGCATAAACCGGCATAAGTGGCCAGCCAAAAAGCAACGTCCCCAGTCCCAAGGATGTTCACTCCTCTCTGACGTCGCTGTCCGCGCCGAACCGTCAGCTTCGTGCCGTCAGCTCGTGCCGACGAAGTCGTACGGCGCCATCGGCCCCAGCAGGCGTACCTCGACCCGGCCCGACCAGCGGCGGGTCAGCTCGTCCACCGCCTGCTCGAACTCGGCCGTCTTGCCCCGCTCCACCAGCGCGGCCACGTGCGCGGCGTCTCGTTCGTGGGCGGGCTCGCGCACGACCAGTTGCTCGCAGACGTCGGAGAGCTCGTCCACGACGGCCGCCGTGTCCACCTCGCGTTTGTCCGCGATCGTGCCTTCGATGATCTCTCCCAGGCGCATGCGCTCGTTGCGCGTCGCGTCCTCGGGCAGGCCGGCGATCTGCTGCCGGAGGTCCGCGGCCTCGCCGTTCTCCCGCAGGATCTCGCGCAGGATCGCCTGCTCGTCGTACCGGCCGTTGACGACGTACTGCGTCCGGCCCTCCACCTCCTGCAGGGCGTCGGCGAACTGGTCGTGGTACGGCTTCAGCAGCTCCTCCACCACGGCGTCGGAGTCGGTCAGCACCGCCCCGAACCGGAACGGCAGCACCGGGACCTCCGCCGCGGTCTGGTCGAGCAGCCGCTGGTGCGCCTGGAGATCCTTCGGGCGGCCCAGCGGGCGGTCCACCTCGACGTCGCTCACCAGAGCGGCGATCTGGCCGAACGGCACCAGCCGCACCTCCCCGGCCGGCTGCCCGACCCCCTCGGTCCCGGGCTCCACCTCGACATCCGTCGGCACGATCCCGTACACGTAGGACGCGCTGCCGTTCACGCTCGCCGGCGAGGTCTCCTCGGCCTCGGCGGCCCTGTCACGTGGCGACATCTCAGCCATCCTCTCTACGACGTGCCCGGCGCGGTTCTTCCTCGCGTTCCACGACGTCACCCGCGATCTCCTGGATCTCGTCCGTCTCCTCGGACGGGGCTTCCAGCGCTCCGCCGGCAGGCTCGTTCGCCTGGCTGACGGCCCTCGCCTGCGTCACTCCCTCGACGACCTCCGGCAGTCCCTTCTCCGTGGCCGACAGGTCGAGCCGGTTGGCCGCCTCCGCGAAGCGCAGGTACGTGTCCACGCTGGCCACGACGATCCGGCTGTCGATCGTCAGCACCTCGATGCCGACGAGCGAGACGCGGACGAAGGCGTCGATGACGAGGCCCTTGTCGAGGATGGTGTCGATGACGTCCGCCAGGCTTGTCCCCGCGGTGCCGCTGCTGGCCGGCGTGCCGCGACCGGCAGGCTGAACGGTCATGTCGTTCCCCCTGTTACTGGCTGGCCGGGCCTTCGGCGACAGGCCCTGACGAGTGGCTACTCGGCTCGGATCCGACGCCGGCGTACCGGCCGGTCCTGCTCGGCGGCCCGGCGGGTGGGCGCTCCGGCCCGACGCCGCGCAACCGGAGCCGCGGGACGCTCCTCCTCGGGCTCCTCTTCCTCTTCCTCTTCCTCTTCGGGCTCCTCCTCCTCGTACTCCTCCTCTTCGGGCTCTTCTTCCTCTTCCTCTTCCTCCGGCTCGCCCTCGCTCAGCTCGTCCTCGTCCTCGAACTCTTCCTCTTCGGCCCTCTCGCCCTCCTCGGGCTCCTCTTCCTCGGCGCCCTGCCGGTCCTGTTCCTCCTGGACGGCGGTCTGGTGATCCTTGACGACCTCGCTGTCGTGGATCTCACCGCGCCAGCCCTCCAGCTCGTCGGGCTTCAGCAGCAGGTGCGCCATCACGTGCCGTCTGAAGTGCTTGAGCTCCAGCCGTACGCGTCGCCCCTGCGCGCGCCACAGGTTGCCGGTCCGCTCGAACAGGCCCTGCGGGTGGTACACCAGGACGACCAGGACCCGGGTCAGGTCGGGAGTGACCTCGTGGAAGGTCACGGCTCCGTCGACATACCCCTTCTGTCCCTCTGACCGCCAGATGATCCGCTGATCCGGGATCTGCTCGACGATGTGCGCCTTCCAGCTCCTGTGCGACCAGAAGACCTGGGCCTTCCAGGAAAGCTCCTCGTCGCTGTCCTGCTTGACGGTCTCGACCTTCTTCATGAACGTCGGGAAGTCCTGGAACTGGGTCCACTGGTCGTACACCAGACGCCGTGGCGCGCCGACGTCGATCGACTCCACGATGTTGGTGATCTTCTCGTGGCCCGCCTTCCCACCGCCACCGCCGGTGATCTTCTGGAAGATGCCCTTCAGACCTCCCTTGAGGCCACCCTTCAGGCCGCCGGTCAGGCCGCCCTTCAGGGCTCCGCTGACGAACCCGCCCGGTTTGTCCGAGCCCGTGACCGCGCTCATCAGGCCCTTCCCGCCGTGTTCCACGTAGTCGGAGAGACGGCCGGTCAGGCCTTCGAGCTTGTCCCCCGCGGAGGACAGCACCCGCGAGCCCGCGGCCTGCAGCAGCCCCTGCGCGGACTGGACGAGCCGGTCCATCGGCAGGCTGTCGGCGATCCCGTGACCGGCCTCCCCTGCCTTCCCCGCGGCCTCACCGGCCTTTCCCACGGCTTCCCCGGCCTGGTCCTCGACCTTGCCCTTCGCGGCCTGGCCGGCGCGACGGGCCGTGCCGGTGGCTTTGCCCAAGGCTCTCCCGCCGGCTCCTGTCGCCTTCTTCGCTGCCTCTGCCTCAGTCACCGCACTCACCTCCGCGACTGGCTGACCCGCCGGACAGGACGCGTTCGCCGCTGTCCTCGATGACCCTCGGGTTGCTGCCCGGCCTGCTCCGGTTCCTCGGTCGCCTCTTCGTCCTCGTCCTCGTCGTAACGATCGCTTTCGTCGTAGTCCTCTTCGTCGTAGTCCGCTTCCTCGCCTCTGGGCGCCTGCTGCTTCGCGGGCTTGGCCTCGTCCTGCTCGGCACGGGACTTCCCGCCGTGCTCCTGGAGCTTGTGGGTCAGGGAGTCGATCTGCCTGCTGGCCGCCGACACGGCCGCCGCCTTGCCGACCTCCATGAGCTCGCCCCGGAGGCGGCCGGTCATCCGCTGCAGCTCCGGATTGGAGCTGAGGGCCTTGACGCCCTGCGCCAGCAGGCCGCCCTCGCCACAGCTGGCACGTCCGGCCAGCCCCGCCGCCGCCAGTGCCGCCGCCATGCGCAACTTGTGGCGCCGTCCGAGGTAGTACCCGGCGAGTACGGCAAAGGCCACCTGCAACCTGTTCGACATGATCAGCACTCCTTCCCGCTCACTCACCACCTCGGCCCACCCTGGGCCCGGTACGCGCGTACAGACCCCGGACGTGCCGGCGCCTGCTCGCCGCGGCATGACCTACCCGCAAATCCGACAAAGGACCACATTGGCGGAAAAAAGGGACGCGGAGTTGGCGCGGGGCCGCGAATCCGACCCACCCCATCAGCGCCCGTTTAGCCCCAGCTGGCCCCGACCGAGACCCCACACCTACCCGCAGCCACCACAGGACTCCGGACCTCGGCATGGAAGTCGTTGACGGACAGTAAAAACTTGCCTACTGTGAGTGCTCGACATCACTCAACTCATCGAGAGGTGAAGCTCATGCTCAGACGAGTCGAATCCGACCGGTGGCAGGAAGCGCTCGATGTCAATCCCCTCTACAACGGGCTGGTCCCCGAAGGGGGCGTCCCCCGCTTCAAGATGCCGACCAACCCGATGAACCCCAGCGCGGCCCAGGCGCTCATCCGCGACGAGCTCCTCCTCGACGGCAACGCCCGGCTCAACCTGGCCACGTTCTGCACCACCTGGATGGAGCCCCAGGCCCGCGAGCTCATCGCCGAGACCCTCGACCGCAACATCGTCGACCACGACCAGTACCCGCAGACGGCCGACATCGAGTCGCGCTGCGTCAACATGCTCGACCACCTGTGGAGCGACCCCAACGGCGCCAGCGTCGGCTGCTCCACCGGCGGCTCCAGCGAGGCGGCCATGCTCGGCGCGCTGGCGATGAAGTTCCAGTGGCGCGAGCGGCGCCGGGCGGCCGGGCTCCCCGTCGACAGGCCCAACCTGGTGATGGGCACGGCCGTCCACACCTGCTGGCCCAAATTCTGCCAGTACTGGGACGTCGAGCCGCGCTGGATCCCGATCGAGGAGCCCGCCTACACCCTGTCTCCCGCCCGGCTCAGGGAGTTCTGCGACGAGAACACCATCGGCGTCGTCGGTGTGCTCGGCTCCACGCAATGCGGCAAGTACGACCCGATCGAGCAGATGTCGGCCGAGCTCGACCGGCTGGAGGCCGAGCGCGGCCTGAAGATCCCGCTGCACGTCGACGCCGCCGTGGGCGGCTTCATCACCCCGTTCCTGGAGCCCGACAGGGTGTGGGACTTCCGGCTCCCCCGGGTGCAGTCGATCAACACCTCGGGCCACAAGTTCGGCCTGGTCTACCCGGGCGTCGGCTGGATCGTCTGGCAGGAGCCGGACGCGCTGCCCGAAGACCTGGTGCTCTCCTGCGACCTGCTCGGCGGCAGCATAGACACCTTCACCCTCAACTTCTCCCGTTCCGGCGCCCCGGTCGTCGCCCAGTACTACAACTTCCTGCGGCTCGGCTTCGAGGGCTACCGGGCCGTCCAGCAGACCTGCCGTGACGTGGCGACCTACCTCGGCGAGGAGATCGCGAAGCTCCCCGAGCTCTCGCTCATCGCCGACGGCTCGGAACTACCGGTGCTCGCCGTACGGACGGCTCCCGGCTTCGACGGTTTCACCGTCTTCGACCTGGCCGACCGGCTGAAGATCCACGGCTGGCAGGCCCCGACGTACTACCTGCCGCCCAACCTCGAACACATCGCCGTCATCCGCTTCGTCATCCGCAACGGCTTCAGCCAGGACATCGCGGGCAAGCTGCTGGCCAACCTGCGTACCGAGGTCGAGTACCTGCGCAACAACCGGGTTCCGCGTCCCCGCACGGCCGCCGACGGCACCGGCGTACCGACCGGGCGATAGGAACGATCCACAGCCTGAGTCGAAGGCGGCCCCCACAGCTGGGGGCCGCCTTCGCCGTGTCCCGGCCGCAGCCGATGAAACGCAGAAGAGGCCCCGAAGGGCCTCTGGTCTGCCTTCAACTACAAGGTACGAACCGCGCAGGCTGGGCCGATCTCCCAGTCCTGCCGACAAGAGCGCCGGGTTCTCCGGATCGGGCGCGACTTCGTGACGACCTCCGCAACTTGGTCCGCCTCCCTTCTGGAGGCCGCGGGTCACAGGCTGCGGGCGGTGATGTCGCCGCTGGAGGTGGTGGCGTGGATGTCGAGCTCGACAGCGCCGTCGTTCTTGAGGGCGTTGGTGATGCGGCCGTGGTCGGTGCCGGCGTCCAGGGCCGCCGAGACCCCGGTGGCGGCGGCGATCGAGATGTCACCGGACTGGGTGCGGAGCACGACCTTGCCGCCCGCGGCCTCGGCGATGCGGATGTCACCCCGTGCGGTGCTGATCTCCGCAGCGCCGCCCAGCCGGCCGATCTCGACGTCGCCGTCGACCGCGGTGAGGCGGAGGCTTGCGGCCTCTTCGATCTTGATCTGGCTGTACGCGCCGTCGAAGGTGACGTCGCCGAGGCGGCCGGCGGTCCGCAGTTCGGCGCTGGCCGCCTTGGCCTCGACGTGGGAGCCGGCGGGCAGCTTGACCGTCACCTCGATGGCCCCGGACGGGCCGAGGTACTGGTTCTTCACCGGGGTCACGACGCGCAGCACGCCGTCGGCGTAGTCGATCGTGGTCTGCTCCGCGGCCTGCGCGTCGCGGCTCTTCGAGGCGTTCGAGGGCACGACCTCGACCGTGGTCTCGGCCTGGTCGGCGGCGACGAAGTGCACGCGTCCCGCGGGGATGTCGAGGATGGCGCGGATGGCGGCGGGGGTGGCGAACGTCTGCATGATGGTCTCCTGCGACTCATGGTTCTCGGGTAGGTGGCCCAGTCCGCGGCCCGGAGGCCGCATCGCTGAACCGTTCATGCATTCAGCATGTCCGTCCGCTCTGATACGGGGCTGTCGCCGCCCTGACACCACGACTGACATGGGGACGCCCTGGTCGCCGCGCGGGCGGGGCAACTTGTCAGTGGTCTTGGCCGCTGCTCCACACAGTCGATCCGGCCTCGGCCGGTTGGTCGCGCGGGGCGGCAAGGTCGTGGGCGGAGTGGGCCAGCCAGATCATGATCAGGACGCTGGAGACCACGCCGAGAGCCTCGACGGCGCTTCCCTCTTCCGCGAACGGCAACGCCGCCAGCATCAGGAGGATCGGCACCACCAGGGCGGCGACACCGTACTTGACGGTCGCCGTCCGCCAGCGGTCGTCGTCCCATTGGGCCCGCAGGATCAGAATCGTCCAGGCCAGGACGGCCAGGCCGCAGACCAGTTCCATAGTTTCCGGGACAGGCAGGCCGACGAGGCCGAGCACATCCATGAGGGTCAATCCGCCGTACCCCAGCACCCCCGCGCCCCGCATGTACTGCCGGCCGGGGCCCAGCACCCGCATGAACAGCAGCACCAGCACGTACATCGCCGCAGAGTCGATCACCGCGACATCCACCGGGATCCACGCGGTGACGTGGAGCAGCCACGTCGTGGCCGTCGCGACGTAGAGCGCCACGCGCAGCCGCAGGATGTCGCGGTCCTGCCGGGGCGGCGGGCCCGCGAGCGGCCCGCGCAGGACCTCCCAGATCCCCCATGTCCAGGACAGCCCGGCCACGATCAGGAGGAGCAGATTCCCCCCTGTCACCGTGACGTCGTCGGTCACGGCCGAGAACACCGTCAGCCCCCACAACGGGCCGAGGTCGCCGGAGATCAAGGTGACGACGGCGGCTGCCGTCAGCGCGGCACCGTACAGACCGGCGACGAGCAGGGCGGGCAGGGCTGAGCGGTGACGACGTAACACGAGGGGCTTCCTTGGGGGGCGGAAGGACGGGGGTGAACGCCTCACCCTACAAGCGATCATGGAGAGTGGCGTCAGGCCGGGAAACACTGAACTTTCTTCACGTCCGTCACCTCTAACCCGGATGTGAACAAGCTCCAGAAGTTAGTCGCCCTGTCCGCGCTGCCGGTCGTCGCGGCGCTCATGCCGCTCCCGGCCCAGGCGGCGGCTCGGCCGTCCTGTCCCGTCCCGTCCAAGGCCGAAGTGAAGCGGTCAGCCGACACCAGGCTCGACAAGCCGCCGCGAGGGACCGCCGCCATCAAGGGGGTCCGTGTCGGCCATGTCCCGAAGGGGTTCACGTCCGGGCAGGTCCTCGTCAACAAGCACGACGGCATCACCGAGTACGGCTACCAGTGGACCGACGATCGCGACGACGTGGACCGCCGGCATCGGTCGCTGTGGATCAGGGTGGTGTGCTGGCCGAAGGCCAAGTCGCCGGCACAGCTCAAGAACGGCCCGTTCGACCTCGGGACGTTCTCCGGAGACACCAGCACCGTGAAGATCGGCGACCGTCAGGTGCTCACCCAGGAGGGCGACGGCGCACTGGGCCACGGGCGGTACGCGGGCTGGGTCGAGCGCAAGGGAGTCGTGGTCACCGTCATGGCCAGCCAACCTCTCGTACCCGAGCTCACGAAGATCATCAGGAGCATCCGACTCTGAGCCCGCACGGGCACCGGCCTTCCACGACGCCTACGGATCCCCCGGCGGAACATCGCGTCAGCAGAACAGCGGCTTGCCGGCGTTCTTGGGGACCTCCGGCATCGAGTCGACGACCTTCACCGTCATCACCGCCATGCTGGAACGCGGGGTCTCTTTACCTGTCCGCCCTGGGGTTGTCCGAGCCAGCTCCGATAACCGAGGAACCGGTACGTTCCCGGCTCGAAGATGAGCTCCCCGCGTTCCCAGATCGTCGGCCTGAGGAAGCCGGGTGGATCCGCCCGTGCGGCACTGTCCCGCGCGTTCGTACTCCACCGTTCCGGGAGACTGGAGGTGCATCGGGTCCCGTCCGTCGGTGACGTGGGGGCTGCCCGTACGTCGAGCGTGTCAGAGCCTTGTCGGCGTTCCCGCCCGGCAGCCACAACTCGCGACGCACGTCCTGGGTGTGTTCGCCCTCGGAACCGGAGCCCCAGGTGACGGCCTTCTGGTCGACGTAGAGGAACTCCGCGGGACTCGTCGTGGTCCAGGGCGATCACGACTCCGCTCCGTTCGGGGCGGCCCGTGCTCGTCGTGGCCGTCGATCTCCGTGCCCTCGGTGCTTCTGGCCGGTGCCCGATATCTGCGTGCTTCGGCGCGACGATGCTCGGCGACCAGGTTGGAGGCGATGCCGTACAGCCAGGGACGGGCGCTGGGAGAGGTGAGGTCGAAGCGGTCACGGCTGCGAAAGGCGTGCAGAAAGGTCTCCGCGGCGAGGTCGTCCGCCGCCGACGTGCCCAGGCGCAGGTCGATGAAGCGGTGGATGCGCGCGAAGTAGCGATCGAAGACGACGCCGAAGCGATCCGGGTCCTGCCGCGATGCCCCTATGAGCTGTGCGTCTGTTTCCTCGCCGGGTGGCGCCGCATGGAGGGGAGCTGTCATGCATGTCGGCCTTTCAGGTGGTTACGTCGAACACACCTGGTTCGGCGAACCCCCGATCCTTCTTCACGGTTTCTCGCGATCTTCACGGCCGTCCGAAAAGTATGGATTTACCAAGGTGATCGACTGGTGAGAAGATCGGGGGTGCGCAGAACAGCTAGAGCAGTACTCGCGAGGTTGCCGAAACCGCTGCACGCACTCGTGCTGAAGCACCGTGAGCTGCTGAAGTTCGTGGTCGTGGGCGGAGCCGCGTTCCTGGTGGACAACGCGACGTTCTACGGGCTGAAGCTGACCGTCCTGGAACCGAAGCCGGTGACCGCCAAGATCATCGCGGTGCTCGTGGCGACGATCGCGTCCTACGTGCTGAACCGCGAATGGTCGTTCCGGACCAGGGGCGGCCGCGAACGCCGTCACGAGGCGGCGCTGTTCTTCCTGGTCAGCGGCATCGGCCTGGTGCTCAGCACCGCACCGCTCTGGATCTCCCGGTACGTGTTCCATCTGGAGACCCCGGACGTGAGCGTGCTCACCCAGGAGGTGGCCGACTTCATGAGCGCGCAGATCATCGGCACGCTGGTCGCCATGGTCTTCCGCTTCTGGGCGTTCCGGAAGTGGGTCTTCCCCGACGAGAAGGCCGGGTCCGGCAGGATGCGACTGCTTTCCGTTCCCGATTCCACGGACGAGGCGGCCTGACCGCGCCCCTCATGGCTCACGGGGAGGGAAGGTTGAGCGGGTTGGTCACGACCAGGTCGAAGGAGTAGGAGTCGTCGATCCAGGCGATCACCGGCCGGCCGCGGCCGTCCAGGGCCATGGCGAGGCCCGGGCCGGGAGTGTGTTCGCTCTTGGCCACGGGGGTGTGCGTGCAACGGGTGCCCCTGCAGGTGGCGACGACGATCTGGTCGCGGTCGAGGTCCTGGTAGGCCACCACGGTCCGGCCGGTCTCGTCCACCGCCAGCGCCGGGGGCAGGTGGTCGTCCCCCGGGGTGGACAGGACGACGGTGTCGGCCTGCGAGCACGAGGGGTTGCGGCAGTCGAGCAGCCTGACCGATCCGTCGGCCGAGTCCCGGTAGGCGATCAGCGGGCGGCCGTCCTCCCTGAGCGCCATGGTCGCGCCGGTGGGGCCGTCGTTCTTGCCCGAAGCCCACGTGAAGCCGCCCTGGACCGGATGTTCGACGTGCACGGGGTCACAGGTGTCGTCCTCGCAGGTGATCACAGCCAGGGAGCCGGTGTAGTCGTCGAATCGGAGGACGACGGGGCGGTTGAGCGGGCCCGCGGCGACGGCCAGGCCCTGATCCTGGTAGCGCGACGTGCGGGTGGGCAGCTTGGCCAGGTCCTTCGTCCGCGGCTTCGTGCAGGCGGGGTCCTCGCAGGTGGTGACGGAGAGGATCTCGCCGTCCCCGTTCCGGCGTACCTGGGCGATCATCAGGCCGCCGTAGTGGCTCGGCGCCAGGGCCACCAGCCTGTTCTCGTCCTTCACCTCGCCCAGGGACCGGCCGCCGGCCGCGGGCAGGCAGCCTTTGGCGTCGCACATCAGCAGTCCGAGCCTGGCCCGCCAGGTCTCGTCCTTGCCCTGCGGGGTCCAGGTGGTCAGCACGATCCGGCCGTCGGGCAGCCGGGTGCCGGCCGACCGGGGATCCTCGTCGGCCTGGGCGGGCTCGGCCCACGCGTACCGGTAGTGGGCGCAGGCGCTGTCGGCGCAGGTCAGCAGCTTCGCCTGGTCGAACCCGTCCATGAGCATGACCATGCTCGACCCCTGGCCGGCGAACACGGCCCGCAGATCCCGCGTGCCGAGCGTCGGGGCGGGGCGCCCGTCCTCCCGTATCGGCGGCTCACGACGTGTCCAGGACGCCGTGACGACCGTCTGGTCCACCTCCAGCCAGCCGAACGGGTTGACCAGCATCGTGCCCCCGTACAGCAGGCCGGGCAGCAGCAACGCCGCGAGCACCGGCACCGGCCTGGCCGGGGACGGCCCGCTCTCGGGCAGGCGCTCGACGAGCCCGTCGAACTCGGCGGCCGTGCCGCGCAGCGCCAGCCGCCGCAGGTACAGGCGGGCGATCACCGTCGCCTGGAACGCGGGGAAGGCCAGCCCCAGGACCGAGGTCGCGACGCCGCCGACGAGGGGATGTCCCGAGGCCGCCCACTCCACCGCCTGCCGCGCCGCGACCGGAAGAGCCAGCACGCCGAGGGCCAGCGTGAACGAGCTGGACCAGAAGCCGCTCTGGGCCGGTCCCGCCGCGCACGCCAGCCGGTACCCGCGGGCGATCGCGCTTCCCGGCGACCGGCCCTCCAGCACCACGGCCGCCATGCCCAGCAGGCACGGCATCGCGATCAGCAGGAGAAGGCCCATCACGAAGAACGCCCCCGGCAACGGCCCGTGCCACAGCAGCACGCCGATCCCCGCCGCCGCGATCACCGCGCACACCAGCACGGCCAGCAGCGCCAGCGCCAGCATCGCGGGCAACCTCCGCGCCGCGGCACGCATCGCGTCCGGCACCCGGACGCGCCTGCCGGTCAGCAGCCCGGTGGCGAGCACCACCGTGGCGGGCAGGACCACGGCCTGGGCGGCCAGCACGAGCGCGGTCGCCGCCGCCGTCCACGCCAGCAGCGGCCCGACCGGCGGGTCGAACAGCTCGAACGAGCCGTTGACCAGCGCCGCCGACCCGTCCACGACGGGCGCCAGCCCCAGCAGGGCCAGCAGGCCGAGCGGCACGAACACCAGCGCGGCCGGTGTCGCCAGCCGGATCAGGTGCCGGGCCGTGGCGGCGTAGGCGAACCAGACCACCCAGCCTCGCCGCATGCCCTCGCGCGGGTCCTCCGCGTGGTCGGTGCCGCTGGGGACGTCTGCGCGGGGTGGCGCCTCAAGCTCGGCCATGGGAGCTCCTGAGGGGGAAGGGTTCCCACGAGCCTAGATTTCACCCGCCGCCCGGACCGGGCCGCAGACTCCATCGGCATCGGATCGAACCCACGGCGGGACACGTTCCGTACTCCAAGAACACGACGCCCCCTGGACGGAGGCGTCTCGCGGACGTGACACGTGCGTTCCCGCCTCGATACTCGGTGGCCGTTCGGCCCTGGCCCCGCATACGTTCGGCCGCATGGCTGACGAAGGTTTCGAGAATCCACGCCTCGCCGTGCTCTACGACCCGCTCGACCCCGACCGCGGCGATCTCGATGCCTACCTCCGGATGGCGGAGGAGTTCGAGGCTCGCGATCCGGCCAGACGCGCCTGGGAGGAGTGGACCCGCGAGTCCTCCCACGACGTGACGGAGATCCCGGGCGTCGGCTCCGTCGAGAGCTGGGTCGAGCTGATCGAGGTGAGCCTGCCCCTGGTGACGTTCCGCTGGACCTACGTCTTCGCCGCGGACGGGCAGGTGCTCACGTCGGACTCGACGTTGCGTTTCCGGGAGCGGGAAGAGGTCGAGAGGGATCTGGTCGCCCACGGCTACGTGGTGGAGGACGTTCGCGATGCGCCTGACCGGCCAGGAAGGGAGTTCGTCTTCCTGGCAAGGCGTTCGTGATCGCCCAGCGATGACTTCCGGGTGGCGTCGGTGTCCAACCGCATGGACGACGGGCCGCGACGCCCACACGCACGTCCCTCCATCAGGCAGAGACCCCCGGAGATCTGATCATGCGGAAGCTGATAGCGACAGTCTTCAACTACTCCCTCGACGGCCTTCTCGCCGACGAGGGCACCGAGTTCTCGACGTTCTGCTTCGACCTGCCCGAAAACCGTCAGCCCGACGAGCCCGCGCATCTCGACTTCCTCCGGAGCGCCCACGCGCACATCATGGGCCGAACCGCCTACGAAAGCATCGCCCCGGCCATGACGACCTCCACCGACCACCCGTTCGCCGACATCCTGAACCCCGCGCGCAAGGTCGTCTTCTCCCGGACCCTGAAGACGGCCGACTGGGCCAACACCACCATCGCCGCCGGCGACACGACAGACGAGATCGACAAGCTCAGGTTGGGCGGCGACGGCCACGTCATCGTCTGGGGCGGCGTCAGCCTCTGGCGGTCGCTCATGCGGCTCGACCTGATCGACGAACTCCGGCTGAGCATGTTCCCCTACGTCGCGGGCGAGGGCACCCGGCTGTTCGACGGCATCCCCAAGTCCTACCGGCTCGACCTGGTCTCCAGCACCGCCTCCGGCAACGGGATCGTCTATCTGCAGTACCGGCGACACCGCTGACCTGCGACAGGCTTTGGGGCGGGGTTCAGCTGGTGAGCAGGAGGCTGTCGACGAGGCCGGTGGCCGAGGAGATGGGGGCGGTGCCGCTGCGGCCGCGTGGGCGGCGGCGGGAAGCGAGGGAGCGGGACAGCTGCCCTGCTCCCTCGCGTGGCGGAGATCAGCAGCTGGTGGCGGTGTCGCCGGTGTCGCCGGTGTCGCCGGTGTCGGTGGCGCAGGTGTCGGAGCCGAGGCCGCCGTCGACCGTGTCGTTGCCGGGGCCGGCGTAGACGATGTCGGCGAGGCTGCTCAGCGCGCAGGAGACCGAACCTCCTGTTTCCAGTGATCGCCTCCACTCTCGCACCCGAGGTCCAGGGCAACGGCCAGCATGCCAACGCGCCGCTCGACCGCGCTCAGGTGCCTGGCATGCTCTGTGGCGTGATGATTCGTACTGCGACGCGCCGGGATCTGCCCGCGATCATTGCCCTCCTGGCTGATGAGGACAGTGTGATTGATCCCCGGACCGTTGAAGTCGACGAGGCGTACGAGCGGGCCTTCAAGGCCGTCGACACCGATGAGCGAAACGAAATGCTCGTTCTCGACGAGGGAGGCGGCACGGTCCTTGGCTGCCTCCAACTGACGTACATCCCTGGCCTGGGACGACACGGACAGGAGCGGGCTCTGATCGAGGCAGTCCGAGTGCGTGCCGATCGACGCGGGGCGGGACTTGGACGCGAACTGCTCACCTGGGCGATCGAACGTGCACGCGCCCGCGGATGCACCCTGGTGCAGCTGACCAGCAACAAGCAGCGCACCGAGGCCCATCGCTTCTACGACTCCCTCGGCTTCGTCCGCAGCCACGACGGGTTCAAGCTATCGTTCTAGCCAGAGTGCGAGCCCGCGCCGGCCCCTTGTCCCGGCGGTCCAGCGGTGGCGACGGCCCGCAGGGCGGCATTGCCGGTGGAACTCCATGCAGGTGGGTACTGCTGCGGGGTCAGATGCTGCCCTTGCGTTCGATGACCAGGATCCTCGCCTCCTGCACGGGGTGCGCGACCTCCCGGACGACTACCTGGCCGACCGGATCGAACTCGGGCTGACCGGCGACAATGCGAAGGGCGGGCTCGCCGCTGCGCTGCTGCCGGCCGAGCGCATCACCGAGGTGCGGCCGAACGCGTCAAGTGACGTGGTGGCCGCCCATGGCGTTTTCGAGTACTGAGACACCATGCAATATGCGTGCGATGAGCAAGGCCGATCAAATGGCCCTCGTGCGTCTTTCCGCAGGTAAGACGCATGGTCCCGCACTGAAATCACGCGCTGTGAAACCGGGTCCAGTTGCAGGGCGAATTACTCCCGGGAAGGCAGCGCCCAGATGCAGCCACCAGCCTGAAGTGACCGATGCCCTGGCACCAGAAGGGTGCGTTGTCCACGGCGCTCGCTCCCCGTACTCACGGCCGGCTCCAGTTGAGCACCAGTGATCAGGAGCCTGAAACCGTCCCGACGCCGAAGTTCGAGCTTCTCCCCGGGACGCCAGTCCCCCGAACGCCAGTGACCAATGATTCTTACGCCCGAACCCAGCCCTGCCTCCATGGTCATCGTCCGGAAGTGAAACGGCCCCCCTTCCCCGCGCGAGGCGACACGGTACCGTTCCCCACACCCACCACACACTCGCTCAGCAGCTTGAACGGCTGGGTCAACTTCGTGTTGGGGCACGCTTCTTACTGTAGGTCGCTCACCCGCGCAGAATGTGTACCGCCAAGTGGGCCGGAGTGCTCCTGTCGACCAGCCGCGACAAGACGCGACAGCGATCGGCTCGTCACCTGGCATTTCTCGCGCGACGCGCTCTCTGCCCTCCTGATCACCCCGGTGCCGGAGCCATGATTTGTCTGTCGTTGCCGTTACAGTCGGCGCCGTGGCATACGACCCTGAACCGCTTGAGCAACTCACTGCCCTTGTTCCCCCGCCATCGTCACCGCTCTTCGGCACTCGTGCCTGGGATGAGCTTTTCGCGGATATCGGGGTGCGCCTTCCAGATGACTACGTCGCCTTCATCGAACGTTACGGGAGCTGCGACTTCGCTCGCTGGCTGGCCATCTACGACCAGCGCCTTCTTACTGCAGAGCAGTGTGCTCAAATACCGGAAGGGATGGACTACTACCGGGATCTCCGAGAGGACTCTCCCGAAGATTTCACGCTCGCCATGTGGCCTGAACCCGGCGGGTTCTTCCAGTGGGGTAGCACCATTGACGGTGATGCGATGGGTTGGCTGACGGTAGGCGAACCCGAAGAGTGGCCGATGATCGTCGTTCCTCACGATTCCGACCAAGAGCCGCCCATCGCAGAGACCATGACCGAGTGGCTGGTGGGGTGGGCGTCTGGCACCCGGTACGACGCCAGTGGGTTTGCGAGAGGCGTCAAGGGCCATCCGCTGATCTGCGAGAGGTGGTGATAGGACCTGGTCCATCAGCCCCGTGCCGGAGCCTTGAAACCCACGAGACCAATTCGGCAGTATCCGGCTTAACCCCCAGCAGCGACTGCACAACTGGCTGTACGACATCCCCCGACATCGACCTGGGCACGTTTCACTCCGGTGGTCGACGCTGTTCCTGACCGGCGGCCGTTAGGGGTGGAGCCAGGCCCCCTTTCCCTCGCCTGGGCTCATGCGGTGGTGGGTGCGCCCGCGACGTGGCGGTCGCCGCCGTTGCGCTCCTGCCAGAACCGGTACACGTCGACGGCGTCCTCGCGTGCCTCGTAGCGCATCGGCAGCCGGCGCTCCTGCCAGGGCTTGGCGAACTCGTCGTAGAAGGTGCTCAGCTCGAAGTACTTGCGGTCGTCCACGTAGTGGGGCTCGTAGGCGTCGCGGGTGGTGAGGAAGACGACCTCGTCCGGGGAGCAGTAGTACAGCGAGCCCAGGCACATCGGGCAGGGGTGGGCCAGCACGTAGATGGTGGTGCCGGTCAGGTGCTCGGTGCCGAGCTTGGTGCAGGCCTCGCGGATGGCGAGGATCTCGGCGTGGGCGGTGGGGTCGCCGGTCTGGGCGACCTTGTTGGGGCTCTCGGCCAGGATCTCGCCGTCCTTGACGATGACGGTCGCGAACGGACGGCCGCCGTCGGCGACGTTCTGGCGGGCGATGTCGATGGTGCGCTGGGCGAAGTCCACGGAAATCCTCCAGAGGTTTGCTGGGTGGGCAGTCGGCTCGGCTGGGTTCGTCGAACGGGGCGGGGCGGGCCGGCAGGTCGTCTGCGGCCCGCCCCGTTGCCGCCCGTCTGTGACGCCGTGTCAGGTCGTCAGAAGGGCTTGGTCGGCAGGTACTTGCCGTCCAGGGTGATGACGGCGCGCTCGCCGCCCTCGGGGTCGGCGACCTTCTTCACGTCGAGCCTGAAGTTGATCGCGGAGATGATGCCATCGCCGAACTGCTCGTGGACCAGGGCCTTGAGGGTCGTGCCGTAGACCTGGAGCATCTCGTAGAAGCGGTACATGGTCGGGTCGGTCGGGATCCGGTTCGGCATCGAGCCGCGGACCGGGATGGTCTGCAGCAGCATCACCGCGTCCTCGTCCAGGCCCAGCAGCTCGGCGACGGCCCTGGCGGAAGTCTCCGGCAGCGGGTGCTGGCCGAGGACGGCCGCGGTGGTGAAGGCCACCGACAGGCCGGAGGCGTCGGCGATCTGCTGCCAGGTGAGGTTCCTGCGGGTCTTGGCGTCCACAGCGGCGGCGGCCAGGGCCTCGCGAGCGGTGGCGTTGAACTGTGCGTGCACCATGATCGGTACGTCCTTCTCTGTTCGATGGATACGGGGGTTCCGGCGAGCTGTCGCGGGCGAAACCCCGGCGTCAGGCCGCCCGCGCGGGGCCGGCGGCGGTCAGGTCCTCGACACGGCCGGTGGGGATGTCGTAGACCCAGCCGTGCAGGGCGACCTTCCCCTCCGCCAGGGCGCGGGCCACCGACGGGTGGGTGGCCAGGTTCGCCAGCTGGGCGAGCACGTTCTGCCGGACCAGGGCGGGAACGTCGCCGGCGGTGGCGGTGCGGGCCCGGGAGGCGTCCGCGTGCCGCAGCCAGGCGGCGACCGTCGGGGCGCCGCTGAGGTCGTGCCCCTCGGCGAGCGCGGTCATCGCGCCGCACGCGGAGTGGCCGCAGACGACGATGTCCTCCACCCCCAGGGCGGCGACGGCGTACTCGATGCTCGCCGCGACCCCGTCGGCTTCGAGGCCGTAGGCGGGCACCAGGTTGCCGGCGGTGCGGATGACGAACAGGTCACCCGGTTCGGTACCGGTGATCAGCTCGGGGACGACGCGGGCGTCGGAGCAGCTGATGAACAGCGTGTGCGGTGTGTGGTGCGTGGCCAGACGGGCGAAGAGCTCCGCCTTGGCCGGGAAGACGTCCCGCTGGAAACGGGCGACGCCTTCGGTGAGGTCCTGCATGGTGTGGTCACTCCCTTCGCGGGCTGGTGAATCCATCATGCATGACCTGGGCTTATAGAGTCCAAGAGTTGTTCGACATGGAATCTATTGCTCTCATCTATATTTGTTCCATGGCCGTCCTCGAACTGCGTCACTTGCGCTATCTGCTCGCCGTGGCCGAACACGGCAACTTCACCCGCGCCGCCGAGGAGCTGCACATCTCGCAGCCCACGCTCTCCCAGCAGATCAGGCAGTTGGAGCGGACCCTGGGCGTGCAACTGCTGGACCGCACCGGCCGCACGGTACGCCTCACCGACGCCGGCGTCGTCTACACCGACCACGCCCGGCGCGCACTACGCGACCTGGCCGCCGCCGAACGCGCCGTCCACGACGTCCAGGACCTCTCCCGCGGTGACCTGCGCCTGGGCGTCACCCCCACCTTCACCGCCTACCTGGTCGGCCCGCTCACCGCCGAGCTCCACACCCGCCACCCCGGCATCCGCCTCACCCTGGCGGAGATGGCCCAGGACCGCATCGAAGCGGCCCTGCTCGCCGACGACCTCGACCTCGGCATCGCCTTCGCCGGCCCCCACCTGCCCGGCGTCACCGCCACCGCGCTGTTCACCGAGACCCTCAGCCTCGTCACCGGCATCCCCCGCGCCCGGCCGCTGCCCGCCCCCCTACCGGTCCGCGCCCTCAAGGACGAGCGACTCGCCCTGCTCAGCGGCGACTTCGCCACCCGGGGCCACATCGACGCCTACTTCGCCCGCCACCGGACCGCCCCCCACATCGCGGTCGAGGCCAACTCCGTCCAGGCCCTCATCGAGATCGTCCAGCGCACCCCGCTGGCCACCGTCCTGCCCGACGCCATCACCCACGACCACCCCCACCTCACCCCCGTCCCCCTCGACCCGCCCCTGCCCACCCGTACCGTCACCCTTCTGCACCGCGAGGGCGCCTACCGCAGCGCCGCCACCCACGCCTTCACCGAGCTCACCCGCGACCTCGTCCGCACCCGCGGCTACACCCCCGCCGGCGAGGCCGGCGTCGGTGCTGGTTGACGGCTTGAACGAAGGGCGCCGGAGAGGTCGCCGCCAAGCCCGAAATGCCGGGAACGAGGAGGGCTGAACCCGCTTCCGTACCGGGCGACGCGGTTGCCGCCGATCAGCAGCAAGGCCTCATTGAGCGCCCGTGACGGGCGTGCACGGCTTCACGGATGTGCCCGCCTCGGCCAGCCAGGCGCCGAGCCGCCAGGGCACCTGCGGGTTCCTGTTGTCGCGGAACTCCACCACGAGCGTCTCGCCCGGCTTGATGTACTGCGGGAAGATCCGGATCGTCCGAACGGACGTCACCCGGGTGGCCTTGAACGACCGCGACTCTTCCACGAGTGAACGCAGCTCGCTCGCGTTCGAAGCGGGTTCCCCGCCGTAGGCCCGGTCCACGCCGGCGAACCGCGGGCCCGCGCACCGCGTGGCCGGGGCCAGGAAGGTCACGTCGGCCTTGATGCCCACCGCGGCCAGCTCGGCCTCCAGCCCGGCCGGATCGCTCAGCTCGTTGACGGTGACCTCGACCGTGCCGTCCGGGCTTCTGGTCACCGCGTGGGCGGCGGGCTCGGTTCCGATGATCAGCGGTGCGACGGTTAGCCCCGCCGCGAGCCCGGCCGCGACCAGCAGCCGGGGGCCGGTGACGACGCGTCGCCGGGGCCGCATCCCGTGGAGCAGCCGCTGCCGCGCTCCGGCCAGTTCGTCCGGGGTGGCGGGGGGGATGGTCTCCCACATGGCCTTGAGTGCGTCCATCAGCGTTCTCCTTGCTTGCTCAGGGCTTGACGGATCCGGAGACGGGCTCGGTTGAGTCGCGAGGCGACGGTTCCCGGCGGGATGGCCAGCGCGTCGGCCACCTCCTGGTAGCTCAGTTCGGCCCATGCGACGAGCAGCAGCACGTCGCGATCGGCCGGTGCGAGCCCCAGCAGGGCCAGCGCAAGCGGGCGGTTGACGGCCAGGGTGTTGACCTCGTCCTCGACCTGCGAGCCGGACAGCTCCGCCGGATGCACGCCGCTGCGAACGTAGGCGCGATAGAGGCTCGTCTCGGTACGCCGCCGCCGGCCGATCAAGTTGGAGGCGATGCCGTACAGCCACGGTCGGGCATCGGCGCGACTTCGGTCGTAGCCGCCGCGGTGCTGGAAGGCGGCCAGAAAGGTGTCGGCCACGACGTCCTCCGCCTCGCTGGGCCCCAGGCGCCTGGTCACGTAACGGTGCAGGAGCGGCGCATGCCGGTCGAACAACGTGGCGAAGATCTCGGGTTCGTTCAGCGATCTCTCAATGAGGAGCGCGTCGTCGACCTCAACTACTTCGCGAGGGATTGTCATGCATACCGACCTTTCCTGGCGTATGCGGTCACCTGTACTTACCGCGCCAGGCCGAAATCCTTCACGAGCCGCCCATCATGGGCGCCGGGGCCGGAGGAACGCCCGGAGAGCGCCACTGGAGGCACTGGCGGCGTGATGCTCAGCCACACCCACAGGGCTCCGGACACCATCCGGGGCTCTCAGCCATGTCACGCGCCGCACGGATCCGGCCCGAGGCCCCTTGTCCCCCAGTCAAGTGCGCTACCAAGCCCCGAAGACCGACGGAAACGCCGCCGAGATCCTTGCACATCTATTGGTGAACCACCGGCAACAGGCCGTGACCACGCGAGGCAGGCATCACGCCGGGCCAGGCCGAGGCGCATTCAGCGGCCGGCGCGAACAGACAGGCCCAGCCGCAGGGCCGCTCGAACGTCGGGTTGGCCCGCAGGTAGACGGCCGAGATGGGCGACGGTCGGCAGTGGATCAGTGGAGAGAGCCGCCGGTCTCCTTGAGGTCTGCGGTCGTGGTGACCGCCACGGACACGATCGCCGTCAGCGCTTCGGCGATCGACTGGACGGACATCGACGGCTGGTCGCCGCTCGGGACCTGTTCGGGAAGGTAGGGCACGTGCACGAAGCCGCCGCGCACCCCCGGCCGGCCGGACTCGATGAGATGCATCAGCCCGTAGAAGACGTGGTTGCAGAGGAACGTCCCCGCCGTGTGCGAGACGGACGCCGGCAGCCCGACCTCGCGGACGGCGGCCACGCACGCCTTCACCGGGAGGGTGGAGAAGTACGCGGCCGGGCCGTCCACGACGACGGGCTCGTCGATGGGCTGGGCGCCCTTGTTGTCGGGGATGCGAGCGTCATCAAGGTTGACGGCGACGCGCTCGACCGTGATACCCGGCCTCCCGCCCGCCTGCCCGACACAGACGACGACCTCAGCACCGGACTCCTCGACGGCCGCGCGCAGCCGTGCGATGGCGTCCTGGAAGACCACCGGCAGCATCACAGTCGTCAGCGACGCCCCTTCCGGTGGCGTGGTCGCGGCCAGTTGCACCGCCTGCCACGACGGATTGACGCCAGAACCGTCGAACGGCTCGAACCCGGTGAGCAGCACGTGGGTCATGGGTCTCCTCTCGTACGCCGGCGCCGATCAGCGGTGCAGGGGTCTGCGGAGACTATCGGCATCCTCGGCCCGCTCCCCTCCCCGGCCCTTGGCGAGGCCGGGGAGGGTCGGGGTGGTGCTCAGAAGGCGATCAGGCTCTGCCGTCTTTGATCGTTGGGGAACATACAGAGAACGATCACCCGTGGTCAGCCATGGAGTGCCGGACATGAAACGAGAGGCCCGTCACCGCGTTTCCACTGGTGACGGCCCTCTTCCCGTTGGTGCGTCAGGTGCAAGGTTCGAACTTGCGTAGGCTGAGCCGACGGTTTTCACAGGGGATCGTGGTCTCGCCTCAACTGGCCGCTTGGCCTGCGTCTCTGGATCGGGCCTCGGCTCTGCGACGTCATCACGTTCGTTGTGCCCGCTCCTCCAGCCGCCGGAGCCGGCGGTTGTACCGGCCAACGTGCGACCGCACTGCGGATAGACAGTCTGGCGCGAAGATGATGTCGCTGATCATTCCGGGCATGTTCCGGATCACGCTCCCACGACGATGCTGGTCCCGTGGAACTCTCGGCAGAACTGCGCGCGTATCTTGTTGAGCTTCGGGGTGACCTGCACTGCCGACGACTCGTCGGTCGTGTCGCAGACGCAGGTTGGATGGCCTGCGATCTGATCGGAGCCGGAGTCGACACACCCAGCACCATCGAACTAGCCGGATATGCCCTCTCCATCGGCTCCCTTTCGGAGATTGAACCGCTGCTTCGCCAGGTGCTCTCCGAATGTGGAATGCCCCCCTTGAATACCCAGCAGGAACCGTGGAATGTCGCGTTCGAAGTCTCACTAGCCATGCAGGAAGGCACGCTGCCCATTTCGGCTGGTGCCGATTTCCTGGTCACCGAACTCTCACCTCGATGCGGCCACCCTCCCGAGATCACAGAGCTCATGATTCTCATCGATGATTGGGAAGCCTTACGAAGCACGCCGCCAACTGATGATGAGCTCCGATGCCAAGCTGGAGAAATCGCGAAAGCGGCGCGACTACGACGTATGAAATGAAAGAGAGCAGGCTCTGGTCCCCTGACCGTCGCCAATCGTCATGTCAGTTGGAGGGTTTCGGTACACGATCTCTGGACCCGTTGGGCATCACGTTCACGCCCCCATCCGCCATGTCTCGACGTCTACGCGTGGTTCCGGAGCAGAGCCCCGAGGTCTTCGAGCGATTCATCGACGGCTACGTCAACGTGGACAAGCATCGTTCGCCCAGGGTGGCTCCCAAGTCAGATCCACTCCGCGGGGGTTCACCCAGAGCCGGCGGCAGGGGTCCGGCGTCTGCTTTGATCACGGTTATGGAACCAGCAGCGGCACCCCATGAGCCGATGACTCCGGCGCACCTGGCAGTAGAGCATGGCGACCTGAGGGAGCTGACCCGGTTGCTCGACGCCGGTACCGACCCGAATGAGGTGTGCTCCAACACGACACTGCTCTTGCATGCGATCGACGTGGAGGCGGACGGAGCAGCCCAGACCGGAGAGCCACTCGATGCTGCATGCACCGCCGCGCTCCTGGCATATGGGGCGGATCCTGAACGCCCGGGCCCCGATGGGGACATCCCGCTGCTCTTCGCCCTCCATTACCGTCATGGGCTGGCTGTTCGGCTACTTGAGGCCCACATCACCCGTCGTCACGGTGGCACGGCGCCTGTCCCCTGCCCTGTGCTTCCTCCAGATGAACCGCTGACGCGCCCCCAGTCCTAACGAGTTCTACGCACTGCCCGCCACAACCGCGCTCCGCCATCGGGCTTGCAGTTCCGACGATGCGGGCCGTAACTTGCCCCGAGCCGTCGAAACGATCTGTCAGAGGGGCACCCACCATGGCCTTGGCATGGCATGGCATCGACCTTGCTCTCGTGGACACTGTGATCAACCTGGCGAGAAGCCCATGGAGCCGTGAGGCACTCGATCAAACTTGGCAACCGACCGGATGGCCATTCCCGGAAGGCGGCTCTCTCGCCAAGCACATCCTCGACGATGAAGAGTGGCCCATAGTGCCCGCGGGAGAGTGGAACGTCGGTGTCATCACCAACGGCAAGAGCACTCGGGTAAGAGGATTCTCCGTGGGCTTCGCCCTCTTTTACGAGCCCGACGATATCTGGGATCCCGACCCAGACCCGGACCTGAGCGAGTTTCCCCAGCACGTCCCATCGGATATCTGGCGGATCGATCGCACCGCCGACCGGGCCCGGTTCAAGGGCGTCTGGGAAGACGGGCACAGGACTGTCGCACGACGCTTGGGCGCACCGACTGTGATCGATGACGGCTGGGACGACGAGTCGGAATGGCAACATGCGGTCTGGCGGCTGGGCGCACGTCTTCTCATAGTGGCCCAAGGCGACGACATCACGACGTACAGCCTCTACGACGAGGCTTCGCTCCAGGTGATCGACTATCCGGATGACAGGCCCATTCCAACGGGCTGGGATCTCCACGGCCTTCTCCTGGGTTCCAACCTGGAATGAGGCCAGGCCGCACGCCCGGACGGCGGGCTTACGACGGCGCCGCGCCGCCGTTCGATCTTCATGAGGCCGGTTCGGCAATGGGCCCCGCTGATCAGGCCGTCTCGGCGGCGAGCTGCATCACAGAGGCATCGGCAGTGCCGAGCAGGGGCTGTCCATCAATGCTCGGTCCAGGCGGACACCGCTTTCCAGCTCCACCACGGCGAGGCATGCCGCGAGGATGTCCACCCTCGCCTCCGCGTCCTCGCTGTCATAGCCACTCGCGAGGAAGTCGGTGTACGGGCTCAAGGGACCGAGGTGGTCTGCCCATTCCGTAAAGGACATGAGGTCCGGCTCCGGATGATGGAGAAAGCCTTCGGCCTGGCCGTAGTGGGCGTACATGCTGGTGTTGCCTTCGATGTCGAAGGACACGTACCAGTGCCGGAATCCCTGGCCGGCGAGTCGCTCGGTCATCTCCATGCGGTCGCCTCCCGGGTTGACCCAGTCCAGCGTGACGATGCCGTCGCCGACCTGGTGGAGACTGATGGAGCCGGTGCTGCGCGGCAGCTCGTCGGGGCCCTGAAGCAGAGTGAGGTCCGCCCCAAGCCGACGTACGGCATCCCTGATCGACAGGACACCGAAGTCGGGAAGCGTCACCGTGTAGGCGATGGTGTCGAGGTCACTCAGCATGTCGCCGTAACGAGCGACGATCTCATCCAACACGAGCGAATCCACTCTTCTCAGCAGTCTGGATGGCAGCCGAACACGCGGCTCACCTGGTGCATGCCCAGGCCTCACCTCCGACGCTCAGCCGTTCCTTGCCCCCCACCAAAGCCGTGCCCCCGGATGGCTGACCGACCAATTGCGGGTCTTCGGATATCAGTCCCTGCGGAGGTACGAGCATCAGCAGAGGTTCTCCCGGGTCGCGCACCTCCAGTTCCTGAACAGGACGCTCGCGCGGGAACGCGAGCATCTTGGTGCCGGCGGGAAGAGCCTTTTCAAAATCCTCGACGGATTTGCGCGGCTTCCACTGCTCGACCGAGGCCGTCGGATCGCTGACGACACCACCCTGGCTGAGCTCTATGTAAACGAGCCCATCAGGGATCGGGCCCTGCTGCCAGCCGTCGATTGTTCCGGCTGCCACGACGGGGCGGTCCGCGGCGAGTTCTTCCGGCGTTCCGTACGGGTCGAAGTCGGCCTCGACCACGCGTAACAGCGACAGGTCCAAAGAGCCCCTCGCTTCAGAGCTGTCGACCTGTCCCTGCTTCGGGCCCGCTTGTGTTGCGGGTGCGCCTCCGCCGGGTCCACCACAGGCGGACAGGGCCGCTGACCTGGCCCTGCTCAAGAGTGGGGTGGCGCCCGAGCGGCTCGCCTATCCGTGGAACACGGATTTTCCGGCGTAGGAGCCTGCAGCCATCGGCTCAGACCGCCGTGGGTACTGGCTCAGTAGCGATGGTCAGGCCAGTGGGGGTCCTCCCAGCGGGCGGAGCCGGCGAGGCCGAGCAGTCGTATGCGATGGAGCAGCTCTACGGGGGCGTTCTGGCTGCGGAGGCGGGCGGGGGCGGTGCGGATCAGCCAGGCCGTCAACTCGATACACGTCTCTTCCTCGTGCTCCTGGGTTTCCCAGGGGAGTCGGTCTCCCAGCAAGTCGTATTCCCAGTGCGCCACCGCCTTGGCCAGGTGGTGGTCGGCCACGCTGGACGTCTGCGCTTCCCAGACGTCCAGCCAGGGGCTGAGTGTGGCAGAGGCTTCGTGACACAGTGCGAGAACTTCGTGCACGGGCACAACCGGATCCGGGTCGATGAGAGTGCGGGCCCACCAGGCGTTCAGGAATTCCCGGACCGCTGCAACCTGCTCGCCAGGCCACTGCTGCCCCTGGCCCCGGGCAAGTGAACGTCCGACCTCATCCATACCGAAAAGCGGCTCGACGAGACCGCCGACGAGAGCCCTCGACAACTGAGGCAGAACACGGCGCAACACGGATCCATGGTCGTTCCAATCGATGGGCCGCCAAGCGCGGTGCAGAAGATCAAGCTCTAGCTCCACGTCCGGCACCTTCAACTGCGCGAGCTCTTCCGCACTCCCCCAGTGGCACTCGCAGTTGTACTCATCAGGACGTGCGGTCATGCCTTGGAAGGTGACGACCATGCGGTTCAACGCGGCGCCGAGACGGAGACGCGCGGACGCCTGATCAAGGTTCGTCATGGACGTTCGCCTTCAGAGACTCCGGAAGATCGCCACTGTAGCCAACTCCGCGCCGGCGGTGAAGAAGACAGAATCGGCGTCGTCAGCGGGTGGCCACTGTCAGTCGAGCTCGACGGAGCCGCCAGTGGCCGGCGTGTTCAGCTGCGCGCTCGTCCGGCCGGTGAGCTCCTCGAGCGAGACGCTGCGCCGCGATCCGTCCTGGAGGATTGTCGTGACGCCCGTGACGCCGCCCCGACCTGAGGCGTTCTCGCGCTCCTCCGTCGTCGGCGCGTCCGGCCACCAGGCCGCGAAGTAGCCGCCGGTGACGGTCGCAGTGACGGTGCCTTTCGCCTCCGTGGCGAGCTGGAGGCCCACCACACCGGCACCGACCCTGCCGGTCACCGTACGCACGCTCTCCTCACTCGAACTCGTGGCCGCGCCGAGGGCCGCCCGTGCCGACCCCGCGGGAACCGGCGGAAGCGGCTTCGCGCCGGGGCCCGGCGTGCTGCCGTGCATGCCGACGAGGTCGCCGTCGCGGAGCAGGCAGGTGATCTCGGCGAGGTGGCTGCTGTCATCGTTGACGTAGACGAGCGTCCATGGTCCCCGCCCCTCGGTCACCACGGGCCGGAAGTCGAGCTTGCGTCCAGTCGTGCGCTCGGCGGTGTCCTGGGCGTTGTCGAGGCAGTTCTCCTGGGCCTCGACGGCCCGGTCACTGCTCACCGTGTGCGGCGTCGCGGTCCACGCGGCCATCGCCGTGCCACCGCCGAACACGCCGGGCAGCAGCAACGCCGCCGCGATGCCGGCAGCCACCCCTCCGCTCACCATGGCGAGCCGCCCGGCAGTGAGCACGCGAGGGCTGCTGGTCGTCGGTGCATGCGCACTCATCGGGTCGGCGGCCACCACCCGGGCCAGCAGGGCACGAGCCTGCGGGTCGGTGCCGGTGTCCAGGTCGGCCGGGGTGACAGCGGGGTCGAGGTCGCGCAGGGTGTGGTCGAGGATGTCGTTCATCGCGTGCTCCGAGAGTCGACGGTGGCGGTCGCCACGAGCTGGGTTTCTGTGGTGGGAGCCGCGTCGGCGTGGCGGCGCAGGGCACGCCGGGCCCGGGTGAGCCGAAGCCGGAACGCAACGGGAGAAATACCGAGCACCCGCGCGGCATGCGGGGCTGTGAGTCCATCCCACACGGCCAAGGCGAGCGCCTCCTGGTGGAGCGGACTGAGCCGCCGCCACGCCTGGACGAGGTCGAGCCGGCGCGCCACCAGTTCGGGGTCCAGCCCGGCCACCGCGGCGCCGGTCAGCTGCCCGTCCGCGATGCGGACGGCGAGCGCCTGCCGCCGCCGATCAGCCCGCAACCCGTTGCGGAGAGTGCGGTGCGCGACGCCGAACAGCCAAGCCCGCGCCTCATCCGCCGCCGGCGGCACGTCGTCCAGACGCCGCCAGGCAACGAGGAACACGTCGGCGACCACGTCCTCGGCGTGAGAGGGGTGGACGCGACGCTCGACGAACCGCAGCAACGCGGCATACGTCTGCTCGTAGAGCCGGCCGAAGCGCTGGGTGCGCTCCGGCGGCTCAGTATCAGTGACGTTCATGCCTAGGTCATGTCCGGCAGGCCCGCAGGTGTGTCGCGAACCGTCACGACGAGGCGTCGGACACTGCCTCCCCGAGCTCTCGCCGGTGAGATCGCGCGCCGCCCCGCCGCCACCCGGGTCGGAACAGCGCCCTACTTGGTCAGGGATTCGGCGACGAGGCGCCAGATGTCCGCGGCCAGGTCCATGTTGCCGCTCTGCTGGGCCTGCTCGGCGAGCTTGCGCAGCCCGGCGAGCGCCGTGTCCTGCTCGCCCTCCAGGAGCAGGACGCGGTTGCGCAGGACGTCGAGCCGCATCCGCTCCTGGTAGGTGAGCAGGTCGTCGAAGCCGGTCAGCCGGTCCAGGACCGTACGGGCCTCGTCGAGGTCGCCGGCGAGGACGGCGATCCGGGCGCGCACGGCCAGCAGTTGCTGCTCGATGGCCGGGGCGTCCGCGAACGGCAACACGGCCTGGACTTCTGTGACACGCCGCCGGGCGGACTCGATTCTGGGCGGATCGGCCCTGAGGTCGAGCCGGGCCGCGCCGAGGCGCAGACGCGTCCAGAGCGTCAGGTCGTCACGGCCGTTGAAGCCGTCGATGGCCTGGTCCATCAGTTCCGCGCCGGTTTCGAGGTCGCCCTGGCGGACCCGGATGTTGGCCACGGTCCACACGGCTTGGGCCCGCAGCGCTCCCGAGACCTGGTCCGCCAGCGTGAGCAGTTCGTCGGCATGCCGGGCGGCGTCGGGGAGTCGCCCGGCCTCGGCCAGCGCCGACACCAGGGCCAGCAGCGCGGAGGCCCGCACGCGGGCGGGCAGCGCTTCGCGTTCGGCCAGCTCGTAGGCGTGTGTTGCGGCATCGACGGCGCCGACGATCTCTCCGGTGCTGCGCATGCAGCGCGACAGTGCGGCCAGCACTCTGGACTGCAGCTCGGGTAGCCCGATCTGTGCGCTGAGCGTGGCCAGCTCGTCGAGGCATGTGCGCTGCTCGGCGTACTCCTGACGCCACTGACGCCATTCGGCGACTTGCCAGAGGGCCTGCCAGCGCAGGAGGGGGTCCTCCCCGCCGGAGGTTTTCAGGGCGTCGCTGAGGGTTTGGCCGCCTTCGTCCTGGCTCAGGCCGGTGGCCAGGGTCAGGCTCTGGGCCAGGGAGGTGGCGGTGAACTGGGTGAGTGCGGTGGGGCTGATGCCGAGCTGCGTGGCCAGGTGCTTGATGGCTCGTTCGGTGGGCTGACGCGCCCCTGATTCCAGCCGGGACAGGTATCCGGTGGACATGCCCTCGCCCGCGAGGGCTGCGAGCGTCAGGCCGCGTTCGGTCCTCAGTTGCCTCAGTCGGCGGCCGAAGACTGGTTGTTCGAGCATGTCCGAACTCCCGGGTAGCGGTTGACGTCGTCCGACGTCTTGAGGGTCACGCCAGAGGCTAACTCACTTGCCTCCCTTCAGACAAGTTCTTGCCAGATCCCCATGCCGCACACCGACAGCTTTGGCAATTCATCTTGGCAACTACTTGCCAAGATTGTGGCAACGGTCGTAACGTTCCTGTCGTCGCCAACGGACCTCGTCGCCGACAAGCCGGAAGCCCCGAAGGAGCACCGCCATGTCCCTCGCCCTCGCCCTCACCGACCAGGACCAGCTCACCCTGCGCACCGCCGCCTGGGGCGCCGTCTCGCTGATGTCCGCCGCCGGTGCCGCCGGTTCGGCGCACAAGGCCGCCGCCGAGGGCTCCGTCGCCCTGACCTCCGCGACCGGCCCGGTCGGGCACGTGCTGGCCAAGGCGCCCAAGGGCGTGAAGTACGGCAAGACCGTGGCCGAACTCGCCGACCAGGTGCTGCCTGCTCTGAACGCCTCCATGAGCCTGCTCAGGAAGCAGGCCCCGGCCGAGGCCGACAACTTCCGCCGCACCGTCCTGGTCGCCGTCGAAGCGGCCACCCAGGGGAGGCCCAGCCCCACCATGACCGAGATGGCCCGCAAGATCAGCGCAGCCCTCGACACCGCCCCGGCCACGCCCGAGGTGAGCGCAGCCAACACCGTGGCCGGGCAGGATCGCCCGGAACTGCAGAAGCTCATCCAGGAGTTCGTGAACTCCGGCATCACCGGAATGCAGTTGCGGGTGAACGACGAGCGCGGCCAGTGGGTCGGCACCGCGGGGGTGCGCGAGCTGGGCTCGTCGGAGAAGCCGCCGGCGGACGGACGGTTCCGGGTCGGGAGCTCCACCAAGACGTTCATCGCAACTGTGGTGCTGCAGCTCGTGGCCGAGGGCAAGATCGGGCTGGACAGCCCGGTGGACGGCTACCTGCCCGAGTTCGCGCTGGACGAGCGGATCACCGTACGGATGCTGCTGCAGCACACCAGCGGAATCTTCAACCACACCGGCGAGTACTACGAGGACGGGACGTTCGCGCCGGGAATCGCGTGGTCGGGCAAGGAATGGGTGGACGGCCGCTTCCGCACCTACCGGCCCGAAGAGCTGGTCCGGCTGGCGCTGTCCAAGCCGGCGCGCTTCGAGCCGGGCACCGACTGGAGCTACTCCAACACCAACTACGTGCTGGCCAGGCTGCTGATCGAGCGGGTCACGGGCCGCTCGTTCGCCGAGGAACTGCAGCGGCTGATCCTCGGCCCGCTGGAGCTGACGGGCACCGAGGCGCCGGGCATCTCGACGGAGATCACCGGGCCGCACGCCCACAGCTACTACCGGTACGAGGACGGCGGCCGGGAGCACACGGTGGACGTCACCAGCCAGAATCCTTCGTGGATCTCCGCCGGCGGCGACATGATCTCGACCACCCAGGACCTGCACACGTTCTTCGCCGCGCTGAACGGCGGCCGGCTGCTGCCCGCCGAGCTACTGACCGAGATGCGCAAGCCGGACCCGAAGATCGGCTACGGCCTGGGGATCTTCGAGCAGGACCTGGGCGGGAACGGCGGCACCCTCTATCACCACAACGGCGGCATGGCGGGCTCCGCGGCGCTGATGTACAGCACGCCCGACGGCGGCAAGACGATGACGGCCTCGGTGACCTACGTGGACGACGCCGACCTGTCCAAGGCGGCGGCGTTCCAGCAGGCGACACAGCGGCTCATCGACGAGGTGTTCCGCGACGGCCGGACCACGAACTGAGAACAGCGACCAAGAGCCCAGAACCCCAGAAACGAGGAAACCATGAACACGACGATCAGCCGGCGCACGGCCGTCGCGGCGCTCGCAACGGCGGTGCTCGCGGGGGTCGCCACCCCCGCCATGGCCACCCCCACCGGGCCGGATCGCCCGGAGCTGCACAAGGCGATGAACGCCTTCGTCGACGCCGGCTTCACCGGGATCCAGCTACGCGTGCGCGATCAGCAGGGCGACTGGGCCGCCGGCGCCGGGGTGCGCGAGCTGGGATCGGCCGCCAAGCCCCCGACCAACGGGAGCTTCTGGACGGGCAGCATCATCAAGACCTTCACCGCGACCATGGTGTTGCAACTGGTGGCAGAGGGCAGGATCGAGCTGGACAGGCCCGCCGCCGACTACCTGCCCGGCTACGGGCTGGACGAGCGGATCACGGTACGGATGCTGCTGCGCCACACCAGCGGGATCTTCAACTACACCGGCGAGTACAAGCCCGACGGGACAATGGACGAACCGGGGATCCCCGCCAACGGAGACGGATGGGTGCCCAACCGGTTCAAGAGCTACAAGCCCGAGGAACTGGTACGGCTGGCGCTGTCCAAGAAGCCGCGCTTCGAACCCGGGACGCAGTGGAGCTACTCCAACACCAACTACACGGTGGCGCTGCTGATGATCGAAAAGATCACCGGCCACTCCTACGCCACCGAGCTGAAGCGGCGCATCACCGGCCCGCTCGGACTGCGGGACACCCTCGCGGCAGGCAACCGCACGACGGCACTGCCCGGGCCACACGCCCACGGCTACTACCAGTACAAGGACAAGGTGATCGACCTCTCCCACCAGAACCTGTCCCTGCTGACCGGCGCCGGCGACCTGATCTCCACCACGCAGGACCTGACCACGTTCTTCTCCGCACTGAACGGCGGCCGGCTCCTGCCCGCCGACCTGCTGGCCGAGATGCGCACGGCGATCCCCACGCCGCTCCCCAAGCAGGACTACGGCCTCGGCATATGGGCGCAGGACCTGGGCCCCGGCTGCGGCACCGTCTACCAGCACAACGGCAGCCCACCGCACGGCTACGGGGCGCTGATGTACAGCTCGCCCGACGGCAGCAAGACCCTGACCGCCTCGGTGACCTGGCTGGATTCGGCCACCAGAGGCCCGGCGAAGGACTTCCTGACGCTTGTGGACGCCCTCGTCAAGCAGGAGTTCTGCGACACGCCGGCCGGATAGGCCTGTTCTGCCGTCTGAGGAGCGAGTGGCCGCAGCGGCGCCGGGGAAGAGGACGGCGGCGGCGAGGTGCCATAGGAGGCCGGAGACGGCCGGACATGAAACAAGAGGCCCGACACCGCGTTTCCGCTGGTGACGGGCCTCTTCCCACTGGTGTGGCAGGTGTCGGAACGTTCGGTCCGTA
>NZ_JBEYTJ010000034.1:107717-120092 GCF_040642995.1 Nonomuraea sp. NPDC047529 | reverse complement strand
CTGCTTACGGGTCAACTACCCACTCATGACCACACCCCGGCGCTCTCCTGACCCTCCCCGCGGAACACCAAAGCCCTTCGTCAGCAGGCTCTAAGATCGGTTAGCGGCTTGGAGTAGCGCCGTATCGCTACCCGAACGCGATCCCGCGCTTCTGCCTCCCACTTCGGAACTGCTCGCGCCCCCGCCGGCTTCCTCGCCGGAGAGCTTACGGCTTCCCTTGAGACCTCACTCTGCTCGTTACCGACGATTGTCTGTGCGGCCTGCTCGCTCATGGCATCCACCTGCCCATCTAGTAGGGACAAGGCAGGCTAGGCCATTTGGAAGATCAACGCCTTATCTCGTTAGGATCGATGCAAAAACGACTCCCACTGCGCCACTCTGGCCATATTTCCAAAAGCATATATGGCACAAATCTCCTAAAACACCACTCCGCCGACTAGCTAGGCGCTGAATTCCGGACGATCGGCTTCCGAACCTAAATAGATAAATGGGACTGCCCGTTTTCATTCGGCCAGCGCTTGCCCGGGCGAGCGAGGCCATCAGGCACACGTGGACGGCAGCCGAAGCGTGTCCCTGTGGGGACGTTGTTGTCCGTGCCGCTGTCACTCTGGCGCCTCGCCTGCCTCAGGCCTCCCTAGATCCATCAGCACACGAGCCAAGTTGTTTCGGCTGACCAACGTATCCGGGTGCTGGTCGCCCAAGAGTCGGCGGCGTGCCTCCAGCGCCGCCCGGTGTTCAGCCTTGGCCTCCTCCAACCGCCCGAGACCGGCCAGCACACAGCCCAGATTGTTCCGACTGTGCTGGACGTCAGGGTGTTGATCGCCCAGTACGCGGCGGCGTGCCTCCAGCACGGCGCGGTGTTCGGCCTCGGCCTCCTCCAACCGCCCGAGATCGGCCAGCACGCGAGCCAGGTTGTTCCGGCTGTTCAACGTGCGCGGGTTGTCCTCATCCAATACGCGGCGGCGTGCCTCCAGCACGGCGCGGTGTTCGGCCTCGGCCTCCTCCAGCCGTCCGAGATTGGCCAGCACACAGCCCAGATTGTTCCGACTGATCAACGTATCCGGATGCTGATCACCCAGGAGCCGGCGGCGCGCCTCCAGCACCGCGCGCTGTTCAGCCTCGGCCTCCTCCAACCGCCCGAGATCGGCCAGCACACGGGCCAGGTTGTTCCAACTGATCAACGTGTCGGGGTGCTGGTCACCAAGAAGCTGGCGACGGGCCTCCAGCACGGTCCGGTTCTCGGCCTCAGCCTCCTCCAACCTGCCCAGCCCCCGCAGTACAAGTGTCAGGTTGTTCCGACTGATCAACGTGTCGGGGTGCTGGTCACCCAGGAACTGGCGGCGCGCCTCCAACACCGTCCGGTGTTCAGCCTCAGCCTCCTTCAATCGCCCCAACCCCCAAAGGACAAGTCCCAGGCTGTCACGGCTGGCCAAAGTGTCGGGGTGTTTGTCACCCAGGAGCCGGCGGCGCGCCTTTAGCACGGTCCGGTGTTCGGCCTCGGCCTCCTTCAACCGTCCCAACCCCCATAGGACAAGTGCCAGGCTGTCGCGGCTCGTCAAGGTATCCGGATGTGGCGCACTGAGCATCGCAGTGCGCCACATGAGAGCTTTCCGCCATGCCGCTTCGGCAAGTAGGTAACGACCTTGGCTGCTGGCAGTCGAGGCAATCCCTTCAACGTCGACCACGAGTTGGGCGCGGTTGAGTGCGGTTCGAACAACAGGTTCGGGGACTTGCGCCAGAGGTCCTTCGGCCTGCTGCACGGCGTCGACGACATAGTCAAAGACCGTCACAGCACCGTCGGTATCGGGTGAGGGCGAGAGCAAGGCTGTTGTGGCCCGTCGGGGACGGGTAGCCCAGTCCCACGCGTCGGCGTGGAGTTCAGGACGGAGTCGATGGCCGCCTCTGGCATCGAGATAGATGCCGTGCAGCTCTTCGAGTAATTTCCGAGGTAGAGGACTGGTATATCCCGCACGGCGGCAGTCGATGGCCGCAGCGACCAGGGCAGCGCCTCTCGGGTTGACGCCCACGTCCCAAGCGTTGTCATAGTCCCGCTTCAGTTCCGGTCCAGACGCAAGGTACTCCGCGACACCGAACTCTTCAGCGTGCTCCAATGCCGACGAGATCCGCGGATCTGAGCGTCGGGCGAGCCCCCGCTCCAACTCTGTCAGGGTGAACATGCGGGCAAGCCGGAACTCATCGGCCTGCTCCAAAGCCTCTCGTATCTCCCGCCCAATCAGCCGAGTGGCATCCTCACCATCGGAAGACGCGCTTGTCAGCCGGACCTGTTCAGCACTGCGTAGGGTCGCGAGGATGACACGGTGATGGCCGCTTCCGCCGCTGATCCGTGCGATGTGCTCACGAGTCAACCCGCCGGCACCGAGATAGTGTTCAAGGTCCGATAACCAGAGCACGGCTTGTTTGACTCGTAGCGTGCGTTCGATCGCGGCCGGCAGTGCAGTCCGGTCATGCGGTGCGATCAAGAGGTGATCAGGAAGAGACGCCCGCATGGCCTCGAAAGCGGTCCGGGACTTGCCTGCGGCGGAGTCCCCAACCAGCAGGACGAACCCACCCGAGGCGAGCCGCTGGCATAGCTCGACGTCGACATCACGGGGCACGTACGCAGGTGCCCGCCCGTTCTGAGCGGCACTATCACCGAGCACGATCGCCGGATGAACGCCCAGCTTGATTGGCTCATCGATCTGCGACACCCTAGGCAGCCGGCCACTGGGCAGCACCAGACAACCATCTTGAAGCATGAACTCGGCCTCGTCGCGGCGAGTCGCAATCCGCTTGTGGCGGTCCTGCCAGACACCAGATACGGCCACCGCGACGGCGCCCACCGCAGCCGCCGTGCCAAGCAGCCACGGATTGGCCACCTTAAAGGCCACGAGGACCACTGATGCTGTCCCCATAATCGCCAAGACCAGCACAGTGACTACTACCCAACGTTCCCGCCACCGGCCATCACTCATGATCTCGCCTCTCGCCCGTGACCGGAGATTCGCACACAACGGGGGCGACGCAAAGCCGCACTGGCCTGTTGAGTTCAAACCGTTCGACGGCAGCAGCGGAACGCCCAGTGGGCCGGGTCCCAGCGACGATAGGCCAATGCCGACCTTCCGCCTTTCAGCGGAGCAATCACCCTGTTCGCTCGATGGAGGACGCGCTCAAACGCGTGTGGACGACGGCGCGGATGCGTTGATGTGTGGGGACGTTGCTGTCAGCACTGCTGTCACCTTAGCCACGATCACGCAGCGTCACTCACCCGTACCACGGCGACCACAAGGCGACATTTACACCACTGTGTCGACTGGTGAACGCAATCGTATTAGGAACTTGATCGTTCCAGAGCGTCCAACACGGATCGACGTGACGAAATGGCCATCCTGGAACGGCTTGCTCCGGAGCGCAGTTGCAGCGCGATCCTTGTCTGGGTGGCTATGCTTTTGCGATGCGCGGCTCACCGACGGAGAAGACCGGCGCGGTCGGCGCGACTGAGGTCATGGCTGCCTTCCAACGGCTCGGCTGGGGAGTAGCTGCTACCGATGTCCAACATGACCTTGGCACCGACCTGATCGTTCAGGCCAGAGACAGCCGGATGTTCGACCAGGGTGACTTCATGGGTGTGCAGGTCAAGGGCGGCCCTTCCGCGTTTGCCAAGCCCGCTGACGTGGGCTGGTGGTTCTACGAAGACGACCGTGATCACCTAGATGCATGGGTCGCCCACGGCCTCCCCCACCTGCTTGTGCTGCATAACCTTGAGACCCGCACTTCTTACTGGGTCCACGTGACTCCGGAGGCGATTGTCTCAACTGGGAAGGGTGCCAAGATCCTCGTACCGGCGAAGAACACCGTCGATGAGGATCACCTGAACGAGTTGTTGGCGGTGGCAGCCTCTCCGCGGCCGAAGAATCTTCTGGAAGGCAGCTCGTGGTCTGGGGCCGCCTTGCTGCCCCCCCGGCATCGGCTGCGGCACGCGCTCATCGTCCCAAGGCTCATCGCTCCACACCCGAACGCTGGGCACGAACAGCCGATCGGCCCCGAGCAGGCGCTTGGATTGCTCGTGCAGGCGCGAGTCCAGGCTTACGAGGAATTCGCCGCACGGCACGAATCTGTTCCCACGTTGGCGGAGGCCGCCACATCCAAGGACTGGAGATGGCGATTCGTCGCTCGGGTGGGACACCGTCTCGCGACGGGTGAAACGAAAGACATGCCTACAGCTGTCGAGGGCGCGCCTGACGAGGCGTGCCGAGTGGCGGCGATCATCGTCGCGGCAGCCGGCCTGATCGAGACAGGGCAGGCGGTTCAGGCTCTCGACCTTCTCACCGCCGAGTTGGCACGGGACAGGGCGGAGCCTGTCGATCACGCCTGGCTGACCATCCAGCGGGCTCGGGCCTACACCGAATTGGGAAGAATCGAGCAGGCCCGGTTCGACGCGGACACGGTCCAGCACATCCGCATCAGCCATCCTGACGACGTCACGGCGACCGCGATCGCCGGGGTCGGTGCTTCAGTGTTGTTCGACACTGCTGACCTTGGCACGTGGGATCTCAAAGGGCTCATCACCGGGCTGGACACTGCGGTTGGGTGGTGGCGCAGTCAGATCAGAGCCAGCGCGCTGGCCCATCTAACAGACCGGCTGTTCCGCCGATGGGCACGTGACACCTCACGTGTCATCGGCGGTGGTGACCATGGTCACAATGAGCTGCTGTCCACCGCGATAACCGCAAGTTACCTAGGCGACCAGTCGGCCTGGCGGCACGGGATCAGTCTCCTAGGCAAGGCCAAGTTTCTGCTGAGGGGACGAGACACGGATCCCGAGGAGGTTGCCGGAACACTGCAGATGCTGAGGGATGCAGGCGATACCTCGACACTCGAACACGCGATCCGGCGTCTGCGCCTGGATGGCCCTGCTTCAGCTGTCACGAGGGTGGCAGCGACGCTGGACCTTGAAACAGGGACGCGCACGACCACTAGAGGGAACCTGGCTATCCTCCGCCACGGCGGCGATCTACTCGACACGGAAACCGCCGACGCCGCGGTCGCGTGGCTGCTCTCCCGAAGCGAGGTGGGGCACCAATCCATTGAGGCACTCGCCGCAGTTCTTCCCGCGGCTTCCCCCAGTACCTGGCGGACCGTCCTCGACCATGTACTCGCTCTGCCAGCTGTCCCGGATGATGTGTCGGCCCCATCCTGGGCTCGTGTGGTCGCCGCCCTTCCTGACGAGGTGTGGAGTGGCGACGACGCGCGCTTGGCCGGCGAACGAGCTGTTCAGCATGCCTCGCCGCTCCGTCGCCAGTTCGAGGCCCAGGCCGTCGCACAGAATCCGGCCCTGCACGCGCGATTGCTGGGTGACGCAGAGGCCGGCTCCCTGTCTGCGCTAGCGGCGCTGGGCGACGTTCGCCACATCCCACCCGCCAGTGTCCCCACGCTGATCAGCCAACTGGACACCCAGCTCGAAGAGAAAATCCGCCGAGCGGAATCCAACGGGATGGCGATGTATTCCTATGACGCCGCCAACATGCTCGCTGTCCTCAACCTGTGCCACCCGGATCTCGCGAACTGGGAGGTATTCTCCAGACTGATCCAGCATCCCGGAGTGCCAGGAACCGACACGCAGCGTGCATTGCAGACGGTAGTGCAAGGAGTTGACCAGCTCACGGAGGAGGCCAAACGCGTCCTTGAGCCCGCTGTCCGGATCGCCGCCGGGCTTACCGACTCCGAGCGAAGCATTCTCGCAACCTTCTATCCCAGCTCGTCCGGCGCGGCCAGCGAACTTTTGCTCCTACTCGGATCACCTGAGTCGGCGGACCTGGATGGGTTGCTGAAGATGCTCTCCGGTCAACCGCTAGATCGCCAGTGGGCTGCGCGCCTAGCCGGTCGACTGACCACGACGACAGAGAGCGAGACCGCAGGAATCCTCATTACGCTTGCCAGCGACGAGCACCCAAGTGTTCGCGCCACGGCCGCGGCCCAACTCGCCTATCTAGCTGGCGAGGAAATCGCCGGCCCTATGGCACTGCGAGCCTTGGAACGCTGCCTCGACGACCCTGGGGTTAGCGTGCCGTACGCTATCGCACGCACCCTGGCAACGTTTTCGCCGGACAACAAAGCGGCCCGACGAGTCCTCGTCCGCCTGCGCGATCATCCCTCAGCTCAGGTCCGCGCCGCCTGCCGGCAGGAACAGTCTCCTGTGAGGTGAGCAGCGGCCAGCGAGGGTGTGACATGCTCTGCGCACCGCCACCGATCAGTTGGGGCCTAGGAGCTTCAAGCTTCTGACTTCCTGCTTGCAAACGGGAGCCAGACCACAAGACTGAGCGGTCTTTCGCCGCTCAAACGGTAGGTGATGGCTGATGAAGCACGCTGCTGTACGTCGGCGTTGCTGTACCGGCCTGCTGTACAGCGTTCAGCGTGCAACCACTGGTCGCCATCAAACCCGGAGCGGTTCAATAGCGCACCTCACCAAGCACCGTGCGGGGTTCTAGTGATGGTGCATGGGCGGTGGCGGCGTTGAACAGGCATTGGACCTCGGCGATGTCAACGGGATCACGCCAAGCTCTCTGGTAGCTGCCGGTCGGGCCTGGTGGGTGCCAGAGCCAAGCTGTTGGTGAGGCCGCAGCCGCGACGCTCTCCACATAGGCCGCCAGGTACTCCGGCCTCCTTGCAGGTGCCGACCCTCAGAGAAGAAGCCGTGCCGGGCAGTGCAGCCGATCGCGGAGCGACACCGCCAACACCTTGAGACAGCGGGCTCATCCGAGGAACTTACCGCCGAGGAGAACCGAGGTCATCGTAAGATGGTACCCAGTATCGCGTTAGCAGAGTGGATTTCCCCTGGGATCCCTCAACCCGAAAGCATTGCTACTCATCGAATCAGTCCCGTACTGGCTCATTATGCCAAAGAACCGATACTGCACGGCTTCATCACTTACCATCGATAGAAGCCGTGCAGCCTCGAAAGAGTATTCGCATGCCAATATTCATTAGCTACTCTCACCAAGACAGCCAGTTCGTTGATCGTCTAGCTGAGCAACTTGTACAGCACCGAGTCTATGTGTGGATGGATCGCTGGGAACTTCACGTTGGCGACTCATTCATAACGAAAGTACAAGAAGCCATTACAGAGGCGAGCGCGCTCCTGGTGATCCTCTCTCAGGCGGCAGTATCGTCAGCATGGTGCCAAAAGGAGCTAAATAGCGGACTTATGCGAGAACTGGAAGAGCGGCATGTAATTGTATTACCCGTGGTGATCGATGATTGCAAGGTGCCTATATTTCTTCGCGAAAAACTATATGCAGATTTCAGGCAAAACTTCGACGATGGACTTCGGGCGATTCTCGAAGCGATTGCGCGTGTCACAAGCGCCACTACTGGACGAATAGACGAACTTAACTATCACAGCGATTGGGCACTTGACTGGGAAATATATGAAGATGACGCATTGTTTCGGCTCACTCTTGTAGGACACGGCGCAGCTCAGCCTTACAGCGTTCTAACTGTTGCCGAGATCACGCTAGGGAGCGAAAGTACGCACGCCTATATTGCAGCAGCGCGTCAACGAGGGGACGAGGAAGCCCAAAAGCAAGTGATTGCTGCCCTTGTGGCCGCGACGAGCGCTCTAGGCGGAGCGACCATGCTTCTTGTGGATCAAATGGAGCGAAGCGAACGATATCAGATAATACATAATAGTCTTCACTACTATATAGCCGTCTCCGCTCGACGCCTAGGACTGGATACGGGGAGGAATCTCCTAGTAAATTTGGGCGAGCAATTCCGTAATGTACTAACTCAGATGGAAAGCGTAACCTCTAGCGGCAGCAGCGCATAGTGCTTGATCACGACAAGCTTACGAGGATGCCCGCCCTTGCGTTCTGTGCGACCTTCGTCCGCGGTCTCACCCCGTACGAGGCACTGGCCCGCCTTGGCATTGACGTGTTCGACGGGAATGACGAGGAAGGCGATTTCGAGGAAGGGCTCACCTGCGCCCGGCCGGCCGATGGCGGGACCATTCTGAGCGAGTGGAACGGCTTCGCCGGCACGCTGCCCGAGGTGCTGCGGCCCTTGTCGGCGGAGACGATCACGGCGAGTGTCTTCGTCAATGTGAACATGGTCGCGTCCTTTGACCATTACGCCGACGGTCGCAACATCTCGACCTTCGATCCGCCGTTCGGCGGCGGTGAGGACGGCATCCCGGAGGACTTCCTGGCCGACCGGATCGAACTCGGGCTGGCCGGCGGCAAGTCGGAGGGCGGTCTCGCCGCTGCGCTGCTGCTGGCTGAGCGCATCACCGAGGTGCGGCCGAACGCGTCAAGTGACGTGGTGGCCGCCCATGGCGTTCTCGAGTACTGAGGCACCTTGCTGTCGGCCCACCGCAAACGCAGCAGGTCATCGACGCAATCCAACCGCATTAGCAGTTCGGGGCTAGGCCGTTCCGATCCGTTCAACCTGAGCCACTCGGCCTCACTAGTCAAGGCAGGACGGCTCTGAACGATGCGGTATTGCAACTGGAACGCCGGCAACCATCAGGTTGGGAGGCAAGACGCTCGGTCGACTAGGACGCGAGCTTCGTACTCTTATGCCTCTCTCGCCCACAGTGTCCGGTGGGCCATGGCTGAGGAACGAAGCCCTGGCCCACCGATGGCCCCCGGCCACGTGCAGCGTCCAGCCACAGCCAGGGGATCGTGAGGGCCGCATGTATATGAGGCGGTCCATGAGCTGGACCGCAGACGGCCTGTTGATTAGTAGCTCTGCACCCGCCAGCTCCCCGGACTGCTCTCCGCATCAAAGAGCTACAGCATCTCCCTCAGAGACTTGTCGGCAGCTAAGCTTCATGCCTTGGACAGCTCGTGCGGGCCCGTAGGTAGATCAGATAGACACTCAGCTAAGAAAGACTAAGCGAGGCTTCCGTGACGCACACGCCTATCAATTCTTCTAGCCCAACATTAGAAGTCTCCATTTTCACTTCCTATGCACAAATTGACGATCAAGCGTCCTACGGTCGCATATCTAAAATAGTCAGCGACATAAAGACGAACCTAGCGAGCCAAACCGGGTCTGAGGTGGAGTTATTCCAAGATAAAAACTCAATCGCAGCCGGAGAAGACTGGCGATGGAGAATACGGCTCGGATTGTCATCATCGAGTATTTTCCTGGCCTTCGTTTCGCCCTCCTACCTTAGAAGCGAGGCATGTCGTCAGGAATTTCGGGAGTTCCTCGGCTTTCTGGCCGCAAACTCGGAGACTAGGCTGATCATTCCTCTCATCTATACGGAGTTCGACCGATTGACGGAGAGGTTTCAGGGAGACGATATCTGGGAGGCGGTAAAGCAACTACAAGTACTTAAAATACAACATATACGCTCATCCGATCCGGGATCATCGGAATGGATGAAGACCGTTGAAAAAATATCGAGTCGAATCGAGGAGGTGCTGAACTCCACTGCCACAAGCAGCTCTAACGAACTCGGGCAGCCTCAAAGCGACAAAGGCGGTGATGATGACGAAGAGGGTATTCTAGAACTACTCGTCCATGTCGAAGAAGATGCTCCACAAATCATCGCCGACTTGAACAGCTACGCCCAGCTTATGATTAAGCTTGGCGATATAACAGCACTCGCCGCTCCGGAGCTTTCTCGCGCGCAAACATTCGGACAGAGACTAGCTTCAACGAGAAGGCTAGCCGACGCCCTCTCGCCTGTTGGAGATGAAGCCCTTGAAGTCTCCCAGCGGATACTTCAAGGTTTGAACAAGTGGGACACTGGGGTTCATACAGTCTTTGAGATGCTCTCCAGAGGACAACTTCGCGTGACAGATGAGGGCACAGGTGAGTTCCTAGACGCGATACACGCCATGGCCGGAATAGGCCTTCATTCGCTCAGCGAAATGGACGCCGTCCGAACCGCACTAGATTCGGCTAAAGGGTATTCCAGGCCGCTAAATATGGCACTCGCCAATATACAAGCGTCGCTATTAGCGTTCGCAGAAATTCGCGGAATCTTCGAAGGGTGGAGAAACGCACTAGATTTGCTTGACTAATTAGCGGCTCAAGGAGCACTGACTCTAATACACTATATTGGCTGATCTGTAAGCGGAGGTTTTTCGCTCGGATTTGGAGCCAGTTCCATATTGTCATGTAGGGTGCAAGCTGGGTAGAGTGCGTGGAGCACCTCAGACACTTCCCTACAGGAGGGGAGATGAGCACTCCTTCATCCAACTCGACTACCTACGCCATAGAGATCGCTAATAGCTCGTATTCCTGGTACCAGCGAGCGGCAATTAAGGCTAGACGCTTCTATCGAGCTTCAGAAGCCATACAACTAGTTCTGTCTGCGGCAATCCCCATCATTGGCATACTGGTTCCAGGCGATGCCACGGCTCCGGCAATTTTGGGAGCCATTCTAGTTGTCCTAACAGGAATGAAGTCCATCTTCCACTGGCATGACGACTATTTAAGGTTTAGCGCAGCACGGGAGGCCGTTGAAGCAGAGCGGCGACTCTACTTCACCAACGGCGAACCTTATAGCCAGCCATCAACGAAGGACTCTCTACTCGCGAGCGCGATCACTAGGATTGAGCGCGAGGAAATGAGCTCCTGGATGAAGATTGCGACGAGGCGGCCCGGCCCAGACCGGTCGTCAAAATCTTCCTGACTCACGTGCGCTAGTAAGATTTAGTCAGAAGGATTTAGACTGCGTGACTTCCCTACGGCTCAAGTAGCGGGGCGCGCGCGAGAACCGCCCCCAGGCCGCACGCGCAGCGCGCGGTCCGCATGCTCAGTCCGCGCGGCGTAGAGTGCTGCCTTGATTTCTATGGGCACAATTCGGCAGCGCTCTGATCCCCACGACTTTCATAGAGCCTGGCGCGGCGAGACCCTCCGCTTTTCAGGCGTAGCGTTCACCCTGCTCCCCAGCTGCTACCACGAGTCAGCCGGCCGTCCGTGGTGTCTGTCTAGGCCGTGTTTCATAAAGGCTTTGAGCCACTCGTCGATTGCGGCGATGCGGACAATGGCTTCCCAGCGCACGGCGAGCTTGTCATGGCGGGTGACCATGCCTCGATTGCGTTTGAGTAGATTGATCCCGCGCTCAACGGCGTGGCGCATTTGGTAGAGTTCAGGTCGAAGGAAAGCGGGCTTCCACCTGTCGATCTCCGGGCTAGCGGGAGAGTGGGTCTAGCTATGCAAGCCTTAACGCGGGCGCGAAGCGTTCAGTCATTACTGAGCTGCCCCGGAGGAAGGTCGCGCACAAGAGGGTTCCCGGTTATTCCGAGATCCTTTCGCGCGGATTCCATCATCGAATAGCGCGACTGTCGCCTGGCATCAGAGTCTAAAAAGCGATCGGAGTCCCTTAGTGTGACATGTAATACTTGGGTGTAGCTATGTGCACACTGTGCCAATTCGGAAGAGCAGACAAGTTCAACAGTCTTCTTGGCCAGCCAGAGCTTGTGAAGATCTTCATGTGCGGCTATCTCGTCCGACTGGTTCTTGGATACCGATCGGCTGTCAAGGATAAGTTCGATGCGCTGAGCCGCATCGAGAAAGGATAGGATGGCCGCTTTCCGCTCAGCCCGCATGGTGGTGAGTTGGTCATGTTCCAGGCGCCTGTTGTCAACACGCGTCGCTAGGTACTGGCCCAAGAGGGTGCCACCTGTCCCCAGCAGCACGCCTAACAAGGGGAGAACAGTAGTGCTGAACGCCTCCCAAGTCATGACCAGATGATCCCGAAGCAATGGCCTCATGTATAGAGGGCATGGACCCGACGCTCGCCGCCGTCTTGCAGTGATCCCCATACTCCCTAGCAGAATGACTCAATACGACCGCTGCTCGATGAGCCGGTGCTGAGGAACGAAGCACCGGATCGTCGATCGCCCCCAACCACGAACAGCGATCGGCCATCGCCTGGCGATCGTAAGGGCTGTATCTGCGCGGCGGTGCGGCAAACTCGGCCGGCGCGTTCGGTCGGTAAGTCGGAGCTGGTGTGTGGCGACTGGCCCGGTGTCCCGCCGCCGCCGTCCGGGACCGGCCCCCAGGCTGCACGCCCGGGCGGCGGCGGGCGTGCAGGCGGAGAGCCGAGGATGCGGCGGCGCGCCGCACCGCCGCTTTATGTCCTATGAGTACAACTCGGCGGGCTTGAGGCTGTGTGTCCTCAGAGGTCTGATGCGAGATCACAGGTCCAAACGGTCGAGGCTTTGCCGCGATACGCCTTTCGCCGTTCAAGCTGTTCGCCGTATTGCTGACAGCGCGTGGGTGGTGCTGGCCGCGACCGGCCGAAGAGCCGCAGCGCGGCCAGCGACCGCCCGACGCGCGGCAGCCCGCCGGAGGCGGGCTGCCCGTGAGGACGTGTAGAGAAAGAGAGGAAGAGCGGCGGGTAGGGAAAGCGTGTGC
>NZ_JBEYTJ010000034.1:0-107707 GCF_040642995.1 Nonomuraea sp. NPDC047529 | reverse complement strand
GTGTTCTGTTGCTCTCGGTCTTGGATCTCCGGTGCGGGGGGTGTGGGGGCGGGGGCCTCCCCGCCCCCCAGCCTCCCCCCCCCCCCCCCGCGACCGCCCGACGCGCGGCAGCCCGCCGGAGGCGGGCTGCCCTTGATGACGTGAAGAGAAGTTGCTTTCAGGGCTGTCCGGTGTCTGGTCGGTTCTCGTTGTCGTGAGGCGCAGTGGTGGTCCAGATGCGTACGAAGCTGGTCAGGTAGACCGCGGCCGCGCCTTGTTCCTCCTTCTGATGGAGGTGCATGACGGGGGCGTCCGCGGCTGGGGTGGCGTAGGCGTGAAGGTTGATGAGGAGTTCGTTGTCTGCGCGGTAAATGGAGTTGTAAAGGACGGTTCGGTGGAGTCGGATCTCTACGTTGGGGACGTCGTGTAGCCGGCGGTAGAGGGTTAGGGCGTTCTTGATGCGGGCGGCCATGACTTCGGGGCCGATGCCCTCGTCGGTGCCGCGTCTGGCGACCTGGGGGCAGTCGGGGTCGCCGAGGAGGATTCGGATCTTGACGCCTGCGTGAGCTCGCACGGTGAGGATGTCAAGGATCTTGCCGTCTTCCGGGAGGAACAGGCCGCTGTAGGTGAGGATGTCGATCTTCTCGGTTGCGCCTTGGAAGAGGGCGTGCCAGACGCTCTGGGGGACGGCCCAGCGGTGCGGGTAGATGGCGCGTACGTCGCCAGCGAGGGCGAGGTGTTGGTGGGCTACCTGTGGCCAGAGGTCGGCTTCGTGGACCTGGAGGAGGTCGGCGATGGCCCAGCGGTGGCGGGGGTAGGGGATGCGGCCCTGGAGCCAGCGGTGGACGGTCTTGGGGTCCACAGTGAGGGCTGCCGCGACGTCCGTCGGGGTGATGCGGGCTGCGAGCATCGCGTTGCGCAAGTGGTGGTTCATGGGGCCGCCGCTCCTGTGAGGGAACCGTCGTTGCCTGCGACGTTAACATGAGACGTCCCTAGACGTCCCCTAGTCGCGGTGTAGAGGTTCCTGGTGCCTGGCCGATGCTCGTGTGGCCGGAAGAGCCACCGAAGGGACGGAACACATGCAAAGCGGCCGAGCACAAAGCTTCGCTTATCAGCAGCGTCTGCTGACGGAGCTGGGGAACGGGCTACGACCTCGGGGTATCGCGGCCGTCTTGATGGCGGCCGAGGATGGGCGTCCTGAGTTGAGCGTCCAGGATCGTCGCTCGCGGATCCGGAAGGTCTACGTCAACGTCCCGTTCTACTGGTTCTACTGGGGTGATCAGCCCGACGAGCGGACCAGTTGCCTCAATCTGGAGGCCGCCATCGACCGGGTTGAGCAAGTCGCCCGGAACGGCTGGCGCACGGGTGAGCAGGCCGAGCTGCGCATCGATCTGGGTCTGATCTCTGATGCGTATCGGCGTGCCTGACGGCATGGCTGTGGACGAATCTCCGTGGCTGACGGGCGGTGCTGTCTACACCCAGATCGCGGAGCGGCTTCGGGCGCGGGTCGTTGCCGGCCGGTATCCGGCGGGCGGTTCGCTGCCGTCCGAGGCTGAGTTGTGCGCGGAGCTCCGGGTGGCCAGGAACACGCTCAGGCGTGGCCTGGCCATCCTTGAACAGGAGGGGGTCATCGTCACGGTTCCCTCGAAAGGCCGCATGGTGCCGGGGCCGCAGGCGGACACCGCGTACCGCTATCAGGTGATCGCCTCTGAGCTGCGCGCTCAGATCGAGACCGGCGTACTCGCCGCGGGGGCTGTGTTACCGAGCGAGAAGGAGCTACGGCAGCGGTACGAGGCTGCACGGGACACGGTGCGGCGGGCGCTCGACCTTCTGGAGCGTGAAGGGCTGGTCGTGGTCGAGCATGGGCGAGGCCGGTTCGTTCGAGGATGAGACGTCCTGGGACGTCCGCATCTGCCCCTAGATCAGCCCATATGCGGTCTGTCTAAGGTGAACAACGTGGAGCATGTCGATTGGGCCTATGACCTGGCCAAAGAGCTGCTGGAGACGACCTTGCCTCGCCGCTGGGCGCATACCCAGGGAGTCGCTGAGCGCGCTGCGTCCCTGACGCCACTCCTCGGGGAAGAGGCCGACACCTTGATTGCTGCTGCCCTGCTGCATGACATCGGATATGCCCCTGACTTGGTCGACACGGGCATGCATCAGCTCGACGGCGCTCGGTACCTGCGCGATGTCGCCGGGGCGGATAGGCGGCTGTGCCGCCTGGTGGCCTATCACTCGTGCGCGGAGAACGAGGCCCGGCAGCGGGACCTGTTCGACGTGTTGGCCAAGGAGTTCCACCAGGAAGCGCCGGACCTGGCCAGGGCGCTCACCTACTGCGACATGACGACCAGTCCGGACGGCCGGCATGTGGACGTTACCGACCGGCTGGCCGAGATTCATTCTCGGTACGGACCTGAGCATGTGGTCAGCCGGTCGATCACGGACGCCACCCCGTGCATCGTGTCCTCGGTACGGTCGGTGGAGGCCGCGCTATCCGAGGTGCGGCAGGCCGACGCCAGCTAGGTAGTGCTCGATCCGCATGCGCATCGACCGGTCCATCGGCAGGGACGTGATCTCACTTCGAGGCATCCAGCGGACCTCTGGGGACTCCTCGCTCGGAGTCGGCTCGCCCTCGACCGCGCGGCCGGTCAGGACGATGGAGAATTCCTGACGGGCCTCACCGTTGGAGGTGTAGAGGATCACGTGCCGGGGGTCGCTGTAGGTGCCGACCAGGCCGGTGATCTCGCAGGTGATGCCGGTCTCCTCGTACGTCTCCCGGATGGCCGCCGCGGGGATGGACTCGCCGAGGTCGATCGCGCCGCCCGGCACGGCCCAGTTGTCGTTGTCGCTGCGGCGGATCATCAAGACGTCCCCGGCCGCGTTGGTGACGATGACGTTGACGGACGGAACCAGGCTGTTCGGCTCGGGCGCGTCGGGGTCGTCGTAGAAGTCGATCCGCTTGGCCATGGTCAGGACTCCACCGGGGTCGCTTGTGCCCATACCTTCTCGAAGCTTTCGGCGTAGGTGGTCACCATTTCGCCGCCGGCCACCCTTCGCAGATGCAGTACGGGCGCGTTCCCGGCGCGGGTGCCGTACACGTGCATGTTGACCAGATAGTCGCCGTCAGCCTGATAGATCGAGTTGTACAGGATCGTCTGATGGAGGCGGAGCTCGAAGTTCTCAAGGGGCAGGAGCGGCCGGTAGAAGATCAGCGCGCTACGGATCTGCGCGGCCATGCTGTCGCCGACGCCCTCGTCCTCTCCCCGCTGGGCGACTTCGGCGCAGCCGGGGTCGCCCAGCAGGACACGGACCCGCACGCCGGCCTGTGCCTTCTCCCCCAGCAGGCGGACCATTGCGGCGTCGTCGGCGAGAAAAAGCCCGCTGTAGACCAGGACGCCGATGTCCTGGGACGCGGAGGTGAACAGACGTCCCCACGCGTCCCGCGGTACGGCCCAACGGTGTGGATAGATGGCCAGGACCTCGCTCTCGGAGGCTGCGACCACCTGCTCGCGTGACAGAGCCTGCGGCCACAGGTACGTCTCGTCCACACCGAGGTAGGAAGCCGTGGCAAACCGGTGCTTACGGTACGGCTCGCGCCCCTTGGTGATCCAACGCTCCACGGTCTTGGGATCGACCTCGATCGCCTCAGCCAGGTCCGCGACGCTCACGCCCTTCTGCAACAGCGCAGCGCGTAGCCGTTCGTTCGCCATCTCACCTGCTCCCAAGGACGTCCGGGGACCTGGACATCGTAGGCCGGACGTCTTGAACATGTCCCGTCGTGTAGTGATCTCGTCCTAACACTGCGTCGCATCCTCGGTTGCACAACGCCACAACGGCAGCGACCGAAGGAGGAGATGCACCCATGAACAACGAGATCATCATCCCCGCCGAGACGCCCTCGTGCGACTGCGGCAACGCTCTGACCGAGGGGCAGACCCAGTGCTCCAAGTGCCTGGCGCGGAGCCGGTGGGCGCGTAAGGAGCGGGCCCGGAACCGGCGCAACCGGCGACGGACGGAGACCAGGCGTCCCCCGCGCGGCCCCCGCGGCGCGTTCGCGATGGGGGTGAGCTGGACGTGAGCTGGCTTCCGCTGATCATCGCCGCTCTCTTGAGCACGACCCTGCTCGTCGGCTACGTCATGGTCCTGGTCGGCATCCGCCGCCAGGACAAGGGCCTGAGCCTGCGCCGGCACCCCGGCGGGGCCTCGGCCTCGCTGGCCCGGAAGGTCACCGGCTGCTACGTCCGGGACGGCGTGACGTGGACGTAGCCAACTGCTCCTCGACCTTCGCGAGGCGTACCGACAAGTCCCGCACGGCGGCGCGCAGCTCGGCCACGTCGGCCTGCTCGTCGTCGGCGGGGCGCTCCTCCGCATCCCGGACGAACACCCCCTTGCCCTGCTGGCCGATCACCAGGCCCTCGTTGCGGAGGATGCCGACGGCCATCTTCACCACGCTCAACGAGGCGTCGTACCGCTCGGCGAGTTGCGCGGTGGACGGCAGCGGGGTTCCGGGCGCGAGGGATCCGCCGTGGATCTGCGCGCGGAGATCGTCGGCGATCTGGAGGTAGCCGGGGCGCCCGGTGTTCTGGACCATCGCCGTCCATCACACCACGAAACATCGACCAAGCCAACCGAGAAGACGTTGACAACCAAGCCAACTAGGTTAACTATGTTGGATGAACGAGAAAGAGGAGGTCACAGCCCATGCGTTCCATCCCGATTCCTGTGGATGTCGGCAAGCTCGCCATCACCTGCGTCAAGGCACCGCGACCGCGGGTGCTCAACAGGGACACCGGCGAGATCAAGACCGACAAGAACGGCAACACCGTCTACGAGGTCACCGTCTCCGTCGAGGACGAGTTCGGCCGGATCGAACTCGTCAAGATCGGCATCACCGGCGAACCGCCCATCAGCGTCGGCGACCAGGTCAACGCCGTCGGCCTGCTCGGCTACGTCTGGGAGATCGCCGGCCGATGGGGCATCGCCTACCGCGCCTCGGCGCTGCTCCCCGCCAGGGAGGCCGCCAATGCCTGACGCGCCGTACCTGCTCGCAGCCCTGGCCGCCGTCGCGGCCGGGCTGTGGGCCTGGCGCCGCTACCACTACCCGTCCTTTTGGCTCGTGCTCGGCTTCCCGCTCGTCGGTCTGTCGGTACGGGCCTCGTGGCGGCGGGTCGCCCTCGGCTGTGGGCTGACCAAGAAGCGGCAGCGCTTCTGGTTCACCACCGTCCCCGGCCTGGTCGCCTCGACGGGCATCGTCCGTGTCCGGCGCAGGTGGCAGCGCATCGCCGTGGACACGAAGCCGTTCATGTGGCTGCCGCTGCCGACCCGGCACGGCTGGCGCGTCACCCTGCACACCCTGGAAGGCCAGACGCCCGGCGACTACGCCGACGTCGCAGAACGGCTCGCGCACTCCTGGGGCGTCCACGCCATCCGCGTCTCGTCACCCGGCCCCGGCCGCGTCGTCCTTATGGCCACCATGCGCGACCCGCTGGTCAAGGTCGACGAACTCCCGCCCTCGCCGGAACTGCTCAAGGTCACCGTGGGACGGCTGGAGACCGGCAAGCCCTGGACCATCGACTTCCGCACCGTGCCGCACTGGCTAAACGCGGGCGCGACACAGTCCGGCAAATCCAACCTCGCCAACGCCCTGATCGTCGGGCTGGCTCCGCAACCCGTGGCCCTGGTCGGCTTCGACCTCAAAGGCGGAGTGGAGTTCACGCCCTACATGCCACGCCTGTCCGCGCTGGCCACGTCGCGCGCCGAGTCCGGCGGGCTGCTGGATGACCTGGTCGGTCTGATGGTCGATCGCATGGGGCTGTGCCGCCAGGCCGGCGCCCGCAACGTCTGGCAGCTCCCGCCCGGCGTGCGGCCGGTCCCGGTCGTGGCCCTGGTCGACGAGCTGGCCGAGCTCTACCTGATGGCCGACAAGTCCGAGAAGGACGAGATCGCCAAGACCTCGACGGCGCTGCTTCGGGTCGCCCAGCTCGGACGAGCGTTCGGCATCTACCTGTTCTGCTGCGGCCAGCGCATCGGCTCCGATCTCGGCCCCGGCGTCACCGCTCTCCGCGCCCAGTGTTCCGGACGGATCTGCCACCGCGTCAACGACCCCGAGACCGCCACCATGACCCTCGGCGACCTCGACCCGGCGGCCCTCGCCTCAGCTCGTGCCATCCCCGCCGAAACGCCGGGCGTCGCCATCGTCGCCGGTCAAGACGGCCAGTGGTACCGCGCCCGCTCCTTCTACGTCACCGAGCAGACCGCCGAACAGGCCGCCCGTGCTCACGCCCATCTCACCCCTGCCTGGGACGAGGTCACCGCCCACCTGCCCGAACCCATCAACGCCTGAACTCATGAAGGGAGGAACGATGCGACGCTTCGCCTGCTGGCTGCTCGACACCGGCCCGGTCCTCGTCCTGGCCGCCATCGCGGGTGCCGGATCGTTCACCCACATCCGCGACACCGCCACCGAACACGGCCAGACCGGCTGGATGTCCTGGGCCGTCGCCGTCTGCATCGACCTGACCTGCGTCATGGCCGCCCGTGAACGCCAGCGCGACAAGAGGACCGGCAACCGCCGGCGGGCTCGGCTCTCGTGGCCCGTCCTCGTCCTGACCGGCGGCATCGTCCTGTCCCTGGCCGCGAACCTCGCCCAAGCCGACCCGACCGCGTGGGGCTGGATCACCGCCGCGACTCCGGCCGCCGCCTTCCTCATCGCCGTCTCGATGCTGGAACGCCGCGCCACCCGCCCGGAACCGTCCACTGCCGTGGCGTCCTCGCCCGTCCTGGCTTCGTCCTCGGCTCCGCAACTCGTCCCGTCCCATGCGCAGGACGAGGACGACGAGCGGGACAGCGACCTCGCGCCCGCCCTGATCGACTACGCCCGCCGTGTGGCCGACGAACACCACACCCGGCACGGCAAGCCCATCACCCGCGACGCCCTACGCGCCCACCTGGGCGTGTCCAACCAACTTGCCTCCGACTTGCTGCGCACCCTGCGCACCGCCTGAAGGGAGAACCGACCCATGACCCACGACCGCCGCACCGCCGTCATCAACGGCCTGCTCGACCTGGCCGCCTTCCTGGAAGCCCATCCCGACGTACCCGTCTCCTCCAGCGTCACCGTCCACCACTTCACCGAGCAGGCCAGTGACGCCGATCAGCGCGCCGAGATCGACCAGATCGCCGCCCTCGTCGGCTCGCAGATCGATTACGAGGACTCCCCGTACGGCCACTACGCCACCTCGCGCCTGTTCGGCCCGGTGGAGTACCGCGCCGTCGCCATCCTGGCTGCCGCCCGTGCCCGCCACGCCGCCGAAGCCAGCTACCGCGGCTGCATCCAATCCGACCCCACGCCCGCCACCTGACCGGAGAAGGGACCCGAGCATGCGCATCCGCATCGACGGCACCCGAGCCGAGATCGTCGACGCCCTGTTCCGCCTACGCCTGCACTTCACCGTCATCGGCGTCTCACGCGTCTACCCCGACCGCACCCGCCCGCATCACTGGCGCATCTACCTCACCACCGCCCGCGACAGGAAGTGACCAGATGGACGAGGTGATCCACTACCGCTGCTGCACCTGCAACGGCACCGGAATCGACTCTGACGACGCCCGCTGCCTCGACTGCGACGGCAACGGCATCGACAACCACGGCGCATAACGCGCAGCGCCCCCGGCCTGGCCGCACATCCGCCAAGACGACTGCCAGGTCGAGGGCCATCCCTTCACCCGAACGAGCGAAAGGAGGTCTCCATCTTGCCCACAACCCACGCCACCGCGCACGCCAAAGCGGGCATGATCGCCCGACTCAACCACCCCGACTACGACCGCTGGGCCAACCAGATCCGCGCCACGGGCGGTTGCCGCCAGCCCATCCAACTACGCGGCAAGGTCGACCACTACGACCGCGCCACCGGCCAACTCCTGCACCGCTACACCACCCGTACCGAACCCGACGGCATCCTGCGCGTCCCATGCAAGACCCGCCGGGCCACCCGCTGCCCCGCGTGCGCCGAGACCTACCGCGCCGACACCTACCACCTCATCCGCGCCGGCCTCGTCGGCGGCAAGGGCGTCCCCGAGACCGTCACCACCCACCCAACCCTATTCATCACCCTGACCGCCCCGTCCTTCGGCCCGGTCCACACCCGCCGTGAACACCACGGCAAGGCCCAGCCCTGCCACGCCCGCCGCAACGCCACCACCTGCCCACACGGCCAGGCCATGTCCTGCACCGCACGCCACAGCAAAGATGACCCGCGCCTGGGTGAACCGCTCTGCCCCGACTGCTACGACTACGCCGGCTCCGTCCTGTTCAACGCCCTGGCCCCGCTGCTGTGGAAACGCTTCGCCGACTCCGTACGCCGCCACCTGGCCAAACTCGGCGGCCTCCTCCTCAAGGACCTCCGCCACCACCTCACCCTCTCCTTCGCCAAGGTCGCCGAATACCAGCGCCGCGGCGTCGTCCACTTCCACGCCGTCATCCGCCTCGACGGCCCCAGCGGCCCCGCCACACCGCCACCTAGCTGGGCTACCAGCGACGTACTCACCCAAGCCATCCAGCACGCCACCAAAGCCGTCACCGCCAAAGCTCCCGCCTACGCCGACCAGCCCGAACGAGTGCTGCGCTGGGGCAACCAACTCGACCTCCGCCCCATCACCCTGAACGGCGACCTCACCGACCAAGCCGTCGCCGGCTACATCGCCAAGTACGCCACGAAGGCCGCCGAATGCGTCGGCACCCTGGACCGCCGCATCAACCCCCTCGACGACCTGACCCTGTACAACCTCCGCGACCACGCCCGCCGCCTCATCACCACCTGCATGGCACTCGGGACCGAACCCGACCTCGCCGACCTCTGCCTCGCCGACTGGGCCCACATGCTCGGCTTCCGCGGCCACTTCTCCACCCGCTCCCGCCGCTACTCCACCACCCTCGGCGACATCCGAGCCGACCGCGAACACCACGCCCGAGAAAGCGAGATCACCACCGGCCGCCTCCCGCTCTTCGCCGAAGACGCAGTCCTCGTGATCAGCGAATGGCAGTACGCAGGCAAGGGCCACTCCCTTGGGGACGCGCTCCTCGCCGCCGCCCTCACTGAAACGCCGCCAGCGACGTTCGAGTACGCAGGTAGCCGCCCATGACCCGGCTACTCCTCACGGTCCCCGAAGCCGCCGAAGCCCTGGCCATCTCACGAAGCAAGCTCTACCAACTGCTCGCCGTCGGCGCCGTCACCTCGATTCGCATCGACGGCTCCCGCCGCATCCCCGTATCTGCCCTCACCGACTACATCACCCGTCTGACCAGGAAGGAGGTCGCCGTATGACCAAGACCCTCATCGGCACGCCGGACGAGCAGCCGCGCAAAAGGAAGGCACCGAAGCTGCGCGACGGCGTCATGAAGCGCGGCAACACCTGGTCGTACGTCATCCGCGTCAAGGATCCTGAGACCGGCGAGAGCAAGCCGCGCTGGGTGAGCGGCTTCGCCACTGAGGACGACGCCAAGGCCGCCCGCGACGAAGCCAGAGTGAGGGCACGGCGCGGCGAGTACATCGATCGGAACGCGATCACGGTCGGCGCATACCTCGCCGAATGGATCGAGGGGCACGCCGTCGAGATCAAGCCGCACACCCTCAAGGGCTACCGCGACATGATCCGCCTCTACATCGCGCCTCGAATCGGCGCGGTCCGCTTGCAAGCACTACGTCCCTCAGCGATCACCAAGTTCTACCGCGACTTGCTGACGAGCGGGGGCAAGAATGGCGGCCCACTGGCGGCGAACACCGTCAAGCACGTCCACACGGTGCTCCGTAAGGCCCTCACGGACGCCGTACTCGTGGACGAACTACTTCCCAACAACCCGGCCGAACGCGCCAAGCTCCCGCGCGTCCAGGCCACGGAACCGGGCATGATCTGGACCCCTGCCCAGCTCCGCGCGTTCCTCGGCACCACACAAGAGCATCGCCTGTACGCCTTCTTCCACCTGGCCGCCTACACCGGCGCGCGACGCGGGGAGCTGCTCAACCTCCGTTGGACAGACGTCGACCTGGACAAGCCGCAGATCCACATCACCGGCACGGCGGCAGTGATCGACCGCCAGCGGGTCGAAGGCACCACCAAGAGCGGACGTTCCCGCGTGGTGTCCCTCGACCTCGGCACAGTAAAGGTCCTCAAGGCCCATCGCGCCCGCCAGGACGAGGAACGCCTCCGCCTAGGCGAATCCTGGAAAGGCGGCGGCGCATACGTCTTCACCACCGGGTGGGGAGATCCGCTGTTCCCCGACACACCCAGCTCCTTGATGCCCAAGGTCATCAAGACCCACAACGAACAGAACCCGAATGCCCAAGTCCCGCACGCCCGCCTGCACGACCTTCGCCACATCCACGCCACGACTCTGCTCCTGGCCGGCGTCCCCGTCCACGTCGTGGCGGCCCGCCTCGGCCATGCCGATCCCGCCATCACGCTCCGGGTCTACGCGCACGTCATCACCGAGCAAGCGGCGACCGCCGCGGACGTCTTCGCCGAAGTACTCAGAAGCACGGCCTGATGTCACGCACAACGAGGGCTCTCCACCTTCGGGAGGGCCCTCTTTTCTATTGTCCGGGCCACTCAGCCAGGATCTCGATGCCGATCACACGCCCATCGGCATCGAGGTCCAAGTTGACCATCGCTTCATCCATCGTGACCGTCCTCGCGACCCCACCCTGAGCGATAGGACCCCGCAGGTAGACGTACGCAGCTCCGGCCTCAGGGTCGTAGGTCCATGTACTCGGGTGCTCTTCCAGAGCCACGAGATCTCTTGTTAGCAAGGGTGTTAGCAAGATCGCGACATTGTCCTGACAAACAAGGAAGCCCCTGACGGCATAACGCCTGTTCAGGGGCTTCCTGTTGCAGAGCCGACGAGGGGAATCGAACCCCTGACCTTCTGTTTACAAGACAGATGCTCTGCCGATTGAGCTACGTCGGCACGGCCTACCAGTGTAGACGCTAGCGGCGCCTGTGACGAGCGACCTCGTACAGTGCCACACCGGCGGCGACTCCCGCGTTGAGGGATTCAGCCGCAGCCTGCATCGGGATGCGGACGACCACGTCGCACTGCTCTCGTACCAGCCGCCCGAGGCCCTTGCCCTCGGAGCCCACCACGACCACGAGCGGCTCGGCGAGGAGGTCGGCGTCGCCGATGTCGATCTTTCCGGCGCCGTCGAGGCCGACGATGAAGAGCCCGGCTTCGCGGTATTCGCGGAGGGCGGCCGTCAGGTTGGAGGCGCGGGCGACGCGGAGCGTGGCGAGGGTGCCGGCTGAGGTCTTCCAGGCGCCACCCGTCACACCGGCCGAGCGGCGGGACGGGATGAGCAGGCCATGCGCGCCGAAAGCGGTCGCGGAGCGGGCGATGGCGCCCAGGTTGCGCGGGTCGGTGACCGAGTCGAGCGCCACGATCAGCGGGACCTCGGCCGCGTCCTGGGCGAGTTCGACCAGCTCGGACGGGTGAGCGTAGTCGTAGGCCGGGATCTGGAGCGCGATGCCCTGGTGGACGGCGCCCTCGGTCAGCCGGTCGAGCTTGTCGCGGGAAACTTCGAGCAGCGCGATGCCGCGCTCCGCCGCGATCTTGATGGAGTCGCGGACGCGGTCGTCGTTCTCGACGCGCTGGGCGACGTAGAGGGCGTTGGCGGGCACGCCGGCCTGCAGCGCCTCCAGCACCGGGTTGCGGCCGCCGACGTATTCGGGGGCGTCCTCGGAACGCTTCTGCCGGACCGGGCCGCTGCCCGGACGGCGCGTGTCGCCGCGCTCTTCCCTGGCGATGCGCTCGGCCCTGGCCTTGTCCTTGAACCAGTGGCGCGCCTCGGCAGGCGGCGTCGCACCCCTGCCCTCGAGCGACCGGCGCTTCTGGCCCCCGGTGCCCTTGGAGGGGCCTTTCTTCTTCGCGGGCCTGCCCGATGCCCTACCGCCTGCTGCCATGCCATCAAGGGTATCGGCCCGCCGACCCACCCGATCCCGCCGACCATGGCCCGCCCGAGTCCGACGCGCTTCCTGACGCGAACCGCCACGAATCACCATGACCCCCGCAAGCACCACCACCCGCCCCGAACGCGAGTTATCGTCCTTGGCCATGACTGAGTCCGCCTACCTCCACACCACCCGGACGGCCTATGACACCGTCGCCCCCGAATACGCCGAACTGCTCAGGAACGAACTCGACGGCAAGCCCCTCGACCGGGCCATGCTGGCGGCGTTCGCCGAGCACGTGCAGGGACCGGACGCCGGAGAGGTGGCGGACCTCGGCTGCGGTCCGGGCCGCGTCACCGCCCACCTCCATTCCCTCGGGGTGAACGCCTTCGGCATCGACCTGTCCCCGAGGATGATCGACGTCGCCCGCCGGAGCCACCCCGGCCTGCGCTTCGACGTGGGTTCCATGACCGCGCTGGACCTGGCGGACGCGTCCTTGGCCGGCGCCGTCGCCTGGTACTCGACCGTCCACACCCCGCCGGAGCTGCTGCCGACGGTGTTCGCCGAGATCCACCGGGTCCTGGTCCCGGGCGGCCATCTGCTGATCGCGTTCAAGGTCGGCGACGAGCGCCGCCACCTCAGCCAGGGCTATGGGCACAAGCTGTCGCTGGACGTCTACTGGACGCCCCCCGAGCTCGTCGCCGACCTCCTCGCCAAGGCCGGACTGTCGCTGTACGCCCAGCTCATCCGCGAACCTGACGACAGCGAGAAGCCCCGCTCAGGCCGGCAGGCCTTCTTCCTGGCCCACAAGCCCGAAAACTCCCCGGGCCACAAGCCCGAAGCCTCCGAACCCCGCTCCTAGCGGAAGACCTTCGTCCGCGCCGTCGAAACACTGACAGAAGGTGTCAGCGACCGCAGGTAGCGTGCCAGCCGTCCTCCCGCATGCATACCGACCGTCGCCCTCGAAGGAACAGCAGACATGATCCGCGCATCGACGGCTATCACACGATCGTGATCGAGGCGACCGACGCCGCCGTCACGGCCCTGCGCCGCTGACGGCCCCGGATCGACGGCGGGCGCGAAAGGAGCCCGCCGTCGAGAACCGGCGAAGGGTCAGCGGGCCAGCTCCCAGCGGGCCCCGTGCGGCGTGTCCTCGACCGTGATGCCCGCGTCGGTGAGCTGGTCGCGGATCGCGTCGGCAGCCGCGTAGTCCTTACGGGCCCGCGCGGCCTTGCGCTGCTCCAGGGCCACCGCGACCAGCGCGTCGACCACCGGCGACAGGTCGGAGCCGGCCCCGCGCCACTGCGGCGAGCGAGGGTCGAGGCCGAGCACGTCGAGCATGTTCTGGGTCTCGGCGAGGAGCCGGGCGATGGCTTCCTTGTCGCCCCGCGCCAGCGCCACGTTGCCCTCGCGCACCACCTCGTGCACCACGGCGAGCGCCTGCGGCGTGCCGAGGTCGTCGTCGAGCGCGTCGGCGAACGCCTGTGGAAGAGGCGCGTCGGCGTCGACGTCGTGGATCACCTCGGCGGCGCGGATGACGAAGCCCTCGATCCGCTGGTACGCCGCCGCGGCCTCCAGCAACGCCTCCTCGGAGTACTCGATCGAGGAACGGTAGTGCGGCGCGGCCAGGTAGTAGCGCAGCTCCACCGGACGCACCTTCTGCACCATCTCGGGGATCAGCAGCGAGTTGCCGAGCGACTTGCTCATCTTCTCGGCGCCGATCTTGAGCATGCCGTTGTGCATCCAGTAGCGGGCGAAGCCGTCGCCGGCCGCCTGCGACTGGGCGATCTCGTTCTCGTGGTGCGGGAAGATCAGGTCGATGCCGCCGCCGTGGATGTCGAACGTCGGTCCGAGGTACTTGGTGGCCATCGCCGAGCACTCCAGGTGCCAGCCGGGACGCCCGAGCCCCCACGGCGTGGGCCAGGTCGGCTCGCCCGGCTTGGCGCCTTTCCACAGGGCGAAGTCGCGCGGGTCGCGCTTGCACGTCTCGTCGTCGGTGTCGGCCGCGGCCCGCATGTTCTCCAGCTTCTGGTTGGAGAGCTTGCCGTAGTGGTCGGCGTAGGACTGGACGCTGAAGTAGACGTCGCCGCCCGAGGCGTAGGCGTGGCCGCGCTCGATCAGCCGCTCCATCAGCGTGATCATCTCGGGCACGTGGCCGGTCGCCCGCGGCTCGACGGTGGGCGGCAGGCAGCCGAGCGTGTCGTAGGCCCAGGTGAAGGCCCGCTGGTTGCGCTCGGCGACCACGAACCAGGGCACGGACTCCGAAGCCGACACCCTGATGATCTTGTCATCGATGTCGGTGACGTTGCGGCAGAACGTGACGTCGTATCCGGAGCGGGTGAGCCAGCGCCTGAGCACGTCGAAGTTCACGCCCGAGCGGATGTGCCCGATGTGCGGAGGAGCCTGCACGGTCGCCCCACACAGGTAAATCGACGCCCGGCCGGCTTCGACCGGAACGAATTCACGGATGGCGCGCGTGCTGGTGTCGTAGATGTGCAGGCTCACAAAAGAAAGGCTAACGCCTCGGAGGCCCTTGTAGGCCGATTACTCAGCCTCGCAGCGTGACCTTGTCCGGACGGATCCGGATGATCAGCCGCTCGGTGCCCGGCTTGTCCGTCCAGGGGCCGCCTGTGTACTTCTGGGCCAGCTCCTGGATCAGCGCGCCCTCGGGGTCCTCCTCGATCGTCACCCGGCCGCGCACCTCCAGGTAGCGGTAGGGGTTGCCGGGGTCGATGACCAGCAGGCTCGTACGCGGGTCGCGCTCGAAGTTGCGCGGCTTCACCCGCCCCCGGACGGTCGAGAACAGCACCTCGTCGCCGTCCGTGCACACCCACACCACGGTCGACTGCGGCCCGCCGTCGGGGTTGATACTGGTCACCGTCGCATGGTTCGGGGCATCAAGGAGTTCGCGCGCTTCTTCCGGCAGCTCGGGCATGTGTCTCCCTCGATCGGTCTTGATCCCCATTCTTCTGTAGTCTCGAAGGCGCCATGGACGTGACTCCCCCCTCTACGCTCCGTCGCCTGGGCATCGCCCTGGCGGGGCTCGCGGTGGCCGCTCTTACCGGAGCCGCCTGCGCGCTGTCCTTCGACGATCTGCGTGCGCTGGCCATCACCGGCGAGGCGCGGCAGGACCTCGCCTTCCTCTATCCGGCCGCCTTCGACGCGCTGCTCGTGGTCGCGCTGCTCGGCGTGCTGCTGCTGCGGCCCGCCCGGCCGCTGGTGCGGGCGCAGGCCGCCACCGTGCTGGTCCTGCTCATCGTGGCCGCCGCGGCGGCCAACGTGGCGACCGCGCTGCGGTTCACCTTCGACGCGCGCCAGGTGGCCGTGGGCGTGGCCCTGGCCCCCTGGGTCATGCTGGCCCTGGCCCTGTGGCTCTGGCTGCTGCTGATCAAGCACGTCCAGGCGCACCGGGGTGCGGCGCGCGAGGAGGACGAGGACGACCTCGTGCCCTTCCATCCGGGCCGGGCGGCCGACACGCCGCCGCCGCTCGTGACGGAGGCGCCTCCGCCCGTGCTGGAGCCCACGCCGCTGGTCGGGCCCACGGCCGCGCCGGAGACGCCGCCGGTCCCGGCCCAGGTGTCCGAGTGGCGGGCCTTACCGCAAGAACCGGAGCCCGAGCCCGAACCCGAGCCGGAGCCGGAACCCACGCCTGAGCCCGAGCCCGAGCCGGAACCCACGCCTGAGCCCGAGCCGCTGAAGCGGCCGGTCCGGTGGGGCGACCGGGTCAAGCCGACCGACGTCCTGGTCCACCCGCGTACCGACACGCGCGACGTCGACACCCGTGACGTCGACACCCAGCCCGTCCCCGTGATCGAGGACGACCTCGGCGACCGTCCGGCCGACGACGGGCCTCAGACGCGCCACAGCGACTCTGAGGACACCGCGCCGCACCCGGTGGTCCACGAGGACACCCGGGCCCCGTCCGGCCGCCTGCGCAGCACTCCGCGCCCGCCGGACCCCGAGGAATGACCCAGGGCGCCGACCGACACCCCGAAAACTGAGAGGCCCGTCCGGGATCATCCCGGACGGGCCGTTTCGTGTACGTCTATCTCGTCTGCCCCGCGCCTGCGCTAGACCCTGGAGCCGCGCCGCAGTCCGGCGACCAGGCCGACACCGACGACCGCCAGGACGACCTGCATCACCAGCTCGATCCAGTCGATGCCGGGGGTCGTCTCGACGCCGAGGACCTGGGCGATGAGCGTGCCCAGCAGGGCGGCGACGATGCCGACGACGATGGTGAGGATCCACCCGATGGCCTGCCTGCCGGGAAGCAGCAGGCGACCGATTGCGCCGATGACGGCGCCAATCACGATGGCGCCAAGGATGGACTGAATGGTCATGACACGAAACCTCCCCGTGAGGGTGAGCCGTTCACTCTCACGGGGTGCTTCGCTACCCGATCGCCGGCGATTATGCGCCGGCTTTACGAATGACCAGGTCAGGTCGTGGTTCGCCCGCTGCGTCCGCCGCGTCCGATGCCCAGCCGCGTCACCAGGAGCACGCCGACCACCGCCAGCACGAGCTGGAGTATGTGTTCGAGCCAGTCGATGCCCTTGGTGTCGGCCCAGCCGAACGCCTGTGCGATCAGCGTGCCGATCAGCGCGGCCACGATACCCACGATGAGCGTCAGGCCGATGGACATGTTCTGCCTGCCGGGCACTATCAGCCGGGCCAGCGCACCGACGATTGCGCCGATGACTACTGCGGAAACGATCGCGCCGATCATGTGTAGCTCCCCCCGAGACGTTCACATGTCTTAGAGGTGGACATACCCGACACCTGGGAAAACTACCCCCGGAAGGCGGCGGTCCGTACCGCGCCAGTGACGAACCGCCGCCCCCACAGTTGGCGGGTTCGGCGACGACCCGCCGGGACACCCTCACGTATCCCACACATATGACGCGGAACGCCTAGGAAAGGTTGGCCACGACAGCCGTCGCGATGGCGGCGATCCCCTCGCCGCGCCCGGTGAGCCCGAGCCCGTCGGTTGTGGTGGCCGAGACGCTCACAGGCGCCCCCACGGCGCCGCTGAGCGCCAGCTCGGCCTCGGTACGCCGAGGAGCCATCTTGGGACGGTTGCCGATCACCTGGACGGCCACGTTGCCGATCTCGAAGCCCGCCGCGCGCACCTGGCGGGCGGTCTCCTCCAGCAGCGTGACCCCTGAAGCGCCCGCCCAGCGAGGGTCGGACGTGCCGAACAGCCCGCCCAGGTCGCCCAGGCCGGCCGCGGACAGCAGCGCGTCGCAGGCGGCATGCGCGGCGACGTCGCCGTCGGAATGGCCGTCGAGCCCGATCTCCGTCGGCCAGTGAAGGCCGGCGAGGCTGAGCTCACGCCCCGAGTCGGCAGAAGCGAACGGGTGGACGTCGACTCCGACGCCCACCCGTGGAAGATTCGTGTTCAGGAGTTGAGAACCTCGTCGAGCAGGGCCTCAGCCTTGTCCTCGTTGGTCTTCTCGGCGAGCGCGAGCTCGCTGACCAGAATCTGACGAGCCTTCGCGAGCATGCGCTTCTCACCCGCTGACAGGCCGCGCTCGCGGTCGCGACGCCACAGGTCGCGAACCACCTCCGCAACCTTGTTCACATCGCCGGACGCGAGCTTCTCCAGGTTCGCCTTGTAACGGCGCGACCAGTTGGTCGGCTCTTCCGTGTGCGGCATCCGAAGAACATCGAAAACCCGCTCAAGGCCTTCCTGGCCGACGACGTCGCGCACACCGACGAGTTCCGCGTTTTCTGCTGGCACCTGGACGGTAAGGTCGCCCTTGTCGACCTTGAGCACCAGGTAGGTCTTTTCCTCACCCTTGATGGATCGCGTCGTGATTGCTTCGATCCGAGCAGCCCCATGGTGGGGGTAGACGACAGTGTCGCCGACCTGGAAAGTCATGTGACAAGTACCCCTTCCGCTGTACTCCAGGGTACCACGCGTCCACAGGCTCCCGGAACAGTGAAATCCTCATAACTGCAGGTCAAAGCCGCATATTGGGGCTTGACAAGTCCTCGACTGTATGAATCGCATTTCCGGACATAGCGAATGACCTGCAGGGGTGCGGATATGACCATGGATTCAGGTGGATATGGTAGGCGCTGCCCAACACGCATGCGCCTTACCGCGCAAGACCAAGGAGAACCCGCACGTGACCAGCCGTCGCTGGATTGTCGTAGCCGCCGCGTTCTTGGCAGCCCCCGTGCTCGCGGGCTGCGGGGCAGGATTCGACGCCAACACCAACAAGCCGTACGCCCCTAACGAGGCGGTCGCACTCATCGACCAGGGTGCTTATGGCACGCGCGGCATTCACATCCCGCAGGCGTTCATCCTCGGCCCCGACTCCGGCGCCCAGCTCGCCTGGCGTGGTTCGGCCCCGATCTACCTGAACATCCTCAACACCGCGAACGCCGCCGACACCCTCCAGGCCGTCTCCGCGGGCTCGGTCGGGGCCGTGAAGGTCGCCACGCCGATCCAGCTTCCCCCGAACCAGCTCGTCAACACCGGCAAGCCGCAGCCGCAGCTGATGCTGGAGGGCATCTCCACGAGCCTCAGAGGCGGCGAGAGCATCCGCCTGGACCTCCAGTTCGCCAACGCCGGGACAGTGTCCCTGACCGTCCCTGTGGTCACGCGCAGCCGTGAGTTCAAGGACTACCCCGCCGCCCCCAACGCCACCCCGGCTCCGACGCCCTCGGCGTCCGCCACTCCCGAGGCCACCGAAGAGGCCCACTGACGGCATGAAAAAACCCTTGTTCTGGTACGAACCCACGTACCAGAACAAGGGTCGTTCATTCCTCGGCGGCGTCGAACTTGTAGCCCAGGCCGCGCACGGTGAGGATGCAGCGCGGGTTGGACGGGTCCGCCTCGATCTTGGCGCGCAGGCGCTTGACGTGGACGTCGAGGGTCTTGGTGTCGCCCACGTAGTCGGCGCCCCAGACGCGGTCGATGAGCTGGCCGCGGGTGAGCACCCGGCCGGCGTTGCGCAGCAGCACCTCCAGCAGCTCGAACTCCTTCAGCGGCAGCTGCACCTGCTCGCCGCGGACCGCGACGACGTGCCGGTCGACGTCCATGCGCACCGGGCCGACGGCCAGGACGGCCGTCTCCAGCTCCTCCACCACGTCGCCCTGACGGCGCAGCACCGCGCGGATGCGCGCCACCAGCTCCCGCGAGGAGAACGGCTTCGTGACGTAGTCGTCGGCGCCCAGCTCCAGGCCCACGACCTTGTCGATCTCGCTGTCCTTGGCGGTCAGCATGATGACCGGAACCTTCGAGCGCTGCCGCAGCGAACGGCACACCTCGGTGCCCGGCAGGCCGGGCAGCATCAGGTCGAGCAGGACGAGGTCGGCGCCGTTGCGGTCGAAGGTGTCGAGCGCCTCTGGCCCGGTCGCCGCGACCGACACCTCGAAGCCCTCCTTGCGCAGCATGTAGGACAAGGCGTCGGAGAAGGACTCCTCATCCTCAACCACTAGGACTCTGGTCATTTTGCGGCCTCCAGGGGAATCGAGGGTGGTACTGCCACCGCCGTGCCGCCGAAGGCGGGCAGACGGAGGGTGAAGGTGGAGCCGGAGCCTTCCTTGCTCCAGACGGACACCTCGCCCGCGTGGGCCGCGGCGACGTGCTTGACGATGGCCAGGCCGAGCCCGGTGCCGCCGGTCGCCCGTGATCTGGCCGCGTCTACGCGGAAGAAGCGCTCGAAGATGCGCTCCAGAGACTCCTCGGGGATGCCGATGCCCTGGTCGCTGACGCTGATCTCGACGGAGTCGCCGGCCGGACGGACGCTGACCACGACCCGCGTGTGCTCGGGACTGTAGGCGACGGCGTTGTCGATGAGGTTGCGCAGGGCGGTGACGAGCAGCTCGTCGTCCCCCCAGATGCGCAGCCCCTCGGTGCCGCCGGTGACCAGCGTGATGTCCTTGGCCACCGCCTTGGTGTTGCAGTGGTCTATGGCGTCGTGGATGGCCTCGTCGATGGCGACCTGGCCCGGGGTGGGGATGGGTTCGGCGCCCTGGATCCTGCTCAGCGTGATCAGGTCCTGGACCAGGTAGGTGAGCCGGGCGGCCTCGTGCTGCATGCGCCCGGCGAAGCGGGTGACCGCCTCGGGATCGTCGGCGGCGTCCTGGATGGTCTCGGCCAGCAGGCTCAGCGCGCCCACGGGCGTCTTCAGCTCGTGGCTGACGTTGGCGACGAAGTCGCGGCGCACGGCCTCGACCCTGCGCCGTTCGGTCTGGTCCTCGGCCAGCACCAGCACCTGGCCGTAGGAGCCGAGGGGGGCGACGCGGACGGCGAAGTTCGTCGTCTCCTGGCCGAACTTGTGACCGGCGACGTCGATCTCGCTCTCGCGGATCTCGCCGTCGCGGCGTACCTGTCTCGCCAGTGCGAGCAGCTCCGCGGCCATCAGCCTGTCGCCCTTGACCAGCCCGAACGCGCGCGCGGCCGAGCTGGCGCGCAGCACGCGGTCGTGCGCGTCGAGCACGACGGCGGACGAGGGGAGCACGGCGAGCACGGAGGCCACGCCCTGCGGCAGCGCCGCTCCGGTCTCGACGCCGTCGGCTGGATCGGTCCTCTTCGGAGCCTCGATCTGGTTCCTGTAGAACAGGACCGCCAGGGCTCCCACGACGAACCCGGCCAGGGCCGCGAAGCTCATGGCCATCTCACTCATGCCTCCGATGGTAGGTGGCGAAGTCCAAGGGACAGACCTCTCACCTGCGGATGAACGGCCCTTTCCTGGAAAGTTCATCTCGCAGTAGAGGTTCGTTCATCAAGCGCCACGTACGGTGACGACATGCGCGACGCGTACCATGAAGAACTTGATCTCCTGACGGGCAAGCTGGTCGAGATGACGAGGCTGGTCCGCTCGGCCATCTCCCGTGCCACCACGGCCCTCCTCGACGCCGACCTCCAGCTCGCCGAGAGCGTCATCTCCCGCGACCAGGAGGTGAACGCCATCTTCGCCGACATCGAGACGTCGATCTTCGAGCTGATGGCCAGGCAGCAGCCGGTGGCGGTGGACCTGCGAATGGTCATCACGGCGCTGCGCATGGGCACCGACCTCGAACGCATGGGCGACCTCGCCGTCCATGTGGCCAAGGTGGCCCGGCTGCGGCACCCCGACTCGGCGATTCCGCCCGAGACGCGCTCGACCATCGTGGAAATGGGGCAGATCGCCGAGAACCTGGTCACCAAGGCCGGCAGCTGCGTGGCGTCCAGGGACGTCGAGTCGGCCCTTGAGCTGGAGCAGGACGACGACGCGATGGACCGGCTGCACCGGCGGCTGTTCCGCAACATCCTGGCCAAGGACTGGCAGCACGGGGTGGAACCCGCGATCGACATCACGCTGATCGGCCGGTACTACGAGCGGTACGCCGACCACGCGGTGCGCGTGGCGGGGGACGTCGTCTACATGGTCACCGGCGCCCGTCCCAGCTAGCCGCTTCCCGAAGCCCGGCGGCACCATCCGGGGGGTGCCGCCCGGCTTCGCCTGCCCTTCGGCGTGGGAGTCACGGGACGCGCGATCCGGCTGGACAAACAGCGGCGAGCGCGCTCAGATACCTGCGAAACGCCCCGCGTCCTGGGGAAAAGCGGGTGCGGCGTGGTCTCCGCCTGTGGCAGGCTCCGCCGGTGAATCGTGAACAGATCTCCCGACTCGCCCATGCGGATCATCCGATCGCGGCTCCGCTCGACGACGACTCGGTGCGCCGCCTTCTGGACCGCGCCCTCCCCCAGGGCGACTCACGCGTGCTCGACCTCGGCTGCGGCGGCGGCGAGTGGCTGCTGCGCGCGCTGGGGGCGTACCCCAAACTGCAGGCGGAGGGCGTGGACGTCGCCGAGGGCGCGCTGGCCCACGCCGCGGAGAGCGCGGAGGCGCTCGGCGTCCGGGACCGTCTCGTCCTCCATCGTGAAGACGCCGCCGAGTTCAGCTCCCCGCACGCGTTCGACCTGGTGATCAGCGTCGGGGCGACGCACGCGTTCGGCGGCCTGCTGCCCACGCTCGCGGCGGCGCGCGAGCACCTGGCTCCCGGCGGACGCGTCCTGGTCGGGGACGGTTTCTGGGCCCGTGAGCCCTCGCCCGAGGCGGTGGAGATGCTGGGCGAGCTCACCGACCTGCCGACCCTGATGGACCGCGTCACCGCCGACGGCTGGATGCCGGTGCACGGCCACATCAGCACGCGCCAGGAGCTCGACGACTACGAATGGGCCTGGACGGGGTCGCTGGCTTCATGGGCTCTGGACAATCCCGACCATCCAGACCGGTGCGAGGCGATCACGACGGCCAACACCCACCGCGCCGAATGGCTGCGCGTCTACCGGGACGTCTTCGGGTTCGTCAGCCTGGTCCTGCGCCCGACGTTCTGATCCCGCGTCCGACGTTCTGGTTGACGAGCGTCTCGCCCTGATCACGTCACGAGACCGCCTGCCCGGCTCCTGCACACATGCCGCCGCGCCAGTTCACCCCAAACCGCGGCGGCCCGGGCGTACGGCCCCCTGGCGGTCTCCTCGTGATCCCCTCGCTCGGCGACCCGCCGTACGAAGAACTGCGCCGCTTCGAAGCACAGGACGTACTCCTCACAACAGGACGCTTCGACCACGCGTACGAGTCCGCGCGAGACGTGGGGCTCCCACATGGGCACGGTCAGACCGTCCCGCCTGGAACGCCGGCTTCACCGGGGGAAGGAAGAGGGCAGGAGCGCTCAGCCCTGGCAGAGGTGCTCACATCCCCGAAAGCATAGGCACCTTGGCGCAGAACGTCCCACACATTTCACTGTCCGGCATCAGTGACATAGCTTCCCGCTCCGACGGCCCACTCGCCCACAGCTTCGAGCCCCGCCCTGGATCGGACGTCCGGGCACGTCAAGCCGGCTGTGGCAGCCTGATCCGTCCTGAACCGGCCGACGGGCGCACCCAGGCCAACGCCGGGGAGCGCGAGGGGACGGGAGTCCTCTCGCACGGGGGTGCGGGGCTTGCCCCCGTAGAAGAGTGCCGCGCAGCGCCCCAGGGCGAAGCCCCTGGCTTGAGGGCCGGGGGCTTGCCCTCGGGACGTGTCAGCGGCCTTGGTTGGCGACTGCTTCGATGGCGGACTTGGCGGCCTCCGGGTCGAGGTAGCGGCCGCCCCGCACCTTCGGCCGGAAGTCGGCGTCCAGCTCGTACGCCAGCGGAATCCCCGTAGGGATGTTGAGCCCCGCGATCTCCTCGTCGCCGATGCCGTCGAGGTGCTTGACCAGCGCCCTGAGGGAGTTGCCGTGCGCCGCCACCAGCACGGTGCGCCCGGCCGCCAGATCGGGCACGATCTCGTCGTACCAGTACGGGAGCATGCGGTCGACGACGTCCTTCAGGCACTCCGTGCGCGGCATGAGCTCCGGCGGAAGGAGGGCGTAGCGGGGGTCGCCGACCTGGGAGTATTCGTCGTCGTCCGCGATGGGCGGCGGCGGCACGTCGTACGAGCGGCGCCAGAGCATGAACTGCTCGTCGCCGAACTCCTCGCGCGTCTGGGCCTTGTTCTTGCCCTGCAGGGCCCCGTAGTGGCGTTCGTTCAGCCGCCAGCTGCGCTTGACCGGGAGCCAGAGCAGGTCGGCCTCGCCGAGGGCGAGCTGGGCCGTCTGGATGGCCCGGGTCATGAGGCTGGTGTGCAGGACGTCCGGCCGCAGACCGGCCTCCTGCAGGAGCCGGCCGCCGCGCCGGGCCTCGTCCTCGCCCTTGGCCGACAGGCTGACGTCCACCCAACCGGTGAACAGGCCCTTCGCGTTCCAGTCGCTCTCACCATGCCGTAGCAGCACCAAAGTCGCCATGCGGCAATCCTATGGCCGCCGTGCCGAGCGGCAGGAGGTCACCGTCCGGGGTCGGCGAAACGGGCGAAGGCCTGCAGGTTGGCCAGGGATTCGCCGCGTTTGGCGCGCCACTCCCACTCCCGCCTGATGGACGAGGCGAAACCCAGCTCCAGAGCCCGGTCGAACCAGTCGTCGGAGTACGTCAGCACGCAGCCGAGCAGCCGGTCGACCTCCTCCTCGCTGACGGCGGCCAGCGGCACCCGGCCGACGAGATAGACGTCGCCGACGGGGTCGAGGGAGAAGTGCACGCCGTACATGCCGCCGTTCTTGCCTAGGAGCCAGCGGTAGAACTCCTCGTGGTTCTCGTCCGGCTGGCGGCAGAAGAACGCCTCGACGTGCAGCACCCGCTCGCCGACGATCAGCCAGGTCATGGTGGCGAGCTTGTGCTGTCCGGGCAGTTTGACCAGGAACGCCCCAGGCCGCGGCTCGTCGTAGGAGACGTCCGCGGCCTTGAGCGCGGCTTCGACGACATCGCGCATGGGATACAGCTTAGGAGCGCGCGCCGTACGGCCATGAGGCCCGCTAGAAGTTGAGCGCCACGGGCACCTTGTGCAGATTCGCGACGGCGCCCGCGTACACCTCCATGAGCCGTCCCGCCGTCGCCTGCCAGCCGAAGGCGGCCGCGTGCGTACGGGCCCCCCGCGACAACTGCTCACGCCATTCCGGCGTGGTGACCAGACGATGCAGGACACGGGCCCATTCGTCCGGATCGTGCCCGTCCACCAGCACCCCGGAGACACCGTCGTCCACCGCGGTGCGCAGTCCGCCCACCGCCGCCGCGGCGACCGGCGTCCCGCACGCCTGCGACTCCAGGGCCACCAGCCCGAACGACTCGCTGTACGACGGCACCACGGTCACGTCCGCCGCCCGGTACCAGTCGGCCAGTTCCTCCTGCGGAGCCGGCGGCACGAGCCGGACGACGTCGGAGATGCCCAGCTCACCGGCCAGTTCCGTGAGGATGGACGGCCGGGCGAGCCCGTTGCCGGACGGCCCGCCGACGCACGCCACGACCAGGCGGCCGCGCAGCGAGGGGTCGTCGATGAGCATGCGCGAGGCCGCGCGCAGCAGCACGTCGGGGGCCTTGAGCGGCTGGATGCGGCCCACGAACAGCAGGACGCGGGCGTCCTGCGGCAGGTCCAGCCGCTGCCGGGCGGCGCCCTGTGAGGCGGGCTGGAAGACGGTGAGGTTGACGCCGGGGTTCACGACGGCCACGCGCTGCTTGGAGGCGCCGTACAGGTCCATGAGCTCGCGGGCCTCGTCGGCGGTGTTGGCCACGAGGCGGTCGGCGATCTCGACGACCTGTTCCTCGCCCACCACGCGGGCCTGGGGCTCCGGCTTGTCGTCCTGGGCGAGCAGCAGGTTCTTGACCTTGGCCATGGTGTGCATGGTGTGCACGAGCGGCACGCCCCAGCGCTCCTTGGCCAGCCAGCCGACCTGCCCGGACAGCCAGTAGTGGGAGTGGATGACGTCGTAGCGGCCGGGGTCGTACATGGCCTCGGTGCGCAGCACCTCGGACAGGAACGCGCAGAGCTGCCCGGGCAGGTCGGCGCGGTCCATCTCCTCGTACGGCCCGGCCGTCAGGTGGCGCACCAGCACGCCGGGGGCGAGTTCGGCCACGGGCGGCTGGTCGCGGGCGGTGGCCCTGGTGAAGATCTCCACCTCCACGCCGAGTTGCGCCAGTCTCCTGGCCGACTCGACGATGTACACGTTCATGCCACCGGCGTCGCCCGTGCCGGGCTGGTCCAATGGCGATGTGTGCATGCTGATGGTCGCGACCCGGCTGACCCGTCGTCGCCTCACTCGACATCACCTCCAAGCGGAATACAACTATCCAGATTTTTTCGACATTCCCTGCCGCGGTTCACACCGCGTTCGCCCTGGCAGGATGAGGGCATGCAGAGAACGGCAGTGGTGACCGGGGCGAGCGGCGGGATCGGCGAGGCGACCGCGCGGCGGCTCGCCGCTGAAGGCTATGCGGTGGTGGCGGGCGCACGGCGCCGCGACCGGCTGGACAAGCTGGCCGCGGAGGTGCCCTCGATCAGGCCGGTGACGCTTGACGTGACCTCTCAGGAGTCGGTTGACGCGCTGGTCGGCTCGCTCGACCGCTGCGACGTGCTGGTCAACAACGCCGGTGGCGCGCTCGGCATGGAATCGGTCACGGACGGCCTTCTCGACGACTGGCAGCAGATGTACGACACGAACGTACTCGGCTCCCTACGCATGACCCAGGCGCTGATCCCCAAACTCGTGGCGTCCGGCGACGGCGTCCTGGTGATGCTGACCTCGACCGCGGCCCTGGTCTCGTACGAGGGCGGCGGCGGCTACGTCGCGGCCAAGCACGCCCAGTCCGCGATGGCCGAGACGCTCCGCCTTGAGCTGGTCGGGCAGCCGGTCCGGGTGGTCGAGATCGCGCCGGGCATGGTGAGGAGCGAGGGCTTCGCGGTCACCCGCTTCCGCGGCGACGAGACGGCCGCCGCCCGCGTGTACGAGGGCGTCCCCGGCCCGCTGACCTCCGAGGACGTGGCCGACGCCATCGCCTGGTGCGTGACGCGCCCGTCCCACGTCAACATCGACCGCCTGGTGATCAGGCCGCGCGCCCAGGCCGCACAGCACAAGGTGCACCGCGTCAGCGGTGGCTGAGCCGGATGGCCAGACCGGTCGGCGCGATCACGCGCGGCACGACGTGGCACAACCGGCTGCGCCGGGTCGACCGCTGGACGGCCGCCGTGCACGGCCCGGCCCTGCGCGCCGCCGTCCGCCCGCTCGTCGTCGACCTCGGCTACGGCGCCTCGCACACGACCACGCTTGAGCTGTTCACCCGGCTGCGCGCGGTCGCGCCCGACGTCGAGGTGGTCGGCATCGAGATCGACCCGGCCAGGGTGGCCCTGGCCAAGCCGTACGAGCGGGAGGGGCTGAGCTTCGCGCTCGGCGGCTTCGAGCTGCCCGTCCCCCGCCCGCCGACGCTGGTACGCGCCTTCAACGTGCTGCGCCAGTACGGCGAGGCGGAGGCGTGGCACTACTGGGACGTGCTCTGCGGCAGGCTGGCCCCCGGCGGCGTCCTGGTCGAGGGCACCTCCTCCGAGACCGGACGGCGGGCGATCTGGGTGGGCCTGTCCCCCGACGGCCCGCACACCCTGACGTTCTCCGCCCGTTTCGACGCCTTCGAGCGGCCTTCGGACCTGGCCGACCGCCTGCCGAAGACGCTCATCCATCGGAACGTGCCGGGCGAGCGCATCCATGCGTTCCTGCGCGACTTCGACCACGCGTGGGCGGTCAGCGCCCCTTATGGGGTGCACGGGCTGCGGCAGCGCTGGCTGGCGTCCGTACGGCTGCTGGCCGGGCAGTGGCCGGTGGCGGTGCGCCCGCCGCTCGGCGGCCCGGCGAGGTGGCGGCTCGGCGAGCTCACCCTGCCCTGGTCGGCGGTGGACCCGCGCTAAGAGGAGAGCTGCCCGCGGCGGACCCGCGCTGAAGACGGAGAGCCGGGCGCGGAACACCTCGGCTATGAGGAGAGCTGCCCGCGGAACACTTCGTAGGCCGCGGCGTCGAACAGCACGAACCTGACCTCCTCGACCGACGTCCCGGCCGCGCGCACGGCGGTCACGGCGATGCGCGCGGCGTCGTCGAGCGGCCAGCCGTAGATGCCGGTGGAGATCGCGGGGAAGGCCACCGTCCTGGCGCCCAGCGCGTCCGCCACCCGCAGCGACTCGCGGTGGCAGGAGGCCAGCAGCTCGGAGCGGTCCTGCGACCTGGAGTAGACCGGCCCCACCGTGTGGATCACCCAGTGGGCCGGCAGCAGCCCGGCGGTGGTGGCGACGGCCTGGCCGGTCGGCAGGCCCCCGCCGAGGTGCCCGGCGCGCAACAGCCTGCACTCCGCCAGGATCTCCGGCCCGCCGCGCCGGTGGATGGCGCCGTCGACGCCTCCGCCGCCGAGCAGGGAGGAGTTGGCCGCGTTCACGATCGCGTCGGTCCGCTGCTCGGTGATGTCTCCCTGCACCAACGTGACATTCATCTCACCCAGCCTGCCAGCCGCGGTTCCGCGTCGCCACTTGCCGCTCCCGGATGCCAGCTCGACGCTTTGTAGAGCTACCCTGAAGGGCGTGAAGGGTCTTGGCGAGCTTGAGCGCAGCATCATGGACATCCTCTGGGCGGAGCACAGCGCGTTGACCGCCCGCGAGGTCGGCAGGCTCATTGCCGATCGCGACCTCGCCCCCACGACGGTGATGACCGTACTCGACCGCCTCACGCGCAAGGGCTTCCTGGATCGGACCAGGGACGGCCGCGCGTGGCGTTACGAACCGGCCGCGAGCCGTGACGCCTACATCGCCGAGCTTATGCTTGAGGCGTTGGACCTGACGGGCGACCGCTCGGCCGCCCTGACCCGCTTCGCCCAGGCCGTGTCGGGCCCGGAGGCGGAGATCCTGCGGAGAGCTCTCACGGAGCTGGAGGAAGAGTGATCACGGCAGCGGTGCTAGCGGCGCTCGCCACGGCGTGCGCGCTCGGCTCCTGGCGTTTCACGACGGCCCGGTGGACCTCCCGCGCCCCGAAACTCGCCATCATCGTCTGGCAGTCCCTGGGCGTGGCCTGGGGCCTGGCCACCACCGGCGCCATGCTGGCCTACGCGGTCACGCCCTACGACGTGGGCGTGCTGCCGGGGCTGATCGCCTTCGCGCGCGGGGAGACGCCGTCCGAGGCGTGGGACCCGCTGCACGTGCTGGCCATGATCGCCGGTCTCACCTCGCTGGCGGTGCTGGTCGTGGTGCTGCTGACGGCCGGCGTGCAGGCGTTGCGCGCGCGGCGGCGGCATCGTGTGCTGCTCGCGCTCATCTCCCGCGACGATCCCGGCGTTCCTGGGGTGCGGGTGCTCGACCATCCGAGCGCGGCGGCGTACTGCGTGCCGGGGTTGCGCTCGCAGGTCGTGGTCAGCGCGGGCGCGCTGGAGCTGCTGTCGTCCGACGAGATGGCGGCCGTGCTGGCGCACGAGGCCGCCCACGTGCGCGAGCGGCACGACCTGGTGCTGCTGCCGTTCGCCGCGCTGCGCCGGGCGCTGCCCTGGTCGAAGGTGGTGGCCGACGCACAGGCGCAGGTGGAGCTGCTGATCGAGATGGCCGCCGACGACCGTGCCCGCCGCTACTGCTCGCCGCGCAGGCTGGCCACGGCGCTGCTCAGGTTCGGTACGGCCGGCGCCTTGCCGACCCCGCAGGGCATGCTCGGCGTGCACGCGCACCACGTCATGGCCCGGGTGGACCGCCTGATCAAGCCGGCGCCGGAATTGTCAGCATCTGTCCGGTACGGCTACCTCGCCCTCTCTGTGAGCTTGCTCACCGCCACACCCTTCCTGTGGGTCTACCAGCTCTGACTGCTTGCTGGTGTTAGCCATTCCGTTTGCAATTGCAAGCACGGGACGGCAGACTGTCGGTATGGCACTACCGAAGGTCGGCTCGATCGGCGAATACATCCGCGAGCAACGGCAACAGGCGAAGATCTCGCTGCGCCAGCTCGCGCAGGCGGCAGGGGTCTCCAACCCCTACCTCAGCCAGATCGAGCGCGGGCTGCGCAAGCCGAGCGCGGAGATCCTCAACCAGATCGCCAAGGGTCTGCGGATCTCCTCGCAGGCGCTCTACGTGCAGGCCGGCCTCATCGAGGACCGGGAGCCGCCGAGCGACGTGATCACCGCGATCAACGCCGACACCTTGCTCACCGAGCGCCAGCGCCAGGTGCTGATCGACATCTATGAATCGTTCCGCAAGGAGAACCGCACCGAGGGCGAGCAGACCTCCCAGAACGCCCGCCCTCAGCACGACTCCACCGCGGACGACGAGCCGCCGCTGCCCGAGGAGTATCTCGCCGCGCTTGAGCCCTACGCGGCCTCCCCCGGCAACGGGACCGTCACCCAGGAAACCAAGGAAGGTTAACCCATGACGCTCGCCACCGAGGTCAAGAAGCTCACCGACTCCAAGCCCTTCTACGCGTTCGCGGGCGCCGGCGACTTCGCCGTGGAGAAGCTGCGCGAGCTGCCCGAGCAGCTCCGCCAGCTCCAGTCCCGCCGCTCGGAGCTGGCCAAGGACCTGCCGGAGAAGACCCGCGCGTACGCCGACAAGGCCGAGGGCTTCGTCCGCGAGTTCCCCGAGAAGGCCCGCGAGTACGCCGACCAGCTGAGCAACAAGGCCACCGAGGTCTACGAGGACTTCGCCAGCCGTGGCCGCAAGGTCGTCAGCAAGACGACCGGCGAGGCCGCCCTTGAGCTGGAGGAGGTGTCGGAGGCCGCCGAGCCGCCCGTCGCCGAGCCCGTCAAGAAGACGACCCGCGCCCCTCGGGCCAAGGCCTGACCGAGCGAAAGGGCCCGCCTCCCCGGAGGCGGGCCCTTTTCTCTTCCGGTGCCCGCTTGTCGGGGACGCCTATTAGGCTGGGGCCGATTTCTTCGCGGCGTTGGGTGGAGCCAGCAACATGAATATGATCAACGGCGTTTTCAACTTCCTCTTCTTGGTGCTCGCCGCCGTCATCTTCGGCATGTCGGTCTACGCGCTGGTCCACGCGGCGCGGGTGCCGACCAACGCGTTCGTCTCGGCGGGCAAGCTGCAGAAGAAGATCTGGCTGCTCATCCTCGCGCTGGCGACGTTGCTCTCCGGCGGCGGCGCGCTGGGTTACTTCAACGACTTCATGCTGGTCGGCGGCTTCAGGTTCATCGGGCTCAACGGCATCGGCCTGTTCTCCATCCTGGCCGTCATCGCCGCCACCATCTACATCGTCGACGTGAAGCCCGCCGTCAAGGGCATGGGCCGCGGCAACAGCGGCCCCTACGGCCCCTGGTAGATCAGGCCAGCTCGCCCGCCAGCCACGCGGCGATGCGCTCGTGCCCGGCGAACGTGGGATGCACGCCGTCGGGCAACACCGTCTCCGACGGCCTGCCGGTCACCCATTTGCGGCGCATCGGGTCGAGGAACGGCACACCCGCGGCGTCCGCCACCTCCGCCAGGGCGTCGCGCACGCGATAGGCCTTGGCCGGGGTGTCCTCCAGCCAGATCGGGCCGACCATGACGACCTTGGTGACCGGCCAGCGGCGGCGCACCTCGGCGAGCAGGCCGGTGGCCGCCTCGCGCACCTGCCCGGTGCTCCAGCGCTGGTCGTTGTGGCCGCCGGAGATGACCAGCACGTCGGGGGCCGGCCGCCAGGCCAGTTCCTCCTCGAACGACCGCCGGAACGTGCGGCCCACCTTGCCCTCGTTGAGGTAGCCGGTGCCACCGGCACCGGCGATCACCGGCTGCCAGCCGAGCAGGCGCGCCGACTCCGAGGCGTAGGTCCGCCAGGGCGGCACGGGCCCTGAGCCGACCGTGAAGCTGTCACCCACGAACATCATCACCGGGACCGCCGGGCGGGCCGGAGGGACGGCCTCGGGCGCCCGCTGCGGCGGCGTACCGGCCACTGCACTACTACATGCCGAAACTCCAGCAAAAATCCCCATTATCGCGATGACCGGGGCGATTCTTCCTCGAAGCATCAGGCCACGCATTATCACCCCGGGGCACTAGGCTGCCGATATGACCGCCGACCTCCACGGACGCACGCAGCGGCTCGAACTGTCCGACCAGAGCCTGCGGGACTTCGAAGCCGTCGTGCTGGACGCGACGCCTGAGGGGATCGTGCTGAGCAGGTCGGCATTCTATCCAGGCGGGGGCGGCCAGCCGGCCGATCACGGAGTTCTGGTCTGGCAGGGTGTGGAGACGCGCATCGTCGGGGTGCGCAAAGGCGACGACCTCTTCCTGATCCCCGCCGAGGGCGACCCGATCCCGCCCGCCGGCACGGTGGTGGAGGCGGCCGTGGCCGACGCCCGCCGGTCGGCGCTCATGCGTACGCACTCGGGGCTCCACGTGCTGTGCGGCGTCGTGTTCAGGGACTACGGCTGCCTGGTCACCGGCGGCAACATGGACGAGCTGAGCGCCCGCATGGACTTCAACCTGCCCGAGGTGCCGCCCGGCTTCAAGGAGGCCGTCGAGGACGCCTGCAACGCCGAGATCGTCGCCGACCGGCGCATCGACGTGCGCGTGCTGCCCAGGCGGGAGGCGTTCGAGATCCCCGACATCATCCGCACGGCCACGAACCTGGTGCCCGAGGCCGTCCAGGACGTGCGCATCGTCGACATCGTGGGCCTCGACACGCAGGCCGACGGCGGCACCCACGTGGCCTCGACCAAGCAGATCGGCCGCATCAAGGTGGCCAAGATCGAGAGCAAGGGGCGCGGCTTCCGCCGGCTGCGCATCGCGATCTCCGACTAGCGCCCTTCGACCAGCCCGGCGAGCCCGTCGAGCAGCGCGTCGAGGCCGAAGGCGAAGAGCCGGTCGAGGTCGAGGTCGAACTCGCCGCCCAGCTCCTCGACGACGCCTGTGAAGGCGGTCAGCCGCCCCGACTCCGCCAGCGCCTGGAGCTCCCCTTCCCTGCTGGTCATCCATTCGTCGGCGGTCAGGCCGGTCGCGGCCTGGGCCTGCTGCTCCATCTCGATGTTGGCGGCCAGGCCCTGGACGAAGCTGAACAGCAGGGTGTGCACGTGCATCTTGCTCATGGGGTCGAGGGGCGAGCCCTCCAGCGTGCGCATGACCCACTCGGTGTGGGCGATCAGGCTGGCCGAGGGCAGCGGCCTGGTCAGTGACGTGACCCTGGCCATCCACGGGTGGGTGCGGTAGCCCGCCCACTGCACCCGGGCGGCGGTCTCCAGCCTGGCCCGCCATCCGTCGGGCGGCGGGTCGGGCAGCGGGAACTCGCGGATCACCTGGTCGATCATGAGCATGACCAGGTCGTCCTTGCCGCCGACGTGCCGGTAGAGGGACATGGTGGCCACGCCGAGCCGGCCCGCCACGCCGCGCATGGTCAGCTCGGCGAGCCCGTCGGCGTCGGCGATCTCGACGGCGGCGGCCACGATGCGGTCGCGGGTCAGGTCGTCGCCGGACGGGACGGGGGCCCGCCGCGCCCCGCCGCCGCGGATCTCGGCCACGACCGTGCCGACGCGCGGCTCGGCCACCACCACGCCCTGCCGGGCCAGCACCGTCAGCGCCTTGGCCGCCGTGGCGAGCGCGACCTCCCAGTCGCGGGCGAGCTGCCTGGTGGAGGGCACCCGGTCGCCGGGCCGCAGGCGGCCGTCGGCGATGCGCCGCCTGATGTCCTCGACGATGCGCGCGTAAGGCGGAGCGGTCATCTCGTCCCTCTCTCTGTACTAGTACAGATCTTATCAGCGCAGCCTTGTGAGCCGCTGTATGTACGTCGTACATTCAGTTGTGCGTACGACGTCAACAGCAAGGAGCGCATCATGAAGGTTCTCGTCTCGGGGGCGAGCGTCGGGGGTCCCGCCCTGGCCCACTGGCTGCGGCGGCGCGGCTTCGAGGTCACGCTCGTCGAGCGCGCCCCGCGCCCGCGCAAGGGCGGCCAGGCCGTCGACCTCCGGGGCGCCGCCCTGGTCGTGGCCGACCGCATGGACATCCTGGAGCAGGTCAGGGCGGCCCGGACGACCATGCGCGGCATGTCCATGTACGACGGCGACGGCAACGAGATCATGCGCAGCACCGAGGAGACCGTCAGCGGCGGCCGGCTCGACAGCCCGGACGTCGAGATCGCCCGCGACGACCTCACCGCCATCCTCGACGCCGTCACCGACGCCCCCTGCCGGTACGGCGACTCCGTCGCCACCCTCACCCAGGACGACGGAGGCGTGGACGTGACCTTCGACAGCGGCGTCCGGGAACGCTACGACTACGTGATCGGCGCCGACGGGCTGCACTCCAACGTCAGGAAGCTGACCTTCGGCCCGGAGCAGCCCTTCCTCAAGCACCTCGGCATGTACGTCTCCATCTACACCGCCGACAACTTCCTCGGCCTGGACCACTGGCAGGTCTGGCATCGAGAGGGCGAGGCCGGGTTCGGCCTGTTCAGCGACCGGGACACGGCGGTGATGAAGGTCAACATGGGCTTCGCCGCGGGCCCGCTCGGCTACGACCACCGCGACGTCGAGCAGCAGAGGCGCCTGGTCCAGGAGCACTGCTCGGGGCTGCGCTGGCAGGCGCCCAAGCTGCTGGAGGCCATGTGGCGGGCCGACGACTTCTACTTCGACGCCATGGCCCAGGTCGAGATGGACCGCTGGTCGAAGGGCAGGGTGGCGCTGATCGGCGACGCCGGCTACTGCCCCTCGCCGCTGTCGGGGCAGGGCACCAGTCTGGCCCTGGTGGGGGCGTACGTGCTGGCCGAGGAGCTGGGCCGGGCCCCCGAGGGGGCGTTCGACCGGTACGAGCGGCGCATGCGGCCCTACGTCGCCCTCAACCAGGCTCTCGCCCTGGAGAACCCCGGCATGGCCGCCTCGCCCGAGAGCGTGCGCCGGGCGGCCGACGGCATCACCCTGGATTGACACCCGCAACCGCTACGATGTCCCGCCATGACGGGTTTCAGACTCACGTTGGCCGCCCTGGGAGCCACCGCGCTGACGTTGCTGGCCACCCCCGCCCTGGCGGAGGCCGGGATCACGGACCAGGTGACGATGACGCTCGCCAAGGACGGCACGCTCCACGTGGTCGAGAAGATCACCGGAGGGTCCGGCGGCCTCAAGCGCACCCTCCTCACCAGGACCCGCTACGACGACGGCAACGACCGCGTCTACCAGGTCGCCAACGTCAAGGGCGGCAAGCTCGACGGCGACGTCCTGACGGTGACGGGCCAGACCGTCGAGTACGACGTCAAGGGCGCGGTGACCACCTCCGGCGGCGTCGAGGAGCTGCGCTGGTTCGCCGTCAGCGGCTGGAACGTCGCCGTGGCCAAGGCGACCGTCCAGGTCCACGGGCCCGGCCAGGTGCAGAACCTGTCGTGCTTCGCCGGCGACCTGACCTCGGCCATCGGCTGCACCGCGGCCACGATGGACCACACCGGCACGCAGGCCGACTTCGAGCAGGAGAACCTCGCGCCGGGCCAGGCCCTGACGGTGGTCGTCGGCTACCCCAAGGGCTCCAGCTCCGGGGCGCCCATCCTGGAGAGGCGCTTCTCGCTGGCCTCGGCGTTCACCCTCGACCTGGTCACCGGCGGCGCCCTGGCCGGCCTGCTGGTGCTGCTGCTCGGCGGCGTCGGCCTGCTCTACTGGACGCGCGGCCGGGACGCCCGGGTCGCGGGCCATGAGAAGGGCACGGTCGATCCCATCCAGAACGGACACTTCACCCCGCCGGACGGCGTGCGTCCCGGCCAGATCGGCACGCTGGTGGACGAGCAGGCCGACGTGGTCGACGTCACCGCCACCATCGTCGACCTGGCCGTCCGCGGCTACCTGCGGATCGACGAGCAGCCCCGTCAGGCCTACGACGCTCCCGACTGGATGCTGGTCAGGCTGCCGAACGCGCCGGTCAACGCGCTGCTGCCGTACGAGCGGGCCCTGTACGACGCCGTCTTCGACGGGCGCGACACGGTGCTGCTGTCACAGCTGTCCGGCTCGTTCACCGGCCATCTGGGCAAGGTGCGCGACGCGCTCTACACCGACGTGGTCGCGCAGGGCTGGTTCGCCCGCCGTCCCGACACCGAGCGCACCCGGTGGACGACGATCGGCGTCGTGCTGATCGGGCTGGGCCTGCTGGCCACGGTCGGGCTGGCCTGGTTCACCACGTACGGGCTGCTGGGGCTGGCCCTGGTCATCGCGGGCGGCGCGCTGGCCGTCGGCGGCCAGTACATGCCGGCCAAGACCGCCAAGGGCTCGGCCGCGCTCGCGCACACGATGGGCTTCCGCGAGTACCTGTTCTCCGGCGACCTGGGCGAGGTGCCCGAGCAGCACCGGGTGGAGCTGTTCTCGCGCTACCTGCCGTACGCGGTGATCTTCGACGGGGTCGAGCACTGGGCGCGGGTGGTGGCCTCGGTGACCGGCAACGGCCACCAGGCCGACAACCTCTACTGGTACCACGGGCCGGCGGAGTGGGACCTGTCCAAGTTCGCCGGGTCGATGCGCACGTTCACCACGACGACCTCGGGGGCCATCTCCGCCAGCCGCCAGTTCCGCAGCCTCTAGCGGATCCGCAACTCGCCCACCGGCCGGCCGCCGCCCAGCAGCGCCGGCCGGGCCAGCTCGGCCAGCTCGGGGGCGTCCAGGCCGAGCGAGCGCAGGGCCGCCACGGTGACGGGCACGCGGGCCCGCGTGGAGCCGTCCTCGACCTTGATCGTGCCGGCCCGGCCGTCCTCGAACGCGAACGCGTCGAACGCCTCCGCGCCCGCCTTCAGCATCAGCCCGGGGATCGCCCGCATGATCCTGGCCTCGGGCCGGTCGGTGCCGGACGTCCACTCGGGGTAGGTCCGCATGGCGTCGAAGATCCGCCGCTCGTGCGAGCCCTCCGCGGCCAGCGGGAACGCCCTGAACGCCTTGGTGACGCCGAGCATCGACACGAAGAACAGCGGCGCGCCGCAGCCGTCCACGCCGGAGGCGGCCACGCGCTCGCCGGTCAGGTCCTCGACCGTCGCGCGGATCGCGCGCTGGAGCGGGTGCGCGGGCTCCAGGTACGTCGTGAGCGGCCAGTCGTTGAGCACACAGGTGGCCAGCATGGCGGCGTGCTTGCCGGAGCAGTTCATGTAGACCCTGCCGAACTCGATCGAGGTGCGCTCGAACGGGTGGTCCTCCGGACACAGCAGGGCGGACTCATCCAGGCCCGCTCCGGCCAGGATGTTCCGCACGCCGTCCACGTGGAACGCCTCACCGGAGTGCGAGGCGCAGGCCAGCGCCAGCAGCTCCCCCTCCAGCTGGAGGCCGTTGCGCATCATGCCGAGCGCCTGCAGCGGCTTCATCGACGATCGCGGCGAGGCCGGCACGTGCACCGCTCCCCGCGTCTCCACGGGCACGCCTCGCGCGTCCACGGTCAACATGCGGGCCTGATGCGTGGACTCCACGAACCCCGACCGGACAACCTCGACAATCAGCGACATAACGCGCCCCCTTTCGGCACGAGTCTACGAACAGTTCTTTCTGCGCCAGAATGGGATGCCATGCGAGCAGTCGTACAACGAGTGAGCTCGGCCTCCGTCGAGGTCGAGGGGCAGACGGTCGGCGCGGTCGACGAGCCTGGGCTGCTGGTCCTGGTCGGCGTGACGCACACCGACACCCGCGCCGAGGCCGCCAAACTCGCCGCCAAGCTGTGGGGCCTGCGCGTCCTGCACGGCGAGAAGTCCTGCTCCGACGTCTCCGCCCCGCTCCTGGTGATCAGCCAGTTCACCCTCTACGGCGACGCGCGCAAGGGCAGGCGCCCCACCTGGCAGGCCGCGGCCCCTGGGCCGGTCGCCGAGCCGCTGGTGGAGGCCGTGGTCGAGGAGCTGAGGACGCTCGGCGCCCATGTGGAGACCGGCCGTTTCGGCGCCGACATGAAGGTCTCGCTGGTCAACGACGGGCCGATCACGCTCGTCCTCGACATCGACGCCTGACGGGTCAGCGGATGCGGCGGCGCAGCGAGGGGTCGATGGCGACGTTGCGGCCGGCGTCGGGGGGCACGACGACTTCCTGGGCGGCGGCCACGCCACCGGCCAGCAGCGGCGCGTCGACCGGGACCGTGCGCTTGACCACGGCCAGCGCGATCGGGCCCAGCTCGTGGTGGCGGGCGGCCGAGCCGACGACGCCGACCTCCTGGCTCTCGAAGATCACCGGGTCGCCGTGCACCGGCAGGGTGTCGACGCTGCCGTCGAGGTGCAGGAACACCAGGCGGCGCGGCGGGTGGCCCAGGTTGTGGACGCGGGCGACCGTCTCCTGGCCCCGGTAGCAGCCCTTGCTCAGGTGGACCGCCGAGCCGATCCAGTCGACCTCGTGGGGGATCGTCTTGTGGTCGGTCTCGAAGCCGAGCCGCGGCCGGTGCGCCTCGATGCGCAGCGCCTCGTACGCCCACAGCCCCGCCAGGGGCCGGCCCAGATGGTCGGCCAGCTCCGCGCGCGGCACCAGGAAGTCTTCGGTGGCCGTGGAGAGCACCGCCAGGTCGTCGGCCCGCGACACCTCCACGCGCAGCATGAACCGCATGCGGTCGAGGTAGTCGATCAGGCTCTGGGCCGTGCCGGGCTCGACGTGCGCCAGCACGCTCTCTCCGTCGTCGACCAGCGTGAGGTGGTGCAGCACGCGGCCCTGGAGGTCGAGGTCGAGCGTCTGCGTCCACTGGCCGGGCGGCAGCGCGTCGAGCTTCTGCGAGGTCAGGTCGTTGAGCCATTTCAGCCGGTCGACGCCGGAGATGCGGACCACCTCGCGGTTGCTGCGGTCGACGACCGCCTCACCCTTGGCCAGCGCGCGCTGTTCGGCGAACAGGTCGCCATAGTGCGCGGCTACGTCGGCGTCCGGCCCGTCGGCCGCGACGGCGCCGGGGAGATCGAGCAGAGGGCTACGCATGCCCTCAAGGCTATCCGCCCGCGCGACGGCGCCCGACGCCGGTGCCGCGGGTCAGCGGCAGTTGCTGCACCGGCCGAACACCGTGAGGTGATGGACGTCGGCCGCGAACCCCAGCTCCTCGTCGAGCCCCTTCACCAGCCCCTCGGCCAGCTCGGGACGCACCTCGAAGACCTCGTCGCACCCCCGGCACACCAGATGGACGTGGTCGGCCTCGGCCGCCAGGTGGTAGGTCGGCGCGCCGTGGCCGAGATGGGTGTGGGTGACCATGCCGAGCTCTTCGAGCAGCTCCAGCGTGCGGTAGACGGTCGAGATGTTGACCCCGCGCGCCGTCTCGCGGACCTTGGTGCAGATCTCCTCGGGCGTCGCGTGCTCCAGATCCTTGACCGCTTCGAGCACGAGCTGCCGCTGCGGGGTGACCCGGTAGCCCTTGGCGCGGAGTTCCTCGTGCCACTGCGTCTCGGTCATGCCCCGAGTGTAAAGCGCACGATCGCCTGTTCGCGGCCGTCCGATAATTACTTGCCCCCGGCGCGCGCGACCGCATAGCTTCATGAGTACGCGGAAAGGAGGTGGTCCGAATAATGGATAGTCATAGTCGGGCTAGCGAGGTGGTTGTCCGCTAGCGCTGCGGACTGTTGTCTCGTGTCGCAAGCGAATCCGAGGCAACCACCGGGGCCCCTGGCAGCCGGAGGGCGGGATGACGCATCCCGGCCATGGTCCATCCGGCCCGTCTGCTCGGCAGGCGGAGTGTTGCCCGGGGCCCTCTTTGTTTCTCCGATCGATTCTTCCCTCAGTGTTCACCGTGCGGCTCGATGCCCAGCTCGGCGCAGGCCGCCCGGTAGAGGCGCACCACCGCCTTGCGCACCTGGGCGCGCTCGGTCAGCGTCCCGCCCCACGGCACGCGCACCCGCTCGCCGCCGTCGACCGTGAACTCCATCGCCTCGGCGTCGACGTCGCTGGTCACCGCCGAGGTGGCCCCCGGCCGGCCGCCGAGCCCGCGGACGATGACCAGGGCGTCGCCGGTGTGGTCGTCGTTCATGTGGCGCTTGATCGCCTCGACGGCCTCGGGGGGAAAGGGCGAGGTCATGCTCAGGACACCTTCTTCAGCTCGGCCGACATGTGGTCGGTGAGCGGGTGGCCCATGGCCGCCATCTCGTAGGCCCACATCAGGTTGCCGTTGACCAGGCCGTAGAGGCGGTGGCCCGCGGTGTACTCCTTGGACGTGGAGGTGCGGGCCACGACGTCGGTGCGCAGCTCGATCTTGTGGAAGACGACCTCGCCGATGTAGATCTCGACGATGCCGGTCGGGTGCGCGAGCACCACCTCGATCTGCCGGTCGGGCTGCGCCCGCCAGTAGCCGGACTCGGTGGCCAGCGGCCTGACCCGGTTGCCGTCGTTGTCGAGCAGCCAGGTGCGGCTGACGTACGTCAGGAACGGCTTGCCGTTGTGGCCGAACTCGATCTCCTGGCCGAAGTTGAAGCTCTCGATCGTCGGATAGCCGCCCACGCCGGCGCCCTCCCAGCGGCCGAGCAGGAACGCGATCTGCTCCAGAGCGGGATGCACCTCAGGTTCTTCCATGCTCACCAAGCCTAGCGCCGGTGGCTAACCTTCTGAATCGGGGAGACGTTCCGTCGGGGGGAGCCGCGATGCTGGATGCCTGGGCCGTGCCGCCGCACGTCGACGTGCTGTTCGTGGGCGCCCATCCGGACGACGAGTACCAGTCGCTGTCCACGTTCGGGCAGTGGCGCGAACGCCTGGGGCTGACCACCGGCGTCGTGACGGTCACCCGCGGCGAGGGCGGCGGCAACGCCGCCGGGCCGGAGAAGGGCGCGGCGCTCGGCCGGATCAGGGAGGCCGAGGAGCGCGAGGCGGTCGCGCACGCGGGCATCCGCGACGTCTTCTACCTGGACAGACCGGACTTCTGGTACACGCTGTCGGCGCCCCTGACCGCCCGCGCGTGGGGGCCGGGCACCCTCAGGCGCATGGTCGAGACGATCAGGGCCACCACGCCCACGACCGTCGTCACGATGGACCCGCGGCCCTTCAACCAGCACGGCGGGCACCAGCTCGCCGCCCGGCTGGCCGTCGAGGCGTTCCGGCTGGCCGCCGACCCCGCCGCGTTCCCGGGGACGGGCGCGCCCTGGCGGGCCTCCCGGCTGCTGACCCAGAACTGGGGGCTGCGCGGCCCCATGGGCCCCGGCTGCGCGACGGTCGGCCTCCGCGACCCGGCCACCGGGCTGCCGCAGCTCGGCGTCTGGGAGGGCGTCCGATCGCCGCGCCACCGCGGCACGTGGGCCCAGCGGGAGCGCGACGCCGAGCGCGCGTACCGCACGCAGGGGTTCGCCTCCCGGCCGGCGAAGGTGGCCGGGCCGTTCGGGTGCGACTGGTTCTCGGTCGTCTTCGACGGCGGGCGGCCGGTGGCCGCCCCCGTCGTCGAGCAGGCCGGTCTTCGCCCCCTGTACGCCGAGTTCCGCGACTGGGCGCGCGCGGTCGGCCTGCCCTGGCTGGCCAACAGGGCACAGCCGGACTATCCCGAGCCGCCCGCCACCACGCTGCCGGTCGCCGGGCGCGCTCCCGTGCTCGACGGCGTCGCCTCCCCCGGCGAGTACGCCGGCCCCGCCCTGCGCCTGGCGCACTGGGAGGGCGAACGCTGCGCGGCGGCCGACTGCGCCGCGACCGCCCGGCTGGCCCGCCACGGCGACGACCTCTACGTCCAGGTCGAGGTCACCGACGAGGCCCGCGGCGCCGCCCTCGGGGAGTGCGAGCGCCACTGGCGCACCGACGCGGTCGAGATCGCCCTCGACCCGCGCGGCGACTCCGACGACACCTCGACCACGTTCAAGCTGGGCGTCCTGCCCTACACCGCCCGGGGCGGGCCGTGCGCCGCCCGCGACGCCGACGCCCGCCAGGGCCCCGCCCCGCGGGTACGCGTGGCCGCGGCGGCCCACCACGGCGGCTACGGCGTCGAGGTGCGCATCCCGCTCGCGCTGCTGCCCGCCCCGCCCGCCGCGCTGAGAGCGAACGTGCTCGTCTACGACTCCGACACCAAGGACAGGACCGGGCAGACGCGGCTCGCCTGGTCGCCGTTCGGCAGCGCCCAGGCCGATCCGTACGTGTGGGGTCAGGTGCGGCGGGGTTAGGGTGACGCCATGGCACGTTCATTGGTGATCAAGGTGACCGCGGGGGCGGACGCCCCTGAGCGATGCAACCAGGCCTTCACGGTGGCGGCGGCCGCGCTGGCGAGCGGCGTGCCGGTCTCGCTCTGGCTGACCGGCGAGTCGTCCTGGTTCGCCCTGCCGGGCCGGGCCGAGGAGTTCAGCCTGCCGCACGCCGCGCCGCTGGCCGACCTGCTGGAAGCCGTCCTGGCGGCGGGCCGGGTGACGCTGTGCACGCAGTGCGCCGCCCGCCGGGACATCACGGTCGACGACGTGATCGAGGGCGTGCGCATCGCCGGCGCGCCCGCGTTCGTCGAGGAGGCGGTCAGCGAAGGCGCCCAGGCCCTGATCTACTAGGCCGTCAGCCGGACAGCACGGTGTTGAGCCGCTCCTGGCGCAGGGCCTCGTAGCGGGAGTCGTCGAGGGGCGTCAGGTCGCCCACGCGCCACGACAGCAGCAGGTCGGCCAGGGCGGGGTTGCGCGCCAGCGCGGGGCCGTGCAGGTACGTGCCCACCACGTGGCCCGCGTAGCAGCCCTCGAAGCCGTCGCCGTTGCCCACCCCGGCGACCGTCTTGGACAGCGGCCGCACGCCCTGGCCCAGGTGCGTGACGCCCATGTGGTTCTCGAAGCCGGTCAGCGTGGGCAGGTTGAGCGCGGCGTCGACCTCGGCGACCAGCTCGCCCACGGCCCGCGCCGGGCCGCGCGAGCTGGCGATGTCGAGCAGGCCGATGCCGTCGACCGGCTGGCCCTCCTCGCCGCCGAACGTGCTGCCCATGATCTGGTAGCCGGCGCACACCGCCAGCATCGCCGCGCCCCGGGCGATGGCCCGCTGGAGCCCGCCGTCGCGGCGCAGGCGCTGGGCGGCCAGGATCTGCGGACGGTCCTCGCCGCCGCCGATGAGGTAGATGTCGCCGCTCTCCGGCACGGGGTCGGCCGAGCGGACGTAGACGGTCTCGACCTCGATGCCCCTGCGCTGCGCACGCTGCTCCAGGACGAGCACGTTGCCCTGGTCGCCGTACGTGCTCAGCAGGTCGGGGTAGATCCAGACGATGCTGAGGGCGCTGTCAGAGGGCACGTCCGAACTCCGATCGGATCAGCTGGAAGGCGGTGTAGTTGGCGATCACGTCGACCCGGCCGGGCGGCTGCATGGCCAGCGCCTCGGAGAACGAGCTGCACAACGTGAACGGCACGTCGGCCACGTCGAGGCGGAGCGCCAGGTCGAGCCGTCGCTCACCGGTGACGAAGACCGGACGGCCGCGCAGGATGCGGTAGTCGACGTCCCACAACCACGAGGTGTCGCGGCCGTCGGGGCCCTGCGCGTTGACCGAGAGGATGATCGGCAGCTGCGGGTCGGCGACGTCGAACGCCTCCAGCCAGCCCGCCGGGTTCTTGGCCAGCAGCAGCCGCGCGTGGCGGCCGTCGCGCTCGACCGTGGTGTAGCGGCCGGCCACCGACGTGACCTCGCGGAGCCGGGGCAGCGCCCGGTCGACCGGCAGCCCGAACGCGTCGGCCACGGCCAGCGCCATCACCGCGTTGGAGCGGTTGGCCAGGCCGGGAAGCTGGATGTCGAGCAGCCAGCGCTGCCCGCGCGGGTCGACGGCGACGTCGTCGTCGAGCATCCACTGCGGCTCGGGACGGTGGAAGGTGCACTCACGGCAGGACCAGTCGGCGTCTTTGCGGTCGAGGGGGCCGCCGCACTCGGGGCAGCACCAGGAATCTTCCTTCCAGCGCTGCCCGCCCGCGACCCAGGTGACCTTGGCGGCCGTGGAGGCCCCCCAGGTGACGAGGGGGTCGTCGCAGTTGGCGATGACGTGGGTGGGCCTGCCGGACAGCGCCCTGCGCCACTTCTGCGCGAGCAGCCAGATCTCGGCCGCGCGGTCCATCTGGTCGCGGCTGAGGTTCATCAGGCAGACGACGCCCGCGCCGGTGGTGTCGAGCACCTCCGGCAGGTACTTCTCGTCGACCTCCAGCACGCCGTAGGGGGCGCCCTTTTGCTGGGAGAGCGCCGAGACGTGGCCCGCCGGCATGTTGGCGCCGAAGGCGTTGGTGGCCACCTCGCCCATCTCCAGCAGCGCGGAGGTGATCAGCCTGGTCGTGGTGGTCTTGCCGTTGGTGGCGCTGACCAGGGCCAGCTTGCGGTCGCGGGCCAGCTTGCGCAGGAGGTCGGGCTCAAGCAGCAGGCCGACCCTGCCGCCGATCACCGAGCCGTCACCGCGCCCGGTCATCCGCGAGAGCGTGGCGGCGCTGCGTCCCAGGGCGCTGGCGAGCTGAGCCCGCAGAGGAAGCTGGGTCATGCCCATGGATCCTAGTCGCCGTTGAGTCGTACTCTGGAGTTGCACACGAAAACGCGGCCCGGTTGGTAGCCCGGGCGAAGCCTCACGTATCCGCCCTTCCAGGGATGTCCGGTGTGCCGGAAGCGGCCTGTCCAGGTCGTTTTCCCGGCATGTCTGGATGAAGGGCGGAGAAGATGGTCACGTTGTCGGTCTACCTGGACGGCCCGTTCTGGGTCGGGGTGCTGGAGGTCGCCGAAGGCGGGCGGCTGCGGGCGACCCGGTTCACCCTCGGGTCCGAGCCCACCGATCCCGAGCTGCACGCGTTCCTGATGCGCCATGGCGTCCCCCTGCTGGAGCAGGCCCATGCCGCGCCCGCCGTGGCCGCCGGGGAGCGGGTGCGGCGGGTCAACCCCAAGCGGGCGGCCAAGCTGGCGGCGCGGGCCGCGGCGCAGGTGTCCGTGCGGAGCACGGCCTCCCAGGAGGCGATGCGGCTGGAGCTGGAGAGCCGCAGGCAGGAGGCCGCGCAGGGGCGGCGGGAACGGCGGCGCGAGCTGGCCGAGCACAAGCGCGAGGTGGCCCGGCGCAAACGCCTCGAACGCCGCCGCGACCGCTAGCCGTGGCGCCCCGGGGGCGTCAGGACGAGGGCGCCTCGACGAAGGCGATCTCCGGGGCTCCCCCGTGCTCGAACGGCAGGACGAACCGCTGCGGCCACGACAGCACGCCCTCCAGCCAGCCCGCGCCCATCGTCTGGCCCACGTGCCTGATCCTGGCCGACGCCTCGATGCCGATCGCCACGTTCGTGATGTCGCGCTGCACGTTCTCGTTCTCGTCGTCGCCCAGGATCACCCGCCAGGCCAGGGCCCGGTTGTGGTCCACCTCCATGGACAGCGGGTGGTGGCGCAGGGCCTTGGCGCGGTGGCCGAGCAGCTCGGCGTGCACCAGGTCGGCGCCGCCGTTGCCGTTGGCCCCGCGGAACAGGGCGTACTCCATGGGCGGAGCCGGGCTGCGCAGGTTGGGGGCGGGCTGGCCGTACGGGAAGAGCCGGTCGACCTCGTGCAGCCAGCGCACCTGCGGGATCACCCACGACGCCCCGGGACGGTCGCCGCCGGCCTCGGCCCCGGACAGCAGCCGCGCGGCGACCTCGGCGGCCTTCTCGGTGAGCAGCGCCGGGTCGAACCAGCTCCGCAGCGACCAGGCCCGCCGCTGGACGGCGCGTTCGACCAGGGTGGCGAGCAGGCACTCGCGGCGGCGGGCGGGCAGCTCGGCCCAGGACGCCGACAGGGCGCGCGGCACGCCGGGCAGCGGCCGATTGCTGACGAAGGCGAGCACGACCGTGTCGCACCAGATGCGCAGCCACGCCCAGTCCGGCCCGTCGGCGAGGACGTCGGCCTCCCTCAGCTCCACCAGGGTGCACGCCTGGCCGGTACGGCACTGCGCCCCGCAGGCGGCCGATCTGCGCCCGCGGATGGGCGGCTGTGGGCCCGGCAGCGGCTTCTCCCGCGACTCGCCCAGCGGGACGCGCACCCGCAACGGCCGGTCCATGCCGTCGGCGAACACCGCGGCCGAGCCCGGCTGGAGCGACACGACGTGCCTGGACTGCTCGTCGCTGAGGTTCATGGCCGCGCCGACGAGCTTCCTGTCGTCCTCGGCGGGCAGCCGGTGGACGACCTTCAGCGCGGTGTTCTTCACGACGTCGGAGACGAGTTTGGTCGGGATCTGCTCGGCCACCACGATGCCCTCGCCGTACGCCCTGATCTCGGCGAGCAGGCCGGCCAGCAGCTCCACGGCGTGGGTGGAGGCCCGCCCGTGGCCGCGGTCGCGCAGCAGCCGGTGGGCCTCCTCGATCACGATGACGTGCCGCAGCCCGGCCGACTTCTCCTTCCTGGCCCGCATGCGCAGGTGCTCGACGATTCGGATGATCAGCGTGCCCATGAGGAACGCCTTGTCCTCGTCGTTGGCGACGTCCTCGATGGCGAGGACGACGTTGCGCTCCAGCAGGCCGCCGATGTCGGCCGGGTGGCCGCCCTCGAAGAAGCGCCCGGCCGAGCCGACCCGCAACGACCGCAGCCTGAGCGAGATGAAGCCCTCGACGTCGGCCTGGACCTCGCGGCCGTAGCCGATCTCCTTGATGACGTCCATGGCGTGCTGCTGGAGCTGTTCGAGCGTCGGCACGCTGGGCGGGACGTTCGAGCCGGGCACGGCGCCGCCGGTGACGACGTCCCAGCCGGTGGCCTCGTAGACCCGTTGCAGGGACAGCGACATGATCTGCGGGAACGGCTCCTCGGCGTCGAACGCCGCCATGAACAGCGCCCTGATCATGTCGATGTGCGCCTGGACGGGATAACCGGGCTCGGGTTCGAGCGGGTTGACGCTGAGCGGCACGCCCTCGGGCGCCGAGGGATTGATCACCGTCACCGGATCGGCGATGCGGCCGGCCATGGCCGCGTACTCGGACTTGGCCGGCTCGATGGCCAGCCAGGGGATGCGCGCCTCGCTGAGCTGCTCCAGCAGGTGCCGGACGGTCTGGGACTTGCCCGAGCCGGTCGCGCCGGTGACGAACGCGTGCCTGTTGAGCGTGGCCAGGGGCACCCGGAAGCTGCCCACCCCCCTGTCCTGGCCGTCGAGGATCTCGCCCAGCTCCAGCTCGCCGCCGTCGGCCTCGGAGGTCACGTCGAAGAAGCCGGAGTCGAGCACGCGTACGCCGGGGACCTCGCGCCGGGGCAGCCCGGCCAGCGCGGCCAGCGCGCCCGCGGTGGCGGCGAAGGGCGCCGCGGCGCTGTCGGCCGGGTCCTGCATGGTGATGGCCAGGGCCTCCGACAGCGCGTAGACCGCGCCGTGCGCGCTGCGCAGCCGGTACGGGTGGTGGCTCATCTCGACGGACCCGACGAGCACGGGCGCGATCTGCCGCAGCTCCTCGGCGGTGGCGCCGCCGGCCAGCACCCGCACGTTCCACAGGCCGGCCTCGCGGAAGGCGTCGAGCTCCTGCATGCGGCGCTCGGCCCGTTCGGCGTCGAACCGGGAGCGCTCGGAGGCGTCGCCGTACTGCCGCAGGACGTTGAGCTGGGTGCGCAGGTGCGCCACCTCGGCGTCGAGCAGGTCGGTCGGCTCGGCCACGACCAGCCAGGCGAACGGCCGCGACATGAGCGTGACCAGCGTCGACTCGAACAGCGTGGGCCGCCTCAGCTCGTCGGGGTCGGACCCGGCGAACTCGCGCCCCCGCCCGCCCAGCGGCGGCGCCTGGCGGCCGGGGCACGGCGTCCAGACCAGGTCGGCCAGGTCGGCCAGGTACTCCTCGTCCAGCTCGATGCCCCGCGCGCCGCCGGGGAACAGCAGTGGCTGCGGCCCGGTCGGCAGGCCGGGCACGTCGGTCGCCCGGCGTGGCTGGCGCGGCGGCGAGAGCGGGCCGGCGTTGGTGATCAGTTCGAGCGGCGCGCCGGAACCTCGCGACAGCCACCCGATGACGAACGGCCGGTCACGCTGCGCCGCCGACAGCACGGCGGGCAGCACCGTGACGAAATCCCATTCCGCCGACGAGCTTCGCGAGGGTGCGGCGATCGACTGGATCCGATACCAGGGCCCGCTCAGCGAGACACTCGGCTGCATCTTTCAATTCCCCCACAGTCGGTTCTCAGTAAAGTCCCGCCGATCGTCAGCTCCTCACCACGCCCTTGACCAGGTCATTGCCTGCCCTTGCGCCAGTCAAGGCGTGGCGGTGGTGGCCCGAGGTTGGGTGGCGGCTCTCCGTCGGCGCCCTCGTCGCCCGCCTCAAGGGCCAGCACGGCCTCGCGCACCTCCTCCAGATCGCCCAGCGTGGTCTTGGGGAAGGTCAGGATGGCCGGGTTGGCGTCGGCCAGCCGCACCCGCCGGCCCTCGGCGGTCGCGTCGGTGACGATCACGGACGTCGTGGGGAGCTGCTGGAGCTGGTGCGGCTCGACCAGGAACTCGCGCGAACGGTGCAGCACGCGCTCGGTCTCGGAGATCTTGTCCGCGGTCCTGCCCCACTCGGTGGACTCGGTGATGTCCTCGACCAGGTCGGCGTGGCCGTCGCCGCGGTCGTGCCGGTCGTCGTCGACCTGGGAGATGGTGGAGGTGTAGCCGCCGTCGAGGCCCGGCAGGGCGTCGCTGATCGTCTCGGTGAGCTGGGCCAGCTCCAGCCGGTGCTCGGTGCCGACGTGCTCGCTGGCGACCCGGGCGTCCTCGGCGTTGCCGAGGCGCATGAACGCCACCGCCGCGTGGCCGCGCCCCAGGCGCTCCTTCACGGTGGGGGTCAGGCTCCGGTACGTCAGCACCAGCCCCGTACGGGAGGTCTCGCACGCGTCCATGAGCCGGTCGAGCACGTCACCGCGGAGCTTGTCGGCGCCCGCCACGATGATCGTGTGGTACCAGGGCCGGTCGGAGGCGGGCGACTGGCGCAGGATGTGGGTGAGCGCGGTGGCCACGTACGTGCCGAGCACGCGGTTGCCGAACACGCCGGCCTGCCGGTCCATGCTCACCACCCGCAGCCGGGCGGGCGGCAGGCGCACGGCCTGGGTACCGAGCGTCTCCAGCTTGCGCAGCTGCGACTCCAGGGCCCAGGCGCGCTCGATCACCACCCGGTCGCTCACGCCGCGGCCGAACAGCGTGCCGATGCGTTCGAGCTGGGTCGCGGTGATCAGGCCGAAGCGCAGGTCGTCCCGCGGGTCGCCGACCTGCGCCAGTGCCCGCAGGGCGGCGGTGACCTGGCTGATGGTGGCGTTCTCGCCGAGCACTTCGAGCACCCGCTCCAGGATGGCGTTGTCGAAGCTGAGGTCACGCGTGGTGCGCTGCTCCTCGCTCACGCTGACCACGTGGGCCAGCACGTCGGCGAACGCCTCCGGCTTCAGCGTGGCCCCGAGGTCGAGCTTGGGCAGGTCGACCGGCAGCACCCAGACCAGCGGGTCGTCGCCGCCCTTGCGGGCCAGCTCGATCAGGTCCTTGGCGATCGCGCCCTCCGACAGGTCGAGCACGGTGAGGTGGCCGCCGCTGTAGAGCCGGGTGGCGCCGAGCAGCGTGATCAGCGCGGACCAGCCCGGCAGCGTGCCGCCGGCCACGTCGATGCGGTCGATCTCGTCGGGGACGGCGACGGCGTACCAGGTGAGCTGGCGTTCGTGGCGCTCCTTGGACTCCTGCCACTCGCGGTAGCGCCGGGCGTGCTCCTCCTGGGCACGGAACAGTTCTTTGTCACGTTCCTGACGTTGCCGGTCGTCCCTGGCCTGCTGTTCGAGCACCCTGAAGCGCACCGCCCGGTCACCCTGGAGCAGGGCGTAGGTGCAGATGCCCGCCACCCCTCCGGCCGCGACCAGCCCGAGGATCGCGAACGACCACCCCAGGTAGCCGCTGAACGCGGCCACGAGGATCAGCACGGACACGGTCAGGCTGATGGCCCGGATGACGCGTACGGGCCGGTTGAGCATGTCCTCCTGGAGCCGCTCGCGGCGCAGCGCCTCGGCCGCCGCGCGCTCGGACGACTCCGCGGCCGGCGCGGGCTCCTGGACCGGCGAGGGCCGTTTGGGCGGCGGTCCGGGGTCGGGATGCAGCAGCATGTACTGCCACCCCAGGTAGATGCGGTCCGCCTGGAGCTGGGCATGCTCGGGATGCACGTCCGCCACGTGACCCTCCGGCCGCGATATGTCGTTAGTTGCAGGGGCCAGCCCTTTTCCGCTCCGTGACAGCGTATGAGCTTCCACCCCCGTAGCGGCAGGGTTCGCGGCAATTCCACCCACCAGAAGGGAGCATTGCGGCAGATGGGGCAAGCGTGACCTATTACCATCCATACCCATGACGGAACCCTCCGGCGACACGAGGCCCAGACGCCCGGTGGCGGTGCCCATCGTGGCTCTCGTGGCGGTCACGGCCGTCGGCATCACCGCCTTGCTGGGCGGGCTGAACGAGGCCGCCGACAAGGGCCCGGACCTGCTCGCCCAGGGCGCGACCCTGGACCAGGGCCGTTACTCCACGCGCTTCGTCGAGTCGCGGGTCAAGGTGGAGAAGGCCGAGACCCAGTTCGACGAGGACAAGCGGTTCGTGGAGCTGGTCTTCGAGGTCACCAACAAGGGGGACGAGACGTCCAGCGTCGGCCTGCCTCCCGACCCCGCCAAACCGGAACAGGCGTGGCTCGGCGAGTCCTTCGCCGACTCGCTCGTGGCCATCAGCCCCAAGTTCCCCAAGGAGTCGGGGCCCTTCGTCTACGCCGTGAACAAGGGCGACGAGACCCGGCAGCTCCATCCGGGCGTGACCAGCCAGGTCCTCGTCCGCTACCGGCTCGGCGCGACCGAACGGCCGCCGGACAAGGTCACCGTCGACGTGGCCACCTTCGAGTACGTCCCCGGCTTCGAGGACCAGCGGCTGCGCTGGCAGATGATCGCCGAGGAGAAGGACGACAAGTTCTTCCCCGAGGTGAAGGCCCGCGTGACGATGCCGGTCAAGGCGGGTGAGGGGGCATGACCGCCACCCAGCCGCGTTCCTCCGCCGTCCCGGACCGGCCCGGCCGTCCCGACCGCCACGCCGGGCGCGGGCGCAAGCGGGGCTCGACGCTGCTCAACGCGTGCGCCGGGTTGCTGCTGGCGGCCGCCGCCGTCGGGCTCCAGACGTTCCACCTGTCCGCCAACGAGGCGAGCGCCAAGGTGACGTACAAGGGCGTCAAGGGCGAGAGCGTGGACGCCCGGCGGTTCACCGTACGGCTCGACTCGTTCGTGGCCGCCAAGACGATCCAGAACAGCGACCAGACCATCGCGACGGACAACCTGTTCCTGGTGGTCACCGCCTCGGCCAAGTCGAGCCTCAAGCCGTACCACCTGGGTCAGCCGGAGCTGCTGACCACGGACGGCAAGAAGTTCGACGCCACCGACCGCGTGGCGAGCCCTCTGACGCTGGCCAACACGTGGGTGCAGCCCGACATCTGGGTCAGCGGGCGGTTCTTCTTCGAGGTTCCTCCATCGGCGTTGCCGGGGGCGCGGGTGGTCTTCGGGCTGCCGGCCGAGGTGGTGGTGGAGCCGTTCCAGCCGGAGGTCGAGGTCGACCTCGGGCTCGACGAGGAGGCCGCGCGCAAGCTCGCGGCCTCGCCGCAGGCCGTCTACTCCACCGTCAAGAAGTGATCGCACTGTGAGCACGAACGAGCGCGACTGGTTCGCCCCCAGGAACGACCACCAGGCCGAGGACCCTTCTCCTTCGGCCTTCCCGCCTCCCCCGCCGCCACCGGGCCCGGCGACGCCTCCGGGACCGCCTGCGGCTCCGGCGTCCCCGGCGTTCCCCGCGCCCGGGCAGGCGTCCGCGCCGGAGCCGCAGGCGCCCCTGCCGGCCAGGCCGCCCAGGCCCCGCCGCCGCCGTACGGCCTCGCCGCCCCCGAACCACCCCACGCCGCCCCCTGGGTACGGTATGCCCGGCGCGGGAGCGCCCGGTGGCCCCCGGATGCCCGAAGCACCGCAGAACCCCGCACAGGGGCCTTTCGGGCAGGGCACGCCCGCGACGGGTACCGGGTTCGGGCAAGGGGCGTCAGGGGCCGGGTTCGGGGGGCAGCCGTCCGCCGGGCACGGGTTCGGGCAGCAGGGGCCGGAACGCGGCCGGTACGTGCACCCCGATCAGCAGGTCTGGCCGCCCGCCCCCCGGGAGTCCTCCGGAGGCCGCAGCACGCAGCCGTTGCCCGCCATCCGCCCCGGCATGACCATGCCGTCCCCGCAGCGGGCCCCCGGCGCGGCCCCCGGCGCGGCTCCCGGCGCGGCTCCCGGCGCGGGCTCCGTGCCGCCGGAGCAGCCGCCGGCGCCGCAGGAGCCCCCGCAGCCCAGCCGCGGCCGGCTGGCCCTGGTCGCCGTGGGCGCCGTCGTGGCGTCCGTCGTCGCCATGGGCCTCACCACGTACGACGGTTACGTCTTCTACGACACGACCATCACCGACGGCATCACGGTCAGGGAGATCTCCGTCGCCCCCGGCCAGTCGGGCAAGCTCCACGACATCGAGTGGAAGGCCGCGCTGAGCACCGTCCCGGCCCCTCAGGGCAGCAAGCACGGCCCCGAGGTCACCTGGCTGAAGGTGGACATCACCCAGAAGCTGCTCGACGAGGGCAGCGCGACCATGACCGCCGCGCCGGGCAAGGTCAAGCTGGAGGACCGCGCCGGCCGGAGCTGGACCGTGGAGTTCGAGCCGGGCGATCGCCCGACGGACCGGCTGGAGCTGGGCAAGGAGTACAAGATCGAAGGCATGGCCATCGTCCCGACGCCGGTCGCGAACGAGGTCGAGCTCTCCTTCACGCCCAGCGACTACCGCTCCGACACCCCCACGGCGGACTTCTTCAAGCGCGAGAAGGCGGGCAAGCCGGAAGCGGACGTGCTGCGGTTCAGACGTCGGTGAGCGGCTCGCCCTTGAGCCTGGCCCGCGTGGCGGCCAGGTCGTACGTGGCCGCCAGCAGCGCCATGGTGAGCACGGTGACGACCATCTCGCGCACGAACGTCACCGGCCCCTGCTTGTACGTCCAGGCCCACTCGGCCTGCGAGCCGACGAGCGTCACCACGGCGCGCTCGGCGTACTCGGCGCCCACGGTGAGGACGACGTAGCACAGGCACATCATGCCGAACAGCGGCGCGCCACCCTTGATGATCATCCGCAGGGAGTTGGCCAGCGGCAGCCAGCGGTCCCGGAAGCCGCCGGTGAGCTGGTCGAACGACCTCTTGGTGAGGTCGTGGCTGCCCTCCAGCCGGTCCACGCCCCGTTCGAGCCGGGTGCCCTTGAACAGGCTGCGGGTCTCGTCGGAGTAGGCGCCGAACACGAGCATCGCGATGGTCAGCCAGGCCAGCGGGACGGCGACGCCGTCGATGAAGTACGGCCAGAAGTCGCCCACCGCGTCCGTGACCGTCTTCCACAGCGGCACGCTCTTCTCCGCCTGCTCCACCAGGTCCTCGGTGCCGGCGACCACGCTGCGGTGCTCCACCCAGTCCGAGCGCAGCCCGGCGATGGCGACGGTGGCGTTCAGGCCGTAGAAGACGAAGGCGAACTCGGAGAAGGCGGCGCCGAAGCCGAACAGTTTGCCCTTGCCCTGCTCCACGAACTTGGCGAACAGCCACTTCAGGCCGAACAGCACGACCATCGCGCCCAGCGACACCCGCCAGTCGAGGTCGGTCAGCCCCTTGCCGACCTGGGTCTTCTCACCGAACCAGGCCGCCGACGTCATGTCGTAGAAGTGGTGGTTCAGGTCCATGCGCTGGAGGGCGCGCGCGTCCTCCACGTGCCAGCCCCATGAGAGGTAGAGCACCGCGAAGGCGGGGGCCACCCGGTCGAGCACCCTGAAGAAGCGCTCGTCCTCGACGCCCTCGCTCCTCCGGGCACGCATCTCCCACAGCGCGCCGCGCAGGGTGTAGAGCATGCCCGTGGTGACCGTCATCACCGCGAGGACGATCATGGTCAGGAACGTGACCGTGCCCACCAGCCGGACCTGCCGGAAGTCGCCGTAGGCGAGCTCGGTGGCGGCGTACAGCAAGGCGAAGCGCACGACCTGGCCCGCCGCGTACCAGAGGATCAGCGGCAGCGCGCATCTCCCCGCGAGGCGCAGCGCGTGCAGGGGCAGCGAGTACGGCGACGGCATCCGCTGAGCCGGCGCTGACCCAGGTCGGGGCGGCGCCATCACACCTGTCGATCCGGACATCTGCTGAATCGTAGCGGTCTGTCCCTTACGCCGCAGCCGCAACTCGCGGACACCCGGTGACCAGCGTGTTCGCGGACCATTTCCGAGCAGTGACAAATCCGGGAGCCGAAGGATCGGCGGTCCACATCGGACGAACCGTGCGGCACGATGGCGTCATGGACCCGCTGCCCGCGTTCGACCAGGACCCCGCCGTCGTCGGTGATCGGCTGCGACGGCTGCGACAGGCGCGCGGAGTCTCGCTGTCCGAGCTCGCCAAACGGGCAGGCATCGGCAAGGCCACGCTGTCCGGCGTCGAGACCGGCACCCGCAACCCCACGCTGGAGACGCTCTGGGCGATCACCGCGCAGCTCGGCGTGCCCATCGGAGCGATACTCGACTCCCCGCCCGAACCGCGGACCATGCGCGGCGCCGCCATCGAGGCCGACCTGCTGGAGGTCTTCGAGGACGACAGCGTCACCTACGAGCTCTACCGCGTCCGCGTGCCGCCGGGCATCACCCAGACCTCCCCCGCCCACCACAAGGGCGTCAGCGAGCACGTCACGGTCTTCAGCGGCACGCTCAGCGCCGGCCCGATCCACGAACCGCTCACGGCCGGGCCCGGCGACCACATCTCCTGGCTGGCCGACGTCCCCCACGGCTACCGCGCGCACGGCCCCGACGTCGTGCGCGCGACCCTTCTGATGCGTTACCCGGCCAAGCCTTCCACCTGAGCGGGCCGGCAGGTGCGGCACGGCCGGTAGCCGGCCGCCCTGGCCTGGGCCAGGCTGCGGAAGCCGTGGCGGTGGGCGGGGGTGATCCGGCGGGCGTTGTGACAGGTCGGGAAGCACACCACGCCGGTGGTGTCGCTGGCCAGGTAGAACACCCGCTCCCCGGCCAGCGAGCGCACCCGGTCGAGATCGACGCCCTCGGCCAGCAGCAGCCGTTCCTTGGCCGCCGGGCCGAACACGTAGTCGCCGGTCACGCCGTCGGACCTGACGACCCGGTGGCAGGGCACGAGCAGCGGCACCGGGTTGGCGCCGAGCGCCGTCCCCACCGCCCGTACGGCCCGCGGCCGCCCGATCTGCGCGGCCACCCACGCGTACGGCCTGACCTCGCCCCTCGGGATCGTCCTGACCGCGTCGAGCACGTCGCGCTGGAAGCCGCTGACGCCGCGCAGGTCCAGCGGCAGCTTGCCCAGGCGGCCGGTGCGCAGCGCGGGCAGCAGCCCGGCGGGCGGCCGTTCGGCGGCCAGCAGCGGCCGGCCGAAGCGTTTCCTGAAGGAGGCGGCGAAGTCGTCGCCGGCGTGCACGTACGCCACGCCCTGGTCGGTGAAGGCCACGCGCAGCTCGCCGATCGGCGCGGGCACGCTCACCCAGCGGGCGGCGATCCGGTCGAGCAGCCCGTCGGGCGCGTCGGTGGCCAGCCCGGCCAGCCCGGCCAGTAGCGAATCGTTGTTCATCGGGCACCTCCCAGTTCACGGAGCCGCCGCAGCCCTCGCGACACGTGTGACTTGACCGTGCCCTGCGGAATCCTGAGCACGGTGGCGATCTCGCTGACCGGCAGGTCGACGACGTGCCGGAGCACCACCGCGGCCCGCTGCTCGTCGGGCAGCAGGCCGAGCAGCTCCGACAGCTCGTCGCCGGTCTCCTTGCGGACCGCCGCCTCCTCGACGTTCTGGGCGGGGTCGGGCTCGTCCACGGGTTCGTCACGCAGGTCGGGCGGCGGTTTGCGGGATTTGGCCCTGGCGCAGTTGCGCCAGATGTTCATGAGGATCGTCATCAGCCAGGCCCGCGGTTGCAACGCGGCCACGCGGTCGGGCCCGTAACCCGCCAGCGCCCGGTACGCCCGCAGGAACGCCTCGGCGGTGAGATCCTCGGCGTCGGCCCAGCGCCCGCTCAGCCGCAGCGCGGTCGAGAAGACCAGGCCGCGGTGGGCGGCGTACAGCTCGGCGAAGCCCTCGTCGAGGTCGTCGAGGAGCGCCTTGCGCACCGGGTCGAGGCAGTCGGTTCCACTCACAATCTCTCCAACACCGCCGCGCCGGTTTCGGTTGCGTCCGCCCGGAACGGGGACGGGGCCCGTGTCCGATGTGGACACGGGCCCCGCCTTGACGCTGTCGGGCTCAGACGGCGACCGCGAGCTGGGAGACCTCACCCAGCCTGGCCTCCACCTGAACGTCCCGGGTGACGCCGCCGCCCGCGATGATGCGGACGGTCCAGTCGCCGGGCGCGGCGAAGAAGCGGAAGACGCCGTCGTCGGAGACGACGACCTCACCGGTGAACTCGCCGGAGTGGTCGAGCAGCCGCGCGTAGGCGGTGGTGGCGCCCGTCACCACGCCCTGGATGACGGCCTGGTTGGACAGATCGATCCCGGCCGGCAGCGCGATGGTCTGCTCCGGCGCTCCGCAACCCTGTGCAGTGGTCATCAGCGGGCCTCTCCCAGCTCGATCGGCACGCCCACGAGCGAGCCGTACTCGGTCCACGAACCGTCGTAGTTCTTCACGTTGGCCTGGTCGAGGAGCTCGTGCAGCACGAACCAGGTGTGCGCCGAACGCTCGCCGATGCGGCAGTAGGCGATGGTGTCCTTGCCGAAGTCGACGCCGGCCTCGCCGTAGAGGGCGCGCAGCGCGTCGTCGGACTTGAAGGTGCCGTCGTCGTTGGCGGCCTTGGACCACGGGATGTTGCGGGCCGTGGGCACGTGGCCGCCGCGCTGGGCCTGCTCCTGCGGGAGGTGGGCCGGGGCGAGCAGCTTGCCGGTGAACTCGTCGGGCGAGCGCACGTCGACCAGGTTGAGCTTGCCGATCGCGGAGACCACGTCGTCGCGGAAGGCGCGGATCGCGGAGTCCTGCTCCTGGGCGACGTACTGGGTCTTGGCGCGCTCGGGCACGTCGCGGACCAGCTCGCGGGAGTCGAGCTCCCACTTCTTGCGCCCGCCGTCGAGCAGCTTGACGTCCTGGTGGCCGTAGAGCTTGAAGTACCAGTAGGCGTAGGACGCGAACCAGTTGTTGTTGCCGCCGTAGAGCACGACGGTGTCATCGTTGGAAATGCCGCGGTCCGACAGCAGGGCCTCGAAACCGGTCTTGTCCACGAAGTCGCGGCGGACCGGGTCCTGCAGGTCCTGCCGCCAGTCGACCTTCACGGCGCCACGGATGTGGCCCTTGTCATAGGCGCTGACGTCTTCGTCGACCTCGACGAGTACGACGCCAGGGGTGTCGAGGTTGGCCTCGACCCAGTCGGCGTCCACCAGGGCGGCGGAGCGGCTCATTCGGAAACCTCCATGTTGGCGGCGGGCAGTAGACGGCGGGTGAGCAGGTACGTTTCGCAGCCGAGGCAGAATCCGAAGGCTGCGTTGAGGAAGGCGGCGAGGAGAGCCGCGGCCGTGGCCCCGAGGGCCAGCGATGTGATCCCGGCGGCGAACCCGGCCAGCCCCACGACCGCGAAGAGCAGCCCGACCCCCTGCGCGAACCGCGGCGGGCGAGCGTCCTCCGTCTCCTTCGGGGCGCTTTTGACGAGCGCCTTGAAGAGCATCGTGTACGGCGAGAGCCGCGCGACTCCGAGTGCGAAGACCACCGCCTGGGCGGCAAGCAGCCACGCGCTGCCCGTCACGAGGACGAGAGCGAGGACCAGGGTGGTGATGGCCGCGGCGAAGCGCAGGGCTCTGGGATCAGCACGCATCACAGGATGCTCCTGAAGGGGGCGATGGGGCGGACCAGATGTCCGCGGTGACCGTCCTCAGGCAGCGCGACAGAGCGCGGTGGCGACGCGGCAGAAATCAACTGCGCGCCGCTTCGTGAGCAGCTCTGTCGACGGGTTCATGGCGTCGACACTACTCGTCGTCTCGCCATCTGTCACATCTCGTCCGAGTTCTGAGACAGTTCGTGAGACGGCGATGACTCCCCGGAGGGGATCGCGGCCCCCAGCGCGGCCAGCACGTCGGCCTTCCGCGGCAGGCCGGACGCCTTCTTGACGACGTTCCCTGACGGATCCAGCACAAGCACTGTGGGCGTGCGCATGATGTCGAGCCGGCGCACCAGGTCGAGCCGGGACTCGGCGTCGATCTCGACGTGCGCCACCCCGGGCACGAGCGCGCTCACGTCGGCCAGCACCCGCCTGGTCGCCCGGCAGGGCTGGCAGAACGCGGTCGAGAACTGCACCAGCGTGGCCCGCTCGCCCATGGCGGCGCCCAGCATGTCCGCGGTCAGCCGTTCTCCGGCCGCCGCGCGCACCCGTCCGTCGCGGCGCAGACGTACCACCCCGATCACCGTACCGAGCGCCAGCGTCGCCAGCGCGATCCACAGGCCCGTCACCTCAGGCTGCAACCATGACGGCCCGCGATTACTTCCGCGCCGGGCCGGCGACCTCGACCAGGACGCGTCCTGCCTGGTCGACGACCTCGAAGCGGGTGATGTTCCGCATGAGGACCGGCGTCTCCATCTGGAAGACGGTCTCTTTGCGATAGCTCTCGCGGCTGACGGTCCAGCTCCCGGCGATCTCGCGCCGCCCTCCGTCGTCGTAGACGGCCAGGCTGCACTCGGTGCCGACCGGCACGTTCCGCACGGTCACCAGCAGCTCGGTGGTCGCGCCGCCGGGCAGGGCGTAGACCGTGGCGTAGTAGTCCTTGGCCGGGTTCTCGCCCTTGAACGCCCGGCCGTCGGCGGTTCTCCCCGTTTTCGTGGGCATCGTGCTCGGTGACGGGACGGCCTTCTTGAGCCGGGTGTCGGGGGCGGCGTCACTGGCGACGTAGGACTCGGTCTTCAGCGAGTCGTCGGCCGCCGAGGACCCGGGGGCGGCCGCGGGCGCGGCGGCCGACTGCTGCGCGGTGTCCTGGCGGGTGACGGTCCAGACCGTGCCGCCGACGGCGATCACCGCGACGGAGGCGGCCACGGCCAGCACGAGCCGCCCGCGCCGGTACCGCCGGGCGCGGGCGTTGAGCAGCCGGTCGAGCACCTGGCGCGGCGGGCTGGCCACCAGCTCGACGTCGCGCTCGGACACCTTGCCGAGGAAGGCGGCGACGCCTTCGAGTTCGAGCAGCTCGGCGCCGCAGGTCTCGCAGGTGGCCAGGTGGTTGTCGATCTCCAGCGCCTCGTCGGGTTCGAGCGCGCCCAAGGCGTGCGCGCCCATCGCGATGCGCACTTCTTCACAGGTCATCACGGCGCCAGCCCCCGCTCCTCAAGTGCCAGCTTGAGCGCGCGCAGCGCGTAGTAGGTGCGCGACTTGACCGTGCCCGGCGGAATGCCCAGCGTCGCCGACGCCTCCTTCACCGATCGCCCCCGGTAGTAGACCTCCAGCAGCACCTCGCGGTGCTCGGGCCGCAGCGCGGCCAGCGCCTCGGCCACGGCCCACGACTCGACCGCCCGTTCCAGCTCGTCGTCGGCCGGCAGGACCGCGAGCGCCTCGTCGCCGGTCTCCTGCGGCCTCGCCTTCCTGGCGCGGTGCTGGTCGACCACGAGGTTACGCGCCACCGTGAACAACCACGCCCGGATGGGACGGCCGGAGAGGGCGTCGGGGTGCCGCCAGGCCCGCAGCAGCGTCTCCTGCACCACGTCCTCCGCACGTCCGGAATCACCCGTGAGTCGCAGCACGTACCCGTAGAGTGGCCCGGCGTGCTCGTCGAAGAGGGTGCGTACGAGCTCCTCGTCCGCGGTGCCTGCTGCGCTCACGCCCTCATCACGTACGGGGGGCCGCAGCGGTTCAGGCTCATCCACGGATGGGCACGTCAGACGCTTCGGCCGAGAACTCCAATCCGTCGGCCACGCTCTTGACCCCGGTGACCTTCACGTCGAAGGGCAGCCCGCCCTTGAACGGGATCGTGTAGGTCACGAAGTGGGCGAGCTGGTCGGGCAGGCCCTGGATCTTCTCCGCCTGGAGCCGGATGCCGCCGTCGGCCACGTCGACCCGCATCTCCGCGTTGAACCGCATCTTCTGCGCCCCCACCGTCACCTCTCCCGACGCCACGAGCCGCCTCCCGTTGCCGCTGATCTTGATGCCCCGGGGCGCGTACTTGTCGATCGTGGCCCGGGTGAGCGTGCCGCTCACGGTGACGCGCCCGGCCCGGACGTCGGCTCGGTTCTGCAGCACGTCGGACAGGGGGGCGGTCACGTCGTAGGCGGCGCCGCGCAGGTTCTGCACCGGCACGCCTCCGTAGGTGAGGGTGCCGAGATCGAACCGTACCTCGGGATAGTGCCCCGAGACGGCCTGAGTGAGAAACGGGATGCCCTCGATGCTCACCTTCGGGGTGTCACCGAGGTCGGAGGCGGCGGCGATGCGGTTGGCGAGGTCGCGCTCCACACCGGCCACGGCGACGCGGTCGACGACGACGAGGAGGACGGCCAGCACGAGCAGAAACATGATCAGCTTGCGCATGGGGCTCCCTGTCGTCGGCGGGGGTTCGAGCCTATCGATCCGGCGGTTCTCCTTCCCCGCCGGAGCCGCGGATCACCCGCCGGCGAAGGGCGGCAGCACCTCGACCGTGACGCCCTCGCCGAGCACGACCGTGTCGTGGGCGCGCCTGCCCACGGGAGCGCCGTCGACGAGGAAGGACGAGCGGCCGACCACCCGGGCGAGCTCGGCCCGGTTTTCTGTGATTTTCGTCATCAGTTCTTCAAGAGTTGTCGCGTCGAACGACTCTTCCGCGACTCCGGCGGCCTCCTTGGCCGCCGCCCAATAACGTACTTTTCCAGTGGCCATGCGCTGCCTCACAATCGACTCGGCTCTATTGTGCGCCGTTCTTAACACGCGTGTTTCAAAGGATCCGCTGTTCACCTGGTGGACGCGCAATGGACGCGACCAGGCCGTGGGATATCCTCGCGTACAGGACCTGGGCGACGTCGCCCCCGGGTCCTTGCGTGTTTGAGGAGGCTGTAATGAGCAACCTGCTGCTGCTGACCAATGCCCTCGAGCCGTCCTCCGAGGTGCTGCCGGCGCTCGGGTTGCTGCTCCACTCCGTCCGAGTCTCGCCGGCCGAGGTGTCGGCGCTCATCGACACGCCGCCCGCCGACGCCGTCGTGGTCGACGCGCGCAAGGAGCTCGTCCAGGCGAAGAGTCTGTGCCGGTTGATCCGCACCACGGGCATCGACTGCCCGTTGCTGGTGGTGGTGACCGAAGGGGGTCTGGCCGCCATGACCGCCGAGTGGGGGGTCGACGACGTGCTGCTCGAATCGGCGGGGCCCGCCGAGGTGGAGGCGCGGCTGCGGATGGCGACCGGGCGCAGGTCGCAGGTGTCCGCCGAGGACGTCCCCGACGAGATCCGCAGCGGCGACCTGTCGATCGACGAGGCCACCTACACCGCGCGGCTGCGCGGGAACGTGCTCGACCTGACGTTCAAGGAGTTCGAGCTGCTGAAGTACCTCGCCCAGCATCCCGGCCGGGTCTTCACCCGCGCCCAGCTGCTGCAGGAGGTCTGGGGCTACGACTACTTCGGCGGCACCAGGACGGTCGACGTGCACGTCCGGCGGCTGCGCGCCAAGCTCGGCACCGAGAACGAGTCGCTGATCGGGACCGTGCGCAACGTCGGCTACCGGTTCGTGCCCGACCGGAGCGATTCCGCGCACGTGTGATCCGTTGACCCGTGTTCGCCCGATGTGACACTTTGTCGTTGGGACTGTTTCCAACCTGTCAGGTCGAGGACACCGCCGTCCCCAGATTGGTGGTGGCGGCGTGGGTCTGTTCAGGTCACTCGTGGACGAGGGCGCGAGCCCCCGCCTCTTCCGCCGCGGCGAGCTGATCTGCTCGCCGGTCCGGCCGGTCAGCCGCGTCCACCTGATCGACCACGGATATGCCCGCGAGCACGTGCCCGGCGGTGACCGGGAGGTCGTGCACGACCTGCGCGGCCCCGGCGACCTCGTGGGCGAGCTGGCCTTCTGGAGCCCGGGGGAACGCGTCAAGGTGGACGCCCTGACCGAGGTCCGGGCCTGGCCGATCGACCTGCGGCGGTTACGCGAGCACGCCTCGGCGGGCCCGGCCGTGGCGACGGCGCTCGTCCAGGAGCTGTTCGCCAGGAACCTGGCGGCCCGCAGGCACGAGGCGCTGGCCCGCGCGCCGGTCGCGGCCCGGCTGGCGGTGTGGCTGCTGCACCTGGAGGAGCGGTACGGGCTGGCCTCCGCCGCGGCGCCGCCGCTGTCCATGGAGACGCTGGCCGACCTCGTGGGCAGCGCGCCGGACGTCGTGCAGCGGCAGCTCGCGCAATGGGTCAGGCGCGGCTGGCTGGTGCGGCCGGCGTACCGGAGGCTGCGGATCGCCGACCCGGTGGCGCTGCGCGAGGCCGCGGGGGCCTGGGAGCACCTGGCGGAGCCGTGGCGCGGCCGGGTGACGCCGTTCCTCACGCGGCCGGGCGCGCAGGCCGGGCCGCTGCCGGTCGGCGAGCTGCCCAAGCCGCGCCAGCTTCCCTCCGACGTGTCCGACTTCACCGGACGGCAGCAGAGCCTCGACCTGCTCACCGCCTGGCTGGACCGGCCACGCCGGACGAACACCATGGTCGTGCAGGGCCTGACCGGCGTGGGCAAGACCGCGCTGGTGACGCACTGGGGCCACCTGCACGCCGACCGGTTCCCCGACGGGCAGATCATGATCGACCTGCGCGGCCAGTCGCCGACCCAGCCGCCGATGAGCTCGGCCGAGGCGCTCGGGCAGATCCTGCGCTCGCTGGGCGTGGGCGAGCACATGCCGGCCGCCGACGAGGCCGAGCTGATGCTGCTGTACCGCAGCAGGATCGCCGGGCGCAGGCTGCTGCTCATCCTGGACAACGCGGCCGACCCGGCCCAGGTGCGGGCGCTGCTGCCGGGCGGCAAGGACTGCGTGGTGCTGGTGACGAGCCGGACGCGGATGGCGCCGCTGCGGGCCACCGGGCACGCCGACCTCATGGACCTGTCGGTGCTCGACCCGGGCAACGCGGTGGCGCTGCTGGTGTCGGTGCTCGGCGCGGGCTCGCCGCGGGCCGCCGACCGGGACGCGCTGGCCGAGCTGGCCCGGGTGTGCTCGTACCATCCGTACGCGTTGCGGATCTCGGCGGCCAAGCTGGCCGAGGATCCGGGGCTGAGCGTGCGGTCGCGGGCGGCGGAGCTGCGTACGCCGGACCGGCCGCTGGCCGGGGACCCGGAGGAGGCGTTCAGGTCGGCCCTGGACCTGGCGTACGAGTCGCTGAGCCACGCGCAGCGGCGGGCCTTCCGGCACGTCGGGCTGCTTCCCGGGCGGGACTTCGCGCCGGAGGTGCTGGCGGCGGCGCTGGGCGTGCCGGTGGGCGAGGCGGTGGCGGCGGTGGAGGGGCTGCACCGGGCGTACCTGGTCGAGCCGCTGCCCGGGTCGCGGTACCGGGTGCACGACCTGGTCAAGTGGCAGGCCAGGGAGCTGGGCCGGCACGCCGAGGCCGGGGTGCGCGAGGCCAGGGTGCGGCTGCTCGACCACTACCTGGCGGTCGCGACCGATCCGGAAACGCCGCGCGAGTGGTTCGAGGCCGAACGGCGTTCGCTGGTCTCGGCGGTGCGGCTGGCCGAGGAGAGCGGCGCGTACGGGATGGCCTGGCAGCTGGCCGAGGCCGTGTTCGAGCCGTTCAGGAGGCTGCGGTACTACGAGAACAACCTGGAGGTCCAGCAGGCCGGGCTGACCTCGGCCATCCAGGTGGGCAACCGGCGGGCCGTCGCGCTCATGCGCAGCCACCTCGGCTCGATCCACCGCGACATCGGGCCCTCCACGCTGGCGGCCAGGTTCATCGGCGAGGCACTGGCCGACTTCACCTCGCTCGGCGACCGCGAGGGGCTGGCCCGCGCGCTCAACGACCTGGCCGAGGTGCACGGCATCGCGGGCAACAGGGACGAGGCCCTGCGCCGCGCGGGCGAGGCGCTGGAGGCGTACCGGGAGATCGGCGACCTGGCCGGCGTGGCCGAGTGCCTGCACACGCTCGCCCTGCTGCACCTGTCGCAGGAACGGCACGACCTGGCCCTCCGGTACGCCGGCCAGGCGCTGCGCGTACGGGTGGAGCTGGGCGACCGCAGGGGCACCGCGCAGAGCCTGATCGTCTCGGCCCGGGTTCGGCAGAGCCTGGGCGAGCCGGACGCGGCGCTGTCGGAGGGCCTGGAGGCGCTGTCGATCTGCCACGAGCTGGGCGACGAGCACGCCGAGTCCGAGACGCTGCTCTGCCTGGCCGAGATCTACGACCGGCTCCGGCTGCAGCAGGACGCCCGGCGCGACGCCGAACGCGCCCTGGCCGGGTACACGGCCACCGGCGACCAGCACGGGTGCGGGCGCGCCCTGGGCGCCCTGGGCCGGATCGCGCGCAACGGCTCGCGCTACGACGAGGCGCTGGCCTGCTACGAGCAGGCGCTCGCGGTGCAGGTCGAGCTCCACCACGAGCAGGGCAAGGCCGAGACGCTGGGCGACATCGGGCTGGTGCACTGGCGGCTGTCGGACTACCTGCGCGCCGACGACTACCTGAACCAGGCGCTCGGCATCAGCCGGGTGATCCGCGACGAGCCCGTCGAGGCCCGCATGCTCAACCGGCTGGCCCGGGTACGACGCCGCCAGGGCCTCCCCCAGGTGGCCTTCGTGTACGCGCTGGAGGCGCTGGACCTGGTGCAGGGGCTGGGCAACCGGCGGGCGGAGGCGGACGTCCAGGAGACGCTGGCGTACACGTACCTGTCGCTGGGGTGGCACGAGCAGGCGCTGTGGGCGGCACGGGCCTCGCTGGCGCTCCGGGAGGAGACGGGCGACGACAGGGCCAGCGCGCTGCTGTCGGTCGCGCAGGCGCTGCACACGGGTGGCGAGCCCGCGGCGGCCCTGAAGTACGCCAGGGAGACCGTCGAGCTGCAGAAGGAGAGAGGCACCAGGGACCGGTGGGCGTCGGCGCTGACGACGCTGGCCATGGTGCTGCTCGAACTGGACCGGGCCGAGGAGGCGCTGGCCCACGCCGAGCAGGCCAGGGACGTGCACCTGGAGTGCGGGACGCGGCGCGACCTGGGCTGCGCGCTGCGGGCGCTCGGCCTGATCACCGCCAGGCTCGGGGACCGCGCGGCGGCGGTGGCCCACCTGGCCGAGGCTGTGCGCACGCTGGAGGAGGTGGGGGACGTCTTCGAGAGCCGGCGGGCGGCGCTGGAGCTGCGGGAGCTCTCCTGAAACACCGCTAAAAGTCGGGAAATCTCGGAAGTGAGGTCGCAGATCTGCTCCGGACCTTCTCGTTAGCTGGTGCCACCAGCGACGACACGGAGGTGATCCGGATGCTCAAGAACCATGTGCGTCGAGACCTGCAGTCACTCAAGCGACAGGCGCGCAGGGACCGGCGGGTGACGCTCGGCCTGCTGGCCGGGATGCTGGCCGCCTGGACCCGCCAGCTCTCCCCCGGTGACCCGCCGCCGGGGCCGGGGGTGCTGCTCGCCCTCTCGGTCGGGCTGATCACCGCGTCGGGGGCGGCCTGGCTGATGGCGGCGTACTTCGCGGTGCGGGCGGTCAAGCCGCGGTCCGAACCGGTGGAGGTGCTGGTCTGGGTGGCTCGGGTGGGCAGGAGCAAGGAGTGGGCGTTCTGCTCGCTGGCCGCGTACGTGGCCTGGCACCTGCTCCAGTTCGTCACCGCGCTGCTCCTGGCCTGAGCGGGGGGCGCGGCGGGCCGTCACCTGCGCGGTGGCGTCCCGCCGTCCGCGCGCCACGCCCTGACGGCCGCCCCGATCAGCGGCGCGTAACCGGCTTCGAGGTCGTCGGGCAGCCGGTCCACGGGGAAGAAGCGCAGGTCGCTGTGCTCCTCGCTGACACGCGGCTCGACCGGCCCGGCGGGGGTGGCGAGCAGGGCGACGACCAGGACCTTGCCGCCCGCGATGTGGAAGATCTCCGCGCCGACGACCGCGCCGACCTCGACGTCGAGGCCGCTCTCCTCCAGGACCTCGCGGCGGACGACCTCGGCGAGGGTGTCGTCGGCCCGGTCGGGCCAGCCGCCGGGGAGCTCCCAGGCGTTCCTGGGGTTCCTGCAGAGCAGGACGCCTTCGTCGGTCAGGACCACGCCCTTGATCGAGGCGTGCATGAAGTACCAGCCGGTCTCCGCGTCGATCACCAGGGGATCATGACACGGTTCGCGGGCCCTTGGGGGTCAGGGGAAGGCGGATCGGTGGGGGCCGGTGTCGGGGTCGAACTCGTGGCGGATTCTGGCGCAGTCGTCGAGCAGGGCGCCGTACAGGGGCCAGAGGGGGCCCTTGGGGCGGGAGTCGGCCAGCTCGGCGGTCAGGTGGCGCTGCTGCTGCTCGCCCTCGCGCAGGGCCGCACACAGGTCCGCCATGTCCCTGGACGCGGCCTTGCCCACCTGGATCAGCCCGAAGTTCCGGAAGATGCGCGACAGCGCGCGCAGCTCGTCGGCGAGGGGTTCGGGCAGGTCGGCGGCCTTCTCACCGGGCAGGCCGCGGGCGCCGGCGATCAGGTCCACCAGCCCGCGGGCGATGCTCCTGAGCTGGTGACCGGCGTGGTCGAGGCAGGTCGCCGCCTCGGCCGACTGGCGCAGACGGCGGTCGTAGCGGCGCCTGCGGCGGAAGGTCAGGCGCAGGGACTCGGCCGCCTGGTCGGCGGTGTCCTTGGTGTTCTCCAGGCGCTGGGACAGCTCGCGAGAGCGGTCCAGCCAGTCGCGGGCCATGTCCTCGGTCCAGTGACCGCTCAGCCCGTCGGCCATGTCCTGGGTCAGGTCGGCCAGCTCGGCCGACATGTCGCACAACTCCCTGGCCGCGTGCTCGACGAAGCGCGGCGGCAGGATGAGCAGGTTCGCCGCGATGCCGATGGCCGCGCCGAGCAGGACGTCGGCCAGGCGCGCGAAGCCGTACAGGCGGCCGAGGGAGAGCACCAGCAGGGCGGTGATCGGGATCTGGACGTTCTGGGCCGGCAGGTTGAGCAGGCGGGTCAGCACGAGCCCGGCCGCGACCAGCACGCCCAGCGTCAGCGCGTTGACGCCCATCAGCCAGATCAGCCCCGTCGCCGCCGCCACCCCGACCACGACCGCCCCGACCTGCTGGAGCCCGCGTACGACCGTGCTGTAGGCGGTCGCCGAGACCGTGAGCAGCACCCCGATCGGCACCAGCACGGGCAGCGGCACCTTCAGCGCGAACGTGGCGAGCCACCACCCGAACACGCAGGCCAGCGTCACCTTGACCGTCTGGGCGAACGCCTCCCGCTCGGCCACCAGCCACTCGCGGAACCCCTGGGCGCGCAGACGTGCCAGCCCGGCCGCCGCGCCCGAGACGATCCGCCCGAGCGGCGCGCCGGCGCTCTGCTGCTCGCGCCCCGGCTCTTTGCTCATACTCCCAGGTCAATGCCCATTCCGGCGGTGGATAGAGGTCGCCGTGCCTGGGTAGCGGCAAGGTTGTGGCGCAGCGGGGCAGCGCGCCGTCGGAGGTGAAGCATGACCGGCGACCTGGTCGTCCCTGACGCCGCCCGGGGGGTGGTGGTGTTCGCGCACGGCAGCGGCAGCAGCCGGCTCAGCCCGCGCAACCGGTACGTGGCCGAGGTGCTGAACAGAGCCGGCCTCGGGACGTTGCTGTTCGACCTGCTCACGCCGGAGGAGGAGGCCGACCGGGCGAACGTGTTCGACATCGCGCTGCTGGCCGGGCGGCTGCTGCGGCGTACCGAGGAGCTGCGCGGGCAGGAGGAGGCGGCGGGGCTGCCGATCGGCTACTTCGGCGCGAGCACGGGCGCGGCGGCGGCGCTGTGGGCGGCGGCCGAACCGGACAACGCGATCGCGGCGATCGTCTCGCGCGGCGGACGGCCTGACCTGGCCGGCGGGCGGCTGGCCGCGGTACGCGCCCCCACGCTGCTCATCGTCGGCGGCCGGGACCCGATCGTGGTGGACCTGAACGAGGAGGCTCAGCGGCACCTGCGCGCCGACACCCGCCTGACGGTCGTGCCCGGCGCGACCCACCTGTTCGAGGAGCCCGGCGCGCTGGAGAGCGTCGCCGAGCACGCCCGCGACTGGTTCACCACCTACTTCACCGCGCCGTGACGGGCACGGCCCCCTTCACCGCGCCGTGACGGGCACGGCGCCCTTCGCCTGGCCGACCAGGCGTTCGTAGACCTCCTGGGCGGTCGTCTCGCAGCCCAGCCGGTGGCCGGTCAGCTCGCCGTGGTCGTCGCTCGACCCGGTGACCTCCAGCCCGAGCCCGGCGGCGAGGCGGCGCAGGTGGGCGCGGGCCTCGTCGTCGTGGTCGAGGTGGTCGGCCTCCACGCCGAAGAGCCCGGTCTCGGCCAGCTCGGCGATCCACTCGTCGGGCACGGCCTCGCCGCGCCTGACCGCCTTCGGGTGGGCCAGCACGGGCACCCCGCCGGCGGCGCGCACCAGGCGGACCGCGCGTACCGGGTCGAGGGCGTAGCGGGTGACGTGCGCGCGGCCGCCCGTGCCGATCCACTCGGCCGTGAACGCCTCCTCGGGCGCGGCCACGGCCCCGGCGGCGACCATGGCGCGGGCGATGTGCGGCCGTCCGACCGGGCTGCCGCCGGCCAGCGTGGACACCTGCTCCCAGGTGATCGGCACGCCCAGCTCGACCAGGCGCTCGACGGTCAGCCTGCCGCGTTCCTCGCGGGCCTGCCGGATGAGCTCGCACTCGGCCAGCAGCTCGGGGTCGGCGGGGTCGAAGAGGTAGGCGAGCAGGTGGATGCTCTGCCCGGCCCGCCGGCACGACAGCTCCATGCCCGGCACCAGCGTCAGGCCCTCGGGCAGTGCCTCGACGGCCGCGCGGTGCCCGGCGACGGTGTCGTGGTCGGTCAGCGCGAGCACATCGAGGCCACGCTCGCGGGCGCGGCGCACCACGTCGGCCGGCGGCTGCGTGCCGTCGGAGGCGGTGCTGTGGCTGTGCAGGTCGATGCGCATCGCTCGATGGTAGGCGGTCACACCTGGACGGTCGCGAGGATCCGGCCGTCCAGGGTCTCGATGGTGAAGTGGTTCAGGTCGTCCTGGGTCAGGCTGGTGCCGCCGTGCAGCAGCAGGGCGTCGGGGGCGCCGGCGACGCCGTACCCCTTGTCGGGCACGCCCCAGCTCGCCACGGTCTCCGAGCGGCCGTCGTCGCCGAAGGCCACCAGGCGGCACTTCAGCGGCCCCTTGACGCCCTTGAGCTCCAGCGCCACGTGGGTGCCCCAGCCCTTGTCCTCGACGCCGACGACGCCGGACACGCCGGTCGCGGGGTCGCTGACCGGGTAGGTGCGGCCGGTCATGAGCAGCGCGCGGGCGGGGCTGTGCACGCTGTCGGGGTCGGGGCCCGAGGCCGCCGCGTTGACGGCCAGGAAGACGCCGGTCGCGACGAGGAAGCACGCGGCGGCCGACATGATCCCCCGGTGGAGGGTCCGGCGGCGGCGTTCCACGGCGGCCCGGCGGACGATCAGGGACTCGACCGGGGACTCGTCCGGCTCGGCGCGCAGGTCGTCGGGGTCGACGCCGCGCATCAGCTCCCCCATGGCCGCGAACGCGCCGACCTCGCCGGCGCAGCTCGGGCAGCCGTGCAGGTGGCGCTCGAAGGCGTTGCGCTCGTCGTCGTCCAGGAGGCCCAGCGCGTACGCCGCGACGTCCTCGTGGTGCACCTCGTTCATGGGAGCCCCACGCCCCTTTCCTCCAATGCGATGCGTAACGCCCGCATCGCGTAGTACACGCGGGACTTCACCGTGCCCACGGGCACGCCGATCGTCTCCGCGGCCTCCTGCAACGTGCGATCACGCAGGAAGGTCTCCGTGAGCACCTGGCGGTGCGCCGGCGAGAGCGAGAGCATGGCGTCGGTCACCACGATCTCGCGCAGCAGGCGGTCGTCCTCGGCGGCCACGGCGTTCGCGCGTTCGGGGACCTCCTCCACGGTGTCGAGGGGACGCGTGCCGGCCCGGCGCCGGTCGTCGATCACGACCCGGCGGGCCACGGTGGCCAGCCAGGGCATCAACGAGCCGTTGTCGGTCCGCAGGTCCCCGAGGTTGCGCCAGGCGCGCACCAGCGTCTCCTGGACGACGTCCTCCGCCCAGCGCCGGTCGCCGCCCGTCAGCCGGACGGCGAAGGCCATCAATGGGGACCCGTATTCGCGGTACAGGGCCCGGACCATGGCTTCGTCGGTCACACGATGATTCACGCGGCGACTCCTCGCGCTGCGTACATCATGAAATGTCGCCCAGACAACTACTGATATTGAATTATTGCCCTAGTCACGGGCGAGGAACAAGATACGGGATTTGCATAAATCACCAGGTTTGCCGATTCGGCAGTAAAAGATGATCATTCGGTTGATGGCACGCGGCCGTGCCGGCCCGCCGCTCGCGGCCGGGCCTCCGGACGCGCCGGCTCGTACGGACCGGCCCACGCCTCGGCCTCGCGCAGCAGCTCGCGCACCGAGGCGTGCCGGGCGGAGGCCGAATGCCCGAGCAGCACGCGCACCAGCTCCATCGCCGCCGGCCGGGCGGCCGGGTCCGGGTCACGGCACTGGTCGACCAGGGCGCGCAGGACGGGCGGCAACCGGTCGAGGCCGGTTCCGCCCTCCATGTGCCCGGCGGCGGCGAAGACGATCACGTCGGCCCACTCGCGCACGTCGGCCGGCGGCAGCTCGCTGCTCCTCGGGCCGGGCGCGAACGACGCCTCGCCGAGCGGTCCGACCAGCACGTTGTGCGGCCCGAGCCGCAGCCCCGCGATCCCGGTCAGATGCAGCCTGGCCATGGTCGCGGCCGTGCCGAGGGCGAGCCGGTGCAGCTCCTCGCCCTCGTACAGCCCCGCCGCCGCGACCACGTCGGCCAGCGGCTCACCCATCCCCAGATAGTCGCGCGGCCGGAGGGCCAGCCCGCCACCCCATCCCTGACTGTCCATCGCCGTCCTCTGGCTCGGTTCCCGTCGTCAGGGTGTACGCCGGTCCCCGCGGACAGGGTTCAACGGCTCCCATGCGGAAAACTCATGGGACGACGACCGCCGCCGGGCCGCGCCGCGGATCACCGCCTGCCTCCGCCACCTGGCCGCCTGGCATTTCGGTCGCGAATTTAGATGAGATCAGCTCATGTTCGGTCTTGCCGAGGCCCCTCCGGCGGTGGATGCTTGCGGCGACCCCGGTACCGCAGCCTGGGAGGTGGTCCCGTGTTCCACCGTCTCACCCGCCGGGCGGCCGCAGCCGTCCTTCTCCTGACCGGCGCGCTGGTCGCGCCGTCCGTCCCCACCGCCGCCGCGCACGCCGCCGCCGCTGTAAGCGGCTTCGTGGACGGCCACAGCCACCTGTTCTCGTACGAGGCGTTCGGCGGCAAGCTCATGTGCGGCGAGCCGTTCGACCCCGACGGCATCGAGCAGGCGCTGACCGACTGCTCCGACCACTACCCGAACGGCGAGCTGGCCTGGTACGAGAACTTCACCAGGACCGGCAAGCCCACCGGCACCCACGACCCGGTGGGCTATCCCACCTTCCGCGACTGGCCGGCCAACGACTCGCTGACCCACCAGCAGGCGTACTACACCTGGGTCGAGCGCGCCTGGCGGGGCGGGCTCCGGGTGCTGGTCAACGACCTGGTGGCCAACCGGCAGCTGTGCGCGATCTACCCGCTGAAGAAGTACTCCTGCGACGAGATGTCCTCCATCCGCCTCCAGGCCCTGCGGGCCCGCGAGCTGCAGGACCACATCGACGCCGAGTCGGGCGGCCCCGGACGGGGCTGGTTCCGCATCGTGAACGACCCCGCCGAGGCCAGGACCGTGGCCGCGGCCGGCAAGCTGGCCGTCGTCCTCGGGATCGAGACGTCGGAGCCGTTCGGCTGCCGGCAGATCTTCGGCATCCCCCAGTGCACGAAGGCCCAGATCGACCGGGGCCTGGACGAGATGTACGCGCTCGGCGTGCGCAGCATGTTCGTCTGCCACAAGTACGACAACGCGCTGTGCGGCGTGCGCTTCGACTCCGGCACCCAGGGCGCGATCGTCAACGTCGGCAACCTGCTGGCCACCGGCTCGTTCTGGCAGGCCCGCACCTGCACGGGGCCCGAGCACGACAACACCATCGACCCGGCCGGCGTGCTGCCCGACCAGATCGCGCGGCTGCTGCCGCCGGGCGTCTCGCTGCCGCTGTATCCGCCGGCGCCGCACTGCAACACCCGGGGGCTGACCTCGCTCGGGACGTACATGGTGCAGGGGCTGATCCGGCGCGGCATGCTGGTGGAGATCGACCACATGAGCGTCAAGGCCGCGGCCCAGACGCTCGGCCTGCTGGAGGCGGCCCGCTACCCGGGCGTGATCTCCTCGCACAGCTGGGCCGACCCGAACTTCTTCGCCCGCATCTACGCACTCGGCGGCATGATCACCCAGTACGGCCACAACTCCCAGGACTTCGTCGCGGAGTGGCGGCGTACGGCGCCGCTGCGGCAGCAGTACAACGTGCCCGGCTACGGCTACGGCCTGGACGTCAACGGCATGGGCCGGCTGCCCGCCCCGCGCGCGGGCAACGCCGCGAACCCGGTGACCTACCCGTTCGCGTCCTACGACGGGAGCGTGCGGCTCGACCGGCTGCGCACCGGGCAACGGGTCTGGGACGTCAACGTGGACGGCGTGGCCAACTACGGCCTGGTCCCCGACTGGATCGAGGACATGCGTCTGCTCGCCGGTCAGGACATCGTCCGTGACCTGGCGAGCGGCGCGGAATCGTACCTGCGGACGTGGGAGGCGACCGCCGCGCGGCGACTGCCGTGAGGCAGGCGTCCCCGTCCTTCACGCGACCGGCTGGGCGGACCGCGAGGTCCGCCGGCCGGTGGCCAGGTTGAGCAGCAGCGACGCCGCCGTCAGCGCCACGCCGAACCAGACGACGCTGGTGACCCCGAGGTGGTCGGCGAACAGCCCGCCGAAGAGCGCGCCGAGCGCGATGGAGGTGTTGTAGGCCATCGTGTTGAGCGACATGGCGGCCTCGAAGGTCTCCGGCGCGGCGGCGAGCGTCATGTTGACCTGGGCGAGCTGCACGACCCCGAACGACAGCCCCCAGACCACCAGCGCCACGATCGCCCCGGTGGCGCCGTCGCCGAAGGCGAGCAGCAGCAGCATGGCCACCACGAGCCCCGCGGCGCCGGTGACGAAGCTGCCCCGCAGGCTGCGGGTCACGGTGTGCCCGGCGATGAAGTTGCCGATCGCGCCGGCGACGCCGAACACCATCAGCACCCCCATGACGAGCAGCGGGGACGCGCCTGTGCCGGCCTCCAGGAAGGGCCGGACGAAGGTGTAGGCCCCGAAGTGGCCGAGCACGAACAGCACCACCGTGAACAGCACCGTGCGCAGCGGCACGTTCCGCAGCGGGAGCCCGAACACCTCGCGGACGGAGACCGCGTTCGCCGACGGCAGCGACGGGATCAGGACGGCGACCGTCAGGAACACCAGCGCGCTCAGCCCGCTCCAGATGAGGAACGTGGTGCGCCAGTCGGTGAGGCTCTCCAGGAAGGTGCCGAGCGGGATGCCGACCACGGTGGCGATCGAGATGCCCGACATCACGACCGCGGCGGCCCGGTTGGCCTGCCGTTCCGGGACGAGCCGCATCGCCATGCTCACGCCGATGGCCCAGAACACGCCGCTGGCGAAGCCCAGCAGGAGCCGTGCCGTCAGGATCACCGTGTAGTTCGGCGCGAGGCCCGTCACCAGGTTCCCCAGGGCCAGCACCACCAGCAGGACGGACAGCAGCACCCGCCGGTTGACCCGCCTCGACCAGGCCACGATGAACGGCACGCCCAGCCCGGCCGACACGCCCTGCAACGTCACCATCAACCCGGCGACGCCCACGGAGATGCCCAGATCCTCACTGAGCGGGGTCAGCAGGCCCACCGGCATCAACTCGGTCGTGAGAAAGACGAAAAGGCTGGCGGTGATCGCGGCGACCCCGGCCCATGCCCTGAAGGCCGGGCGGGTCGCCTGCGTCGTAAGAGTTTGCGTCATGGCGCCAAGCCTGCCGACAACCGATCGATGAGTCCAACACATAGTTTTGATCGGGATCTATCTCGTGGCACGATTGATGGATGGAGCTTCAACAGCTGAGGTACGTCCTCGCCGTCGCGGAGACCAGCAACTTCACCCGGGCCGCCGAGCGTTGCCGGGTCGTGCAGTCGGCGCTCAGCCACCAGATCGCCGCCCTGGAACGGGAGCTGGGCGCCCGGCTGTTCGAGCGCACCAGCCGCCGCGTACGGCTGACGACGGCCGGAGAGGCGTTCCTGCCCGCGGCCCGCGCCTGCCTGGAGGCCGCCGAGCGGGCGCGGACGGAGGTGGCCGCGGCCAGCGGGGAGATCCGCGGCCGGCTCGCCGTCGGCGCGATCCCCACGGTCACCGCCGTGGACCTGCCGGTCGTGCTGAAGGAGTTCCGCCGCCTGCACCCGCGGGTGCGCATCACGCTCATCTCCGCCGGCAGCGAGGACCTGATCGAACGTGTCCGGCGCGGCGAGACGGACGTCGCCTTCCTGGGCCTGCCGCCCCGCGCGGAGCCGAAGGCCGTCCAGAGCCGTCCGCTGGCCAGGGGCGAGCTGGTCGCGATCGTCGCGCCGGACCACCCGCTGGCCGGTCGCCGGACGGACCTGCGCGGCCTGGCCGACGAGCCGTTCATCGACTTCCGCGCCGGTCACGCCGGGCGCATCCAGTCGGACGTGGCGTTCGCGGCGGCCGGCGTCCACCGCGAGGTCGCCTTCGAGGTCACCTCCGGCGACTTCATGGTCGACCTCGTCCGGCACGGCCTCGGCGTCGGCCTGCTCCCGGCCGCCTACGCCCCCCGCTTCCCGAACCTCGGCCTCGTCCGGCTCGGCGACGCCCCGGCCCGGGTGGAGCACCTGATCTGGGGCGCCCACCCGTCCGCGGCGGCCACGGCCTTCCTCGACCTGATCGGCCCGCCGGCCGGCGCCGGCGAGAACGGGGTCAGCCGCGCAGCAGCGGCTGGCCGGGAAGCTTGACCTTGGTCTTCATCAGGCTGGGCGCGCCGTTGCCGCCGATGTTGACGAAGTAGAGCGCCTTGCCGTCGAAGGCCAGGCTGGCCGGGCTGTCCAGCTTGTCGGCCAGGACCTCCACGCCGCCGCCCGTGCGGACGATGCTGAGGGTGTTGCCCGTGTAGCTCGGCACGTAGAGCTGCCCACGCACGTCGAAGGCCAGGCCGTCGGCGCCGGCCAGCTTGGCGTCCTTGACGTACACGGTCGGCACGCCGGCCTTGCCGCCCTTGCCGTACGGGATGCGGACGATCTGCGCCTCGTCGGACACGGCCACGTAGAACGCGCCCGAACGCCAGGCGATGCCGTTCGCCCCGGTGCCGTCCGAGCCGACGAGCAGGGACGACTTCGCCCAGACCGCGGCCTTGCCGTCGGCCACGCGGTAGACCACGCTGTTCGAGGTGTCGGTGACGTAGAGCGCGTCGTCCGGGCCGAAGGCGAGGCCGTTGGCGAAGCCGATCGGCAGCGCGGCGTAGAGCTCGGCCTCGCCGTACGAGGTGATCCGCCAGATGCCGTTGGTGGCGGCCTGGCCGGAGTTGAGCGCGGCGTAGACGTTGCCGCGCCGGTCGGTGGCCAGGCCGTTCAGCTTGCCTTCGCCGATGGGGAGGGCGGCCAGCAGGCTGTCGGTGCCCGTGCTGTCGACCTTCCTGATCTCGCCCTTGGTCAGCAGCCCGACGTAGATCGTGCCGTCCGGCGCGACGGTGACGCCCTCGGTGAGGTCGGCGTAGGGCTGCACGACGATCGGGCGGAGCGCGGCGGCCTGGGCCGGCGTGGCGACCAGCGTCAACAGCGCGACGGTGGACAGAAAGAGGGGGATGCGCTTCATGGTGTGATCCTGTCGCCGCAAGATCGCCATGACGTCACCGCCACTTCCGCGAATCATCATGTGATCGGCACACCACGCGAGCCGACGGCCTCCTCGCTCCACTCGAAGTCGGTGAGGTCGCGCAGGCGCCGGACCGGCGACGCCAGCAGGACCAGCGGCACGCAGACGGCCGCGACGACGAAGATCAACAGGGTGGCCCGGGCGCCGAGCAACCCGGCGACCACTCCGGCGACCAGCCCGCCCACCGGGATCGCGCCCCAGGAGACGAAGCGGACCGTGGCCATCACCCGGGCCAGCAGCTCGGGCGGGCTGGCGAGCTGCCGGTACGTCCGGGTCACCACGCTGAGCACCACGACCCCGGCGGCGAACACCACGTTGCCGGCGGCGAACGCGGCGAAGCCCTGCCAGCCGCCGCCCAGAGGGATGACGAGCGCCCCGGCCACCGACACGAAGCCCGCGGCGACCAGCGTGCGGGCGGTGCCGAACCTGGACGTGAACCGGCTCGTCAACGCCGCGCCGATCAGCGTGCCGACGCCCTCCACCGCCAGCAGCAGGCCGACGAGGCCGGGCTCGGCGTGCAGCTCGCGGACCAGGTAGAGCGCGTAGAGCGCGTGCTGCGCCCCGCAGACCGTGTTCACCGCGGTGGCGGCCCACATGCACGGGCCCATGACCGGGTGGCGGACGACGAACCGCCAACCTTCGCGGATCATCTCGCGCATCGGCGGCCGGCGGTCGGCGGTCTCGGGGCGGCGTTCGGGCAGGGTCCGCAGCAGCAGGGCCGAGACGAGGTAGCTGGCCGCGTCCACGAGGAGGGTGGGCACCGCACCGAGCACCTGGACGACGAGACCCCCGACCGACGGCCCGCCGAGCTGCGTGGTGGCGTGCGCGCCGGACGTCAGGCTGTTGCGCGACTGCAGTTGCTCCTTGCTCACGATCGACGGCAGGAAGGTCGAGTTGGCGACGTCGAAGAGCACGTTCGCGAAGCTGGTCACCAGCGCCACGATCACGAGCTGGACGACCGTCAGCCGGTCCAGCCACCAGGCCAGCGGGACGGAGGCGACCGCCGCCGCGCGGGCCAGGTCGGCGGCGACCTGCACCGTTCGCATGGGGAGCCGCTGCACCAGCACCCCGGCGGGCAGGCCGATCACGATCCAGGCGACGTACCCGGCGGCGGCGATCAGGCCCATCTCGAACGCGGAGGCGTCGAGCACCGTCAGGGCCGTCAGCGGCAGCGCCACCGCGCTGACCGCCGAGCCGACCGCGCTGGTCGTGCCGGCCGTCCACCACCGCCAGAAGACGGCCGCGCCACCTCCGCTGTCGATCCCCATCCTGGCGCTCCTCACCGAGTAAGTTCCAAACTGGAACGCACTATACTGGAGCCCGTGAAGCGCGCCGATCTCCACGACTCCGACTGCGGCATCGCGCAGGCGCTCGGCGTCATCGGCGACTGGTGGACTTTCCTGGTCGTCCGTGACATCGCCGGCGGCACCACCCGCTTCGACGGCCTGCAGCGCGAGCTCGGCGTCAGCCGCCGGGCCCTGGCCGAACGCCTGGCCAAGCTCGTCGAACACGGCGTGCTCGAACGGCGGCCCTACTCCACCCGCCCGCCGCGCCACGACTACGTCCTGACGGCGAAGGGCGAGGGTCTGCTGCCCACGCTGATCGCCCTGCAGGATTGGGGCACCCGGCACGTGATGGGCGACGGCGCCCTCACCGCGACCAGCGAGGACGGCTCCGCCGAGAGCCGCCGCGTGCACGACCTGGTCGACCGGAGGCTGCCGGACGTCGTGCTGGAACGCCACGACGGCGAGCCGGTCGCGCCCAACGCGCCGGGCGGCGTCTGGACCGTGCTCTACTTCTTCCCCGGCGCCTTCGCCCCCGACGCCCACGGCTACCCGCCCGGCTGGGCCGACATCCCGGGCACGAAGGGCTGCACCCTGGAAGCCCTCACCTACGCGTCACGGTTCGCCGACTTCGAGGCGGCGGGCGCCGCGATCCGGGGCGTGAGCACCCAGCGCCCCGACCAGTTGGCGGCCTTCGTCACGCATGCCCGGTTGCCCTATCCCCTCCTGTCCGACCAGGACGACAGGCTCGCCGCCGGGCTGCTGCTGCCCACCTTCCGCGCGGCCGGCGTCGACCGCTTCAAGCGCCTCACCCTGCTGGTCGACCCCGACGCGGTCATCCGGGCGGTGCAGTTCCCGATCAGCGATCCGGCCGGGTCGGTGGACGAGATGCTCGCCCTCGTCCGCAGCCGCTGACGGCGGCCGAGGTCTCCCCGTAGGCGGATGCGCCGATCGCGGAAAATCACCCCAGAGGGGGACACCTCGTCAAAGGTCGCTTTGACGACCAGAAACGGGATGACTTCTACCGTTCTGTCCATGGTCATCAACACGAACTCGTTCCGCCGCACGGCCGCCGGCCTCGGTCTCGTCCTCACCGCCCTGGCCTTCCCCGCCGCCACCCAGGCCGCCACGGCGCAGGCCGCCACCACCCCGGTCATGGTCGGCGTCTACCCGACGTCGGACGCGTGCGCGCGTGCGGCCGCCCCGTACACCGCCGCCGGGAAGACCGCTTCCTGCCGTCCGAGCAGCATCTACGCCAGGCCCCCCTACTGGATGTTGTACGTCTCCTGAACCGGCCACGTCACCGGGCCTGGCGGGCGTACAACGTGGTGAGCTGGGCGGCGAGCTTCGCCAGCTCGTCCTGGACGGTCTGCGGGCCCTCCACGACGACGAGGTCGCCCCAGCCCGCGAGCTGGCGGGCGATGTCCAGCGCGGTCGGCGCCGTGAGCGCGACCCGGACCCGCTCGCCCTGGCCCCCGTCGGGGAGCACCTCGCAGTGGCGGCCGAAGCGGTCGCGCAGGACGCGCAGGTAGCGGGCCTCGATGGTGGCGGTGGCGGTGGTCGTCGCCCGCCGTGCCTCCATCGCGGTGACGACGTCGTCCCAGGCCGCCGCGAGGTCGAAGTTCGCCGGACGGTCGGCCGGTTCCTCCGTGACCTCGGCGTCGGTGACCCGGTCGACGCGGAAGGTCCGCTGCCCGTCGGGGGTTCCGGCGATCAGGTACCAGGTGTCGTCCTTGTCGACGAGGCCGTACGGGGCGACGACACGCTCCCGTCCCGAGTAGGTGAGCCGGACCGCCCGGCGCCGGACCACCGCGTCCTCCAGCAGATTGACGAGCGCGGGACGCGTGCGGCGATGCTCGCCCCAGCGGGCCGGATCGACCACGACCGCGTCCGCCGCCGCCTCGGCCTCCTGCCGGAACGTCGACGGCAGCGCGCGCACGAGCTTGCGCAGCGCCGCCTTGGCCTCCGGCGCGATCGCGGCGGCCGGGCCGAGCAGCAGGAACAGCGCCCTGGCCTCGGAGGCCTTGAGCCCGGACAGGTCGGTGCGGGCGCCGCCGAGCAGGGCCCAGCCGCCGCCCCGCCCGGCCTGCGGGTAGACGGGGATGCCCGCGGCCGACAGGGCCTCCAGGTCACGGCGGGCCGTCGCGACCGAGACCTCCATCTCGGCGGCGATGTCCGCCGCCGTCACCCGCCCGCGCGCCTGCATCAGCAGCAGGACGGCCACCAGTCGATCCGCTCTCATGTTTCCCACGATGCCAGAAAAAGTGCTCATTCGATGAGCACTTTGGCTGGCAGCATGGTTCTCACAAGCCACCGACCGGAAGGCGCAGAGAACATGCTCCGCGGACTCACCACCATCAGCTTCTACGCCCAGAACGTCGCCGCCGCCCGCGACTGGTACGCCGACCTCCTCGGCATGAGGGCCTACTTCCAGCGTCCCGAGCAGGGCGACCCGGTCTACGTGGAGTTCCGCGTCGGCGACTACCAGCACGAGCTCGGCATCATCGACGCCCGGTTCGCTCCGGAGGGCTGGAGCACCGAGGACGGCGGCGCGATCGTCTACTGGGCCGTCGACGACCTTGAGGCGACCTGGGAACGGCTGCTGGAGATGGGCGCCACCCCGTTCGACAAGCCGACCGAGCGCGGCCCCGGGTTCGTCACCGCCTCGGTGCGCGACCCGTTCGGCAACATCCTCGGCATCATGATCAACCACCACTACATGGACGTCCTCGCGGGCCGGAAGGGCTGACCACGATGACCGACGACGCCCTGCTCCTGGACGACGCCACCGCCTGGAAGGCCTGGCTCGCCGAGCATCACGAGACGGCCCCCGACGTCTGGCTGCTGATCGCCAAGAAGAACAGCGACGCCACCAGCGTCACCCTCGACGAGGCCCTCGACGAGGCGCTGTGCCACGGCTGGATCGACAGCCACCGCAGGGCGTTCGACGGCGACTACTACCTGCAGCGCTACTCGCCCCGCACCCGCCGCAGCCCCTGGTCCCGCATCAACGTCGCCAGGGCCGAGGCGCTCACGGCCGCCGGGCGCATGCGCCCGGCGGGCCACGCCGCGATCGAGGCCGCCAAGACCACCGGCCGCTGGCCCGCGAGCCTGCCCGCCTGAACCATCTTCGGCCCTGACGACTCCCACAACGTATGGAGAAGCGGTTACGAACCCAGACCATGGTGCGGCGGTTGGCCCCATTGGCCGGTGTCCTCTTGCTCGTGGCCTGCGCGACGGTCAGGCCCGCGCCACCGGCGTCCACGGCCACCCCGTCCCCGTCCGCGTCCCCCAAGCTGGACGTGCTGACCGACCGGCTGGGACCGCCGATGACCAACCTCACGGGCGCCTGCCCGTCCCCCGGCAGAACGGTCGACCAGCTGAACCCCGCCACCCTGCCCCGCTCGACCTGGCGACTGGCCTCGGCGGGAACGGAAGAGGGCGAACTCGACCAGGCGACGGTCACCCCGGACGGCGCGCTCTGGGCCCTCCGAGGAAGGGGCCCCACCCAGAGGCCGGTGCGGTGGACCGGCTCGTCCTGGCAGGACCTCCCCGCGTTCCCGGCCGGAAAGGATCCCCTGGTCAGGCTGGGGGCCGCGGCGGCCGACAGGGCCTGGGTGATCGTCCAGAGCGGGTCCCCCGACGACTCACCGGCGAACTACGTCGTGTCCACCTGGGACGGCCGGGCGTGGCAAAGCCGGCCGGTGGACCTGGGCGTGCCGCCCGTCAGCGGCGAGGAGCTGGCGGCGCAGGGAGCCTGGGTGCTGCTCGGCGACCGCGCGATGCGCTGGAGCGGCACGGCCTGGCAGACCGCGCCCCTGCACTCCTACAGCGACAAGCTGTCGGGCAGCACCGAGGATCCATGGGTGATCGCCTCCCCCGACCCGGACGAGGAGGTGAAGACCCAGCTGTCGAGATGGACGGACCAGGGCTGGCAGGCCGTCCCCCTTCCTGACGGGATGACCCTGCCTCCGGGCACCGAGGCCATCCACCCGGACAAACCCTCCACGCGGATCGCGGGTGTGGCGCGGACCGGGCCGGAGGAGTTCTGGGTCGTGGGCACGTACAGCTGGGGCGAGCACGAACCCGTGGACCAGGAGGACGTCACGATCGCCAGGAGCGTGCTGATGCGCAACGTCGCCGGCCGGTGGAGCTGCTGGTGGGGGCCGGTGGGCGACCGGCCGGACCCGTTCGTGGACGCGGTGGCCGACGGCCGCGGCGGGCTGTGGGCGGCCACGGAGCTCGGCCTGTTGTGGCACCTGTCGGACGGACGCTGGACCCGCGAGCGGGCGCCCGTCGACAAGGGGGTGCCGGTGATCAGGGATCTGGCCGGCTCACCGGGCGGCACCCTCTACGCGCTCGGCGGCATCGGCTCCGGGCCATGGGACGAGGACATCAGACCCGCACTGTGGCGGCTCGAACCGTGAGCGTCTCCTCCGCCACCCCCTTGTGACCTGCGCCTTTCACGGCGCCCGAAGCCGTGTCAGAACGATGTCAGGGCCGTGTCGGGCCGCCCGGCCACGATTGCCGGCATGGACACAGCAACGCGGCCCCCGGCCGGCGCACACCCGACAGGCTTCGTCGCGAAGCTCCTCGCGGACCGTCACTCCGTCCCGCTCTCCATCGCACTGCACCTGGTGCCCGGCGCGGCCATCGTCGCCGTGTACGCGTTCGTCGCCGCCCCGCTGGTGCGGGCGATGGGGGCGCCGATCTTCGCGGCCTGGGCCATGGCCCTCGCGATCGTGCTCTTCCCGATCCAGCTGTTCCTGCTGTGGCTGGGCAAGAAGCAGACCGGCCGCTTCACGATGAAGGGCGTCGTCCGCTACCGCGACAAGCCGCTCTCGCGCGGCAAGGTCATGTGGCTCGGGGGCGCGTGCCTCGTGTGGATGACCGTCGTCTCGCTCTCGCTGACCCCGCTGGACAACCTCGTCTACGACTGGTTCTTCACCTGGGTGGACTACCAGGGCGCCGGCCCCGACGGCACCACCTACCTCCAGGGCTACCCGCAGGCGGTCGTGCTCACCACGCTGCTCGTCTGCGGGCCGTTCACCGGCTTCACCCTGCCGCTGATCGAGGAGTACTACTTCCGCGGCTTCCTGCTGCCCCGCCTGCCGCAGCTCGGCAAGTGGGCCCCGATCTTCAACACCCTCCTCTTCTCCGTGTACCACTTCTGGGCCCCCTGGACCGTCCTGTCGAAGCTCGTCTTCCTCTACCCGGGCGTCTGGCTCGCCTGGAAGAAGCAGGACATCCGCATCTCGATCACCATGCACCCCGGCACGACGCTCCTGATGACCGTCGTCGGCATCGTCGCCCTCGCCTCCGGCGCCGCCTCGATGTGAGACGCACCCCTCCCTGGAACGACCACGGCCACGACCCCGCCCAACACCGTGGGGCCGTGGCCGGAGGTTCTCCCCTCGCCGGCCAGCGACGAACGGCCCGAACCACACGTTCCTCGGACCGTTCAGCCTCGCGAGCCGGAACCCCACCGGCTTGACCTTGACGCGACGTCAAACTGTTCAATGAGGGCATGCGGATCGGCGAATTGGCCGCGCTGGTCGGGGTTTCGACCCGTACCGTGCGCTACTACCACCACCTGGGAATCCTGCCCGAGCCTGAACGGCTTCCCAACGGCTATCGCGAGTACCGGCTGCGCGACGCCGTACGGCTGGCGCGGGTGCGGCATCTGGCCGGGCTCGGGCTGTCGCTGGAGGAGCTGCGGGACGCGCTGGCCGACGAGCGGGGCGTGGACTTCCGGGAGGCGTTGCAGGAGCTGGACGCCGACCTGGCCAGGCAGCAGGAGGCCATCGCGGCGCGGCGGGCCCGGCTGGCGGCACTGCTGGCCCAGCCCGACCTGAGCCCGGCGTCGATGATGTCCCCCGACGCGGCGGCCGTGCTGCGTGACCTGGGCGGCGACGGGTCGGCCTTCGGGACGTTCGACCACGAGCTGCTGACCCTGGCCACCATGTTGTCCGACGAGCAGGGCCAGACAGGGCTGGCCGAGCTGATGCGCCCGATGACCGAGCCGGGCGCGCTCGCCGCCGGGCGCGAGCTGTACCGGCGGCTCGACGAGCTGGCCGACGCGAAGGCCGGGGACGAGCGGGTCGGGCCGCTCGCCGAGGACATGGCCGCCCACATCCCCGACGAGCTGGCCGCGATGGTGCCGTCCGGGCCCGGGGCCGACCTGTCCTGGATGGAGGCGATGACCGAGGAGCTGTCGCCGGCTCAGGCGGAGGTGCTCCGGCTGCTGTTCACCGAACTGACGGAGACCGGGTCCAAGGAGGGGGCGGGATGATGGGCGTGGTGCGCGCGGTCCTCAGGTTCGAGCTGGTGGGGCTGACCAGCGTGGCCCTGTGGCTGGCCAGGCGGCGGCATGGCGTCCCGGCGGGGGCGACCGCCGTGTCGTACGCCAAGGAGCAGGCGTTCACCCTGGGCTTGTTCATGTTCGCGATGGTCGTCGAGACGGCGGTCGTGGACCTGCTGCTGGTGGTGAACGACGTACCGGCGGCGATCCGCGTGCCGGTGCTGGTCGGCGACCTGTACAGCCTGCTGTTCGTCGTCTTCATGGCCGCCGCCTCCGTCACCAGGCCCCACGTGGTCACCGAGGACGAGCTGCGCGTCCGGTACGCCGCCTACTTCGACCTCCGCGTGCCCCGCGACCTCATCGCCTCCGTCCGGACCGCGCAGAGCTACAACGAGACCGGCCTGATCAGCGTGGACGGCGGGCGGCTGGGCGTCGCGGTCGCGTCCAGGACGAACGTGACGGTGGAGCTGAGCGAGCCGGTCGTCGCGGTGCGGCCGCTGGGGAAGCGGGCCGAGGTCACCTCGATCCGGTTCTTCGCCGACGACCCCGCCGCCCTGCTGGCCGCCCTGCGCTCCCCCACGCACACCACCACGTGAGCGATCCCGGGCGGGCGGCCCAGCCCGCCCGGGATCACCGGATCAGCTTGCCGACTGCGAGGTGACAGCGGCCTTGCTCTTCGCGGCGGCGGTCCGCGGCGGGATGCCCCTCAGGTTGAAGGCGAACCTGGCCGTGGAGTCGGCCACCGCGTCGGCGTCCACGTCGAGCGCGGTCGCGTTGATGTTGGTGAGCGTGTCGCACGCCTGGTGGTAGCAGGCGTCGTAGGGCTGTCCGGCGACGCCGCCGAACAGCGCGGCCTCCTCCGCCGTCTTGATGCCCTCGGCCCCGGTGAAGATCCCGCCCGCGGGGATGCCGACCGCGATGAACGGCCCGTAGTCGGAGCGTCCGTCGAAGTCGGTGCCCACGGTGGGCAGGTGGCGGGAGGTGTAGAAGTCGGCGAGCTGCCGCTCGATCTGCGCCGATCCGGGCGGGCCGGCCGGCGAGCCCTGGCCGTCGGAGTCGTCGCCGTCGTACAGCTTGTACGCGTAGTTGGGCGAGGCGACCATGTCGAAGTTCAGGTAGACCCTGATCTTGTCGCGCTGGGCCTGGGACAGCGACTCGACGTACTGGTCGGAGCCGAGCAGGCCGATCTCCTCGGCCGCCCAGAACGCGAAGCGCACCTTGTTCTTGACCGGGAACAGCGCCATCTCCTCGGCCACCTCAAGGATGGTCGCGCTGCCCGAGCCGTTGTCGTTGATGCCCGGCCCGACGGTCACGCTGTCGAGGTGCCCGCCGATCATGACGACGTTGCGCGGGTCGCCGAACCGGGACTCGGCGATCACGTTGTCGTTGGTGCCCAGGACGAGGTTGGCGTCGACCTTGAGCCGTACGGTCGGCGTGCCGGTGGCCAGCTCGTTGCCGACGGCGAAGTCGGCGAAGACCATGGGCACGTTCGCCCGCCACTCGCCGATGTCCAGCGGGAAGGCGTCGGTCCGGCCCGGCTGGCCCTCGTTGAACACGATGATCCCGGACGCGCCGGCCCGTCCCGCGTTACGGATCTTCTGGGCGAACGCGCAGGTGCCGCGCTGGATGAGCGCGATGCGCCCGGCGACGAACCCGGCGAAGTCCGACTCCTCGCAGCCGCTGGTCGAGGTGGGCGTCGGGGTCGGGGGCAGGATCAGGTCCACGCCCTGGACCTGCGCGGTCACGTCACCGGCGGGTGAGGGCTGGAAGGAGTAGAAGTCCTCGTTGGGCGCGTACGACTTGGCGTCCGGCGCGGTCCGGTTCAGCGTGGGCGGGCTGTTCTCGGTCCAGCTCTGGACGAAGTTGATCGGCTGGAGCGTGACCTTGTAACCGGCCTTGCGCAGCTTGCCCGCCACGTAGTCGCGGGAGGCGTTGTAGCCGGGCGTGCCGGCGGCGCGGGTGCCGCCGTTGGCGTTGGCGATGGATTGGAGCGCTTCCAGGTGTTTCCGCACGTTCTCGCCCTTGACCTGCTTCACCAGCAGTTTGGCGAAGACGTCGTCGAGCGGGCCCGCGCTCGCCGGTACCGCCATGGCGACGGGTAAGGCGAGAGCGGTGACCAACGCGATGATGATTCTGCGCATGCAGGCTCCCCTAGGAGTGAGATGCGGAGAAATCCCCCGAGCCGCAATGATTCGGAAAGTAACCCGCCGACGCACCCCTGAGAAGGTCTATCGGCCTACGCCAATGCGTCAATATCCGGACACTACGGTGACTCGGCTCGCCGGGCGCGGGCGCGACGCTTGCCCTCGTGCATCGCCTGGACGCGGGCCACCGGGATCGTGTGCCCCTCCGCGACCAGGTCGGCGGGCAGCTCACGCGGCTCCGGCATGAGCTCGGCCCACGGATCGCGGTCGCCGAGCAGCCCGGCCGCGTTGTGGATGGTGAAGTCGGCGGGCGCGACCCGGTCGAGCTCGTCCCACGCGACCGGGAACGACACCGGCACGCCCGGCCGCACCCGCGGGCTGTAGGCCGACACGACCGTCGCGCCACCGGCCCTGGTGGAGTCGACGAACACCTTGCCCGCGCGGTCCTCCCTGATGAACGCCGTCGTGGCCAGCGCCGGGTCGAGCCGCTCGGCGCGGGCGGCCAGGGCCCGGGTGGCGGCGGCCAGGTCGTCCACGGCCGTGCCCGGCGGGACGGGGACGAACACGTGCACCCCCTTGGCCCCGCTGGTCTTGACCGCGCCCGCCAGCCCGGCGTCGTCGAGCGCCTGGCGGACCAGGTGGGCGGCCCGTACGGCGAGCGGGAAGGAGTCGCTGCCCTCGGGTGGGTCGAGGTCGAGGATCATGTGGGTGGGACGGCCGTCCAGGAACAGCGCCGGGTGGTACTCGACGGCTCGCTGGTTGGCGAACCAGAGCAGGGTGCGCCGGTCGTCGCAGAGCGCGTAGGAGATCTGCCTGCGGGACGCCTCGGCCCAGACGGTGACCGTCCTGATCCAGGAAGGGGCGTATTTGGGCAGGTTCTTCTGCATGAACGGTTCCTGGCCGGGCCGCACCCGCAGCACCGACAGCGCCCGCCCGCGCAGCGCGGGGACGATGCGGCCGGCGACCGCGTCGAGATAGTCGACCAGGTCGCGCTTGGTGGCGCCCGACCCGTCGAACAGCGGCTGGTCGAGGTTGGTCAGAGCGACGTCATCGGCGGTCACCCGCCCCACGATGCCCACTGGCCCGCGCCCGGGTCAACCACGGCCGGGCCGGGCGAGTTCCCCTGAGGAGCCGATCTCCTGGCGTAGTCGGGCGACCGTGCGACCGGTCTCCGACTCCGGGTCGGCGGTGTACATGACGATCACCAGGTCGGGCTGGCCGGGCACGGCCAGGGTCTCGTACTCGAAGTCCAGCTCGCCCAGCTCGGGGTGGCGCAGGCGTTTGGTCCCGTACGTCTTCTCGGCGACCCCGTGCGCGGCCCACAGGCGGACGAAGTCGGGGGCGGCCGACAGCTCCGCGACCAGCCCGGCCAGCAGCGGGTCCTCGGGGTGACGGCCGGCGTACAGCCGTAGGTAGGCGACCGTCTCGGCGGCCACCTCGGGCCAGTCGCGGTAGAGGGTGCGCGTGTGCGGCGCCAGGAACACCTGGAGGAGCTGGTTGCGCCGGCCGTCCGGGACGCCGGCGAAGCCGCTGACGCGGTCGGCCAGCGCGTTCCAGGCCAGCACGTCCATCCGGGGCCCGAGGACGAAGGCGGGCATGCCGTCGGCCAGGTCCAGCAGCCTGTTCAGTCCGGGCCGCAGGACCGGCCGGCTGACGTGCCCGGCGGGGCGGAGCAGGTCGCGCAGGTGGGCGCGTTCGGTGTCGTCCATGCGCAGGACGCGGGCGACGGCGTCGAGCACGGAGTCGGAGACGTTCTGGACCCGTTCCTGCTCCAGGCGGATGTAGTAGTCGACGCTCACGCCCGCGAGCAGCGCGACCTCCTCGCGCCGCAGGCCGCTGACCCGCCGCCGACCCGACGCGGGCAGCCCGGCGTCCTCCGGCTGGATCCGGGCCCGACGAGAACGGAGAAACTGCCCCAAATCACCTTCCACCGCTTCAGGGTAGTACTGGCTTTACCAGGAAAAGCCGTGCGCTGGGTAAGTCCGTCCGGCTCGGCCAGGGTGAGAGCCATGACGAACTACGAGAACCTCTCGGGCCGCATCGCCGTCGTGACCGGGGCCGCCAGCGGCATGGGCGAGGCCACGGCCCGCCTCCTGGCCGCCAACGGCGTCAAGGTGGCCCTGCTCGCCCGCCGCGCCGACCGGCTGGCCGAGCTGGCGGCCAAGATCGACGCTGACGGCGGCACCGCGCTGCCCGTCACCGTGGACGTCACCGACGACGCGAGCGTGGCCGCCGCCGTGGAGGTCGTCCACACCGGGCTGGGCCGTCCCGATCTGGTCGTCAACGCCGCCGGCGTGATGCTGCCGAACCCCGTCGAGGACGGCCGCCTCGACGAGTGGACGCGCATGCTGGAGACCAACGTCACCGGCGTACTCCGCGTCACCGGCGCGTTCACGGCCGACCTGCTGGCCGCCGCCGACGCGGGCCGTACGGCCGACCTGGTGAACATCTCCTCGATCGGCGCGCACGTCACGTTCCCGAACTACGCCGTCTACGGCGCGACCAAGGCCGCGCTGACCCACCTGTCGGCCTCGCTGCGCCCGGAGTTCGGGCCGAGGGGCGTACGCGTGACCAACCTCGAACCCGGCCTGACCGCGACCGAGCTCGGCGACCACATCGACAACGCCGAGCTGGGCGCGCAGCTGGCCGGGATGTTCGAGGCGTTCACCCCGCTGACCGCCGAGGAGATCGCCGACCTGATCGGCTACGCGGTCAGCCGGGCCCGGCACGTCAACCTGCGCCAGATGGTCGTGCTGCCGACCGCCCAGGCATAACCGGGAAGCCCGCACGCGCCCGGCGTGTTGACACCGGCATGGACGATCGTTTCGCGGATCAGCGCGTGATCAGGCACCTGCTGCACGATGCGGGGACGTGGGTGTTCGTGGGGCTGAGCGACGCCCCGGGGCGCACGGCCTACGACCAGGCCCAGCGCATCCAGGCGCGCGGCAAGAAGATCATCCCGGTGCACCCCGGGGGCAGGCCGGTCCTGGGCGAGCCGGGCTACACGTCGCTGGCCGAGGTGCCGGTCAAGCCCGACGTGGTGGCGATCTACCGGCGTTCGGAGTTCGCCGGCCAGGTCGTGGACGAGGCCATCGCGGCCGGCGCGGGCGCGGTCTGGCTGCCCCTCGGCGTGATCGACGAGGCGGCCGCGCAGCGCGCCCTCGACGCCGGGCTCGACGTCGTGATGGACCGCTGCCCCGCGGTCGAGTGGGCGTTGCGCCGCAACCCCTGACCGCGAGGTACGGTGCGGTGAAAGGAGGGCGGATTCATGGAAGACGACCACATCACCACGATCGGCACCTGCTTCGCATGCAAGCGCACGTTCCCCTACACCGCGGCGAACGTCACCATGATGACCATCGACCCGGAGACCGGCCTGCCTCCGGACCGGACGGTGCTGGGCACCCGGCGCGAGCCGACGCCGGAGGCGCTGGCCCGGTCGGTGCCCGAGCCCGTCTGCCCCGACTGCCTGACCAGGGCCCGGGAGTTCAAGGACCGCATGAACTCCCCCGCGCCGTTCGAGACCTGGCGCCGGCCCGACCCGAACTGACCTCGCACCGGCCTCATCCGGCCGGCGACCGGATGCTCTCGGCGGACAGCGCCTGGTAGGCCAGGGCCAGCAGCGTGACCATCGCCGTGCCCGCGGCGGGCCCCACGACGAGCGCCGCCGACAGCTCGGCCGCGTGCCATTCCGCCGCCGTGATCGCCGCCGACGTCAGCACCGTGACGCCGAACGTGCCCGCCCACAGCGGCAGCAGCCGCAGGTAGGCGAACACCAGCGGGAACGCCGTCCACACGAACGGCACCGCCGCCACCGCCAGGACGGCCCAGCACGCGGTCACCAGCCCCAGCCACACCCGCCCGAGCACCGGCCGCGCCGGGCCGGCGAAGTGCGGCGGGGCGCCTTCGAGCAGCTGGCCGACGCCGTAGAGCACGCCGAGCAGCACGCCGCCGGCGGTCTCGGCCGACCGCCCCTCGCCCAGCACGTCCGTCAGGGCGGTCGCCAGCAGCGCCCAGAAGGTGCCGTGGACGGACCATCTGAGCAACCGCAATACGGAAGACAACCACGGAAAGTCCATAACTGCTCACCAACAGTAATGGAAGCTTCCCTGTCCTGAGAAGGTCAGCGGCGGCGCAGGGTGAGGACGAAGTAGAGCGCCCCCGCCACGACCAGCGCGATCACCACGCCGATGTTGGCCGCCCCGAACGTGCTGCTCCTCAGCTCGTCGCTCATCAGGAACCCGACGACCGCCGCGATGTGCTCGTCCGCGGACGTGATCAGGCCGACGCCCACGACCGAGGCCACCACCAGGGAGACCAGTCCGGCCGGGTTGAGCGCGGGCGCGCCCGGACGCAGCAGCCGTTCGTCGTAGGCCCGGCCGCCGTCCCGCAGCCGCCACATGTCCACCAGGAAGATCGCCACCCAGGCGGCCATCACGACGCCGATGATCGCCAGGAACGCCTGGAAGGTGCCGAAGAAGTTGTCCGAGACGAACAGCAGGTAGTAGCCGCCGAGCACCATGAGGGCGCCGTCGATCAGCACCGCCAGATGCCGCCTGACCGGCACGCCGAGCGCCAGCATCGACAGCCCGGACGAGTAGATGTCCATGATCGCCCCGGCCAGGAAGCCGCCGATGGCGGTCAGCAGGTACGGCAGCAGGAACCAGGTCGGCAGCGCCGCGGCCAGCGCGCCCACCGGGTCGCCGCCCGCCGCTTCTGCCAGCTTCGGGTCGCCGCCGGCCAGCAGCACGCCGAACACCAGCAGCACCATCGGCGGCAGCGCGCCGCCGAGCGTCGTCCACAGGGCCACGGACCTGGGCCGGGAACCGGCGGGCAGGTAGCGGGAGTAGTCGGCGCCGCAGTTGACCCAGCCCAGGCCGAGCAGCGTCATGGCCAGGATGACGCCGCCCAGCCAGCCGCCGGGGCCCGCCGTCGTCTCCAGCGAGGCGCCCAGCTTGGGGGCCATGAGGATCATGTAGACGACGGTCAGTACGACGAACGCGTACGTCAGGTATCGCTGGACGACCATGATCATGGCGTGGCCGTACACGCCGACGGCGATCACGACCAGCGCGGAGACGGCGAAGCAGCCGGCGGTGGCGGTCGTCTCGGGGATGCCGGGCGCCACGCGCCGCAGGATGGCCGCGCCGCTCTGCGCCGAGAGCGTGACGAGCACGATCTCCCAGCCCACGTTCGAGACGTACGACAGCAGCGCGGGCAGCTTGTTGCCCTGGTACCCGAAGGGCGCCCGGCCCAGCGTCATCGTCGGCACGCCGGACCGGCTGCCCGCGACGGCGACCAGGCCGACCAGCAGGAACGATAAGGCGTACCCGATGGCGCCGGTCACGACGGCGGGGATGACGCCGAGGCCCAGCCCGACCACGTACACCCCGAACGCCACCCCGAACAGGGACAGGTTCGCCCCCGCCCAGGGCCAGAAGAGATCGGACGGCTTACCGTGCCGCTCACCGTCGGGGACGGCGTTGATGCCGTTCCGCTCCACGGCCATCGTGTCCATGATCACTTGCTCCTTCACGTGGACCCGGCAAAGAAATCATTGTCCGCCATGGACGATATTTCCCACCCTGGGGGGAATCCTGATCGCGGCCGCTTTCCCGCAGAGAGGTCGCGATGCAGGCATCCGGTTCCGACACGCGCCGGCGGGCGCTGGGCGTGTGCCTGGTGGCGGCGTTCATGTCGGGCCTGGACGTGAGCATCGTCAACGTGGCCCTCCCCTCGATCCGCTCGGGCCTGCACGCCTCCGACGACGGGCTGCAGTGGACGCTGTCGGGCTACGCGCTCACGTTCGGCCTGCTGCTGGTCCCGGCCGGGCGGATGGGCGACGCCAGAAGCCGCAGGGCGCTGTTCATGTGGGGCGTGGTGCTGTTCACGGCGGCCAGCGCGGCCTGCGGGTTCGCCTGGAGCATGCCGGTGCTGATCGCGGCCAGGCTCGTGCAGGGCATGGCCGCCGGGACGCTGAACCCGCAGGTGTCCGGGCTGATCCAGCAGATGTTCCTGGGCCACGAACGCGGACGGGCCTTCGGCGCGCTCGGCGCGACCATCGGCGTGTCCACCGCCGCCGGGCCGCTGATCGGCGGCGCGCTGGTCACCGGGTTCGGGGCCGAGCAGGGCTGGCGGTGGGTGTTCCTGGTCAACCTGCCCATCGGGATCGCGCTGCTGCCGCTGGCCTGGAAGTGGCTGCCCGCGCCCGCCCCCGGGCCGGTGCGGACCGGGCGGCGGGAGAGCATGGACCCGGTCGGCGTGCTGCTGCTCGGCGTGGGCGTGGCGACCCTGCTGCTGCCGTTCATCCAGCAGCACCAGTGGAAGGGCGAGGCCAAGTGGCTGCTCGTGCCGGCCGCGCTGCTGGTGCTGGCCGGGTTCGTGCTCTGGGAACGGCTGTATCCCAGAGAGCCGCTGGTGAATCTGGCGCTGTTCTCCCGGCGCTCCTACAGCCTCGGGTCGGCCATCGCCCTGTTCTACTTCGCCGGGTTCACCGGGATCTTCTTCGCCTTCACCCTGTACCTGCAGAGCGGCGAGGGCTACAGCGCGCTGCTGGCCGGCCTGTCGATCACGCCGTTCGCGCTCGGGTCCGCCGGGTCGTCGGTGGTCGGCGGCAGGCTCGTCGGGCGGGCGGGCAGGAAGCTGGTCGCGGTGGGGCTCGGGACGGTGATCGCGGGCCTGCTGGGGACCATGGTGGCCACCCTGTTGGTGCCGGGGACCGGCGTGGGGGCGGCGACCGCGCTGCCGCTGCTGGTCGCGGGCATCGGCAGCGGCCTGGTGATCTCGCCCAACCAGGCGATCACGCTGTCGGAGGTGCCGCCCGAGGGCGGCGGCAGCGCCGCCGGGGTGCTGCAGACCGGCCAGCGGCTCGGCTCGGCGATCGGCATCGCGGCGGCGGGCTCGGCGTTCTTCGGCTCGCTGCCGCAGGGCTGGCCGACGGCCTTCCGGCACGGCCTGCTGGTGGTGCTGGGGTTCGTGCTCATGGCCCTGGCCGCCGCGCTCTACGACCTCCTCCGTTCCCGCGCCGCCCGCTGACCGGACGGCTACAGGTCGGCGGGGTCGGGTTCGTCCAGGTCGTCGCCGTACTCGGAGGGGGTGAGCGGGCCGCGCGCCCTCGCGGGCTCGCGGTCGGGGACGGCCCGCCGGACGGGCTCGGGCGTCCCCGGCACCCGGACGGTGAGCCCCGTGGCCGACGACTCGACCTCGACGTTCTCAGGAGCGCGCCGTCGCAGCCAGGACGTCGCCAGGGCCAGGGCGAGCAGCAGACCCGCCGCGTCGCCGCCGTGGTGAAGGATCTCCGCCGCGCCCCTGAGCTGGTCCGACGGCACCGGCAGACTCAGCCGGCCGGCGTCCATGATCCGGGACAGGGCCACGGGCACGGCGATCGACATCGCGAGCGCGGCCAGTCGTACGGGCATCGGCGGGCGGCGCGGCGCGGGGTCCGGCCCGGCGACGACCCAGGCGAACAGGCAACCGGCCGGCAGGAAGTACGCGTGCGCCAGCGGGGCGGGGACGAGCCCGTACAGGGGCGTGCAGTACAGGGCCGCCATGCCGCCGGCGCTGAGGGCCAGCGCCGTCCCCGGGTTGGCCAGCAGGTGCGCGGCGGGCCCGCGCAGCGCCCAGGTCACCCGGCGGGCTCGCGCGGCCGTCAGCGAACGCAGCAGCAGCGTCACCGGCGCCCCCATGACCAGGACCGGGGGCGCGAGCAGGCCGATCAGCACGTGTTGCAGCATGCGGCCGCGGAAGTCGGCCGCGGCCAGCGAGGCCACGGGATCGGTGAGCGCCACGGTCACCAGCGCGCAGCCGGTGACGAAGCTCGCGGTACGCCGGCGGCTCCACGTCGTCCGCCCGGCCAGCACCACGTACGTGACCAGCACGACGAGCGCCGGAGCGGCCCAGGCCGCGCTCAGATGGTGGTGGTGCGGCACAGATCGATCACCTTGCCCATGCGTCCACTATTCGATCGGGACGCCGGGCCGGCCCGGCGGGACACCCCTCTTTGCGGGCCGCTTACCGAATCTCGATCCGCCGTTTTCCCCGTCCGGGTCCCTATGGGTAGGTCTAAGGGGATGGCGACAAGGCTCTTTCCCCGCTCGATCCGGGGACGCCTGACCACACTCGCGACATTGGTGGCGGCGGTGGTCCTGGCCGTCATGGGCACGCTCGCCCTCACCCTCGGGCCGGACAACCTGCACGGGCTCGTGGAGACCCGGGTGGAGCTGGCCGTCCGCAGGGTCGCCAGCGAGGCGCGCGCCGGGCAACTCCCCCCGACACTGGAGGCCCCGGCCCGCGTGCAGCTCCTGCAGGTGATCGACGCCAACGGACACGTCCTCGCCACCAGCCCCGGGCTGCACCACGGCCAGCGGCTGTCGGGCATGCGGGTGGAGAAGCCGGAGACCCTCTACAGCGCCGAGAGCACGCTCACCGGCCTCAGGGACGAGAAGGAGGCCCAATACCTGATCATGGCGCTCCAGGTGCGCACCCCCGAAGGCGCACCGGTCACCGTGTACGGCGCCTCCTCGCTCAGCGACGTCAACCGGGCGCTGTCCTGGCTGAACGCCATGGTGTTCCTCGGCACGCCCCTGACCCTGGTGATCGTCGCCGGCATCACCTGGGTCGTGGTCGCCTCCGCGCTGCGCCCGGTGGAACGCATCCGCGCCGAGCTCGCCGAGATCACCGGGCGCGACCTCAGCAGGCGCGTCCCCGTCCCCGACACCGGCGACGAGATCACCGACCTGGCCGCCACCACCAACCACACCCTCGACCGCCTCGAACGCTCCGCCGAGACCCAGCGCCGCTTCGTCGCCGACGCCTCCCACGAGCTGCGCAGCCCCATCTCCGCCCTGCGCACCCAGCTGGAGGTCGCCAACTCCTACCCCGACGAGACCGACTGGCCCGCCACCGGCGCCCGCGCCCTGGCCGCCGCCGAACGCCTCACCGGGATCATCGACGAGCTGCTCCTGCTGGCCCGCCTGGACGCCGGCGCCATCCCCGACCGCCGCGTCGTCGACGTGTGCCGCCTGGCCGAGGAGCAGGTACGCCGCCGCGAGGGCGGCCGGATCCCCATCGTCGTGGACATGTGCGCCCAGGCCCCCGTGCTCGGCTCCCCCGTCCAGCTCGACCGGCTGCTGACCAACCTGCTGGACAACGCCACCCGGCACGCGGCCTCCCGGATCGACCTCAAGGTCTGGGTGGAGGGGGACGACGTCTGCGTCTCGGTCACCGACGACGGCGACGGCATCCCGCCGGCCGACCGCGAGCGCGTCTTCGAACGGTTCACCCGGCTTGAGGCCGCCCGCCGGAAGGAGAAGGGCGGCAGCGGGCTGGGCCTGCCGCTGTCGCGCGAGATCTGCGCCTCGCACGGCGGCACCCTCAAGGTCGCCGACCACGGGCCGGGCGCCCGTCTCATCGCCTGCCTGCCGCTGTACCGCGGCTGAGACCACCCCTCGGCGGAGGCGTCCGCCTAGACTCGGCGGATGGATCTGCGGCGGCTGGGCCGTGACGTCGAACGCGTCTCCGACCGCTACGCCGCGCTGCTCGGGATCGTCCGCGACGACGCCTGGTACCTGCTCAAGCTCCAGGAGGAGGTCGGCGAGCTGACCCAGGCGTACCTCATGCGCGCCGGTCAGGCGCGCACCAGGGGGATGACCCCGGAGGAGATCGACGCCGGCTTCCGCGCGGAGCTTGCCGACGTGCTGTGTCACGTGCTGCTCATGGCCCGCCACCACGGCGTGGACCTGGCGGCGGAGGTCGAGCGCAAGTGGCTGGTGCGGTTGCGGGAGGAGCCGGAGGCCCCGCGCGGCGGGACCCCCGGCCCGGGGATCACTTGACGAGCGTGATGCGGTCGGCCGCCGACGGGGTGATCGGCGAGTGCGCGGTCAGGTACGCCGTGAACGCGTCCAGGTCGATCGGCCCGCTCCAGGTGTCCGTGCTCTGCGTGAACACCGAGAAGCCGTCGCCGCCGCCCATCAGGAAGTTGTTCGCGGCGATCTTGATCGACTGGGTGTCGGTGACCGGCGTGCCGTTGAGCTTGACGTCCGACACGCGCGAGCCCACCGGCTTGGTGGTGTCGAAGGTGTAGGTCAGCGACGACGACACCTGCAACATCCGGTGGTTGATCGCGCCCGTCGTCGGGTTGGGCGTCCAGACCTGCTGCTCCAGCAGGGCCTTGAGCTGCGCGCCGGTGTACGTCCGCACCTGCACGAGGTTGCTGAACGGCTGGACGGCGAACGCCTCCCCGTAGGTGACGACGCCGTCGCCCTCCGACCCCGACTGCGCGTACGTCAGCGAGGTGCGGATGCCGCCCGGGTTCATCAGCGCGATCTCGGCGCCGCCCGCCTTGGCCGCCTCCAGCTGGGAGTCGGCGATGAGGTCGCCGAGAGGCGTCTCCGGCCGGGTGGTCGCGGCCGAGGTGTTGTTGACGACGTTGGTGACGTCACCGGTGATCGTGCCGATCTTGCGGTTGGCCACCTCGGCGCTGCGCGTCCGCCATGCCTGGACCTGCGCCTCGACCTGCGGGTCCGGCGTGACCGTACGGGCGACGACCTTGTTGTCCGCGGTGACCGAGGAGCGGATCACGTCCTTGGTGCGCTTGTCGACCCGCAGGTCGATCTGGGTCAGCACGCGGCCGAACGACGAGCCCTGCGTGTAGAAGCGGTCCTGGCCGGCCGGGTCCTTGGTCTTGCAGACGTACGCCTGGTGGGAGTGGCCGCTGATGACCAGGTCGATCTGCGGGTTCAGCTCCCGGGCGATGCGCGAGCCGGCGTTGGCGGTGTTCACCGAGCAGGCGTCCGGGCTCTGGTTCGGGGTGATCGAGTCACCCTCGTGCATGAGGACGACCTGCGCCTTGACGCCCCTGCTCGCCAGGTAGGCCGAGGCCCGGTTCGCCGCGGCGACCTCCTCGGTGAACCGCAGGCCCTTGATGCCCTCGGCGGTGACGATGGTCGGCGTGGTCGCCGTCACCAGGCCGATGAAGCCCACCTGCACGCCGTTGATCTTCTTGACGTAGAACGGCGGCAGGGCGTACCGGTCGCTGCCCTCCTTGAGGACGTTGGCGGCGAGGAAGTCGAAGTCCGTGCCCTTCCACTGGCCGGCGGGCGAGCAGCCGTCCACCGGGTGGCAGCCGCCGTTCATGAGACGCTGCAGCTCGGCGTACCCCTCGTCGAACTCGTGGTTGCCGGCCGCGGTCGCGCTGAGGCCGAGCGAGCCGAGCACCTCCAGGGTGGGCTCGTCGTGGTAGGCGGCCGAGATCAGCGGGGACGCGCCGATCAGGTCGCCCGCCGCCACGACCAGCGTGTTCTCGGTGCGCGCCTGCTTGACGTACGTCGCCAGGTACGACGCGCCGCCGGCGATCGAGTACTTGCCGCCCGCGAGCCCGGTCAGCGAGCCGTCGGCGTCGACCAGCGGCCCGTCCGGGTCGAGGACGCGGCTGGAGGAGCCGGACGGGGGTTCCAGGTTGCCGTGCAGGTCGTTGATGCTCAGCAGGCGGACCGGGACGGTCGGCCCGCCGTTTCCGTGACCGTTTCCGTGTCCGTTTCCGTGGCCGGCCGAGCCGCTGGTCGCGGCGACCGCGGGCGCCATGGCCAGGGCGATCCCGGCCGCGGTGGCGACACCGGCCGTGCACAGCCGGAGGAGGGTGCGTGACGTCATGACAGGGACGTTACGACGTCTCCCTATGCAACGAATGTCGCAAAGGTAACGATTGACTGGGACAGCCAATGGCATTGTTCGCCATTGGTACGCCTAGAGTTCCTTGTGTGGGTGCGGACGTGAAGATCTGTGAACGACTCGACGACGAAGAGGTCTCCCAGGTTCTCGGCATCGTCGAGGCGGCGACCGAGGCGGACGGTGTCCGTCCGCTCAACGAGCACGTGATGCTCCATCTCCGCTACGGCGGCGACCCCCGTGCCCGCTCGCTGCTGCTGCACAGCGGCGACGGCACGCCCGTGGCCTACGCGCACGTCGACCCGACCGACGAGGTCGAGGGACCGAACGCGGAACTGGTCGTCCATCCCGCCCACCGGCGTCAGGGACACGGCACGCGGCTGCTGCGGGCCGTACTGGAGCTGGCCGGCGGCACGGTGCGGCTGTGGGCGCACGGCGACCACGCGGGCGCCGGTGCGCTGGCCGCGTCGTTCGGCTTCGAGCGCGTGCGCTCGCTGTGGCAGATGCGCCGCTCGCTGTTCGCCCCGCTGTCGCCCTACACGCTTCCTGAAGGCGTGGAACTGCGCACGTTCGTCCCTGGACAGGACGAGCAGGCGTGGCTCACGGTGAACGCCGCCGCCTTCGCCCACCACCCCGAGCAGGGCGCCTGGACGCTCGACGACCTGCTCCGGCGCGAGCACGAGCCCTGGTTCGACCCCGAGGGCTTCTTCCTGGCCATGCGCGGCGACCGGCTCGCCGGCTTCCACTGGACCAAGATCCACGGCTCGTCCGAGCACGGGCACGAGCCGCTCGGCGAGGTCTACGTCGTGGGCGTCGACCCCTCCCAGCAGGGCACCGGCCTGGGCCGGGCACTCACCCTGGCCGGCCTGACCCACCTGCGCTCGCGCGGCCTCGCCCAGGCGATGCTCTACGTGGACGAGGCCAACACGGCGGCGATCAGGCTGTACGAGTCCCTGGGCTTCGCCCGCTGGGACGTGGACGTGATGTACGCGGGCGGATAGCCCCGCCCGCGCGGGCGGGCCGCCCCTACTCCACCATCAGGTGGAGCACCGCGTAGGCCAGCGACGCCACGAGGGCCGCCGCCGGGATGGTGAGCACCCAGGCGGTCACGATGTTGCCGGCCACGCCCCACCGCACGGCGCTCAGCCGCTTGGTCGCGCCGACGCCCATGATCGCCGTGGTGATGGTGTGGGTGGTGGAGATCGGCGCGCCGAACCCGATCGCGGCACCGTACAGGACGGTGGCCGCGGCCGACTCGGCGGCGAACCCCTGGGGCGGGTCGAGCGCGATGATCCGCCGGCCGAGCGTGCGCATGATGCGCCAGCCACCGGCGTACGTGCCGAGCGAGATCGCACCGGCGGCGCTCAGGATGACCCACTGCGGGATCCCCTCGCCGGGGCTGGCGTACCCGCCGACCGTCAGCGCGAGGAAGATGACGCCCATCGTCTTCTGCGCGTCCTGCAGGCCGTGCCCGAGCGCCATGGCGGCGGCCGAGACGGTCTGCGCGTAGCGGAAGCCGCGGTTGGTCCTGCCCGGCTGGCTGTTGCGGAAGATCCAGTAAATTGCGATCATGATCAACGCGGCCAGGCTGAACCCGATCAGCGGCGACAGGATCATCGGGATGACGACCTTCTCGACGACGCCGTCCCAGTGCACCACGCTGGCCGAGGCCAGCGCGGAGCCCACCAGACCGCCGATCAGCGCGTGGCTGGAGGAGGAGGGCAGCCCGAAGTACCAGGTGATCAGGTTCCAGGCGATCGCGCCGATGAGCGCCGCGGCCACGACGACCAGACCGTGCGGACCGTTGGGAGCGTCGATGATCCCTTTTCCGACTGTCTGGGCGACCTGAGTGCCCAGGTGCGCGCCGATGAAGTTCATCGCCGCGGCCATGAACAGTGCGGCCCTGGGAGTGAGCGCCCGGGTCGAGACGGAGGTCGCGATGGCGTTCGCCGCGTCGTGGAACCCGTTGGTGTAGTCGAAGGCCAGGGAGATGACGACCACGCCGATGACGAGGGCGAGCGTGAGGTCCACTGGGCCTAGCTTTCCTTGACCGCGATCGACTCGACGGTGTTGGCCACGTGCTCGAAGGCGTCGGCGGCCTCCTCCAGGGCGTCGACGACCTCCTTCATCTTCATGACGGTGAGGGCGTCGTACTCGCCGCTGAACAGCTTGGCCAGCAGCCTGCGGTAGACCTGGTCACCCTGGTTCTCCAGGCGGTTGACCTCGATCCAGTACTCGTTGAGGTTCTTCATGGAACGCAGCCGGGGCATCGCCTCGGCGGTCAGCTCGGCGGCACGTTCCAGGACCTCGACCTGCCGGACCACGTCTTTGGGGAGGTGGTCGATCTGGTAGAGGACGATGAGGTCGGAGGCGGCCTCCATGGCGTCCATCACGTCGTCGAGGTTGGAGGCGAGGCGGTAGATGTCCTCACGGTCGAACGGAGTGATGAAGCTCTCGTTGAGCCGGTTCATGATCGCATGGGTGCGTTCGTCACCGGCGTGCTCGCAGGCGCGCATCTTCTCGGCCAGGGCTTCCCTGTCCGATCCGTCACTGATGATCTCGACCAGCAGACGGGATGCCGTGACCAGGTTGTTCGCCGAGTCGGCGAACAGGTCGTAGTAGCTGTCCTCACGTGGCGTGAGACGCAGGCGCACGTCGTTCTCCAGATGTGCGGGGATGGTCCGTGGAAGAGGGTACGGGTTACCAGGCGAAATGCGAACTTCATGTTTTCTTCGCCTTCTGGCTACCCTGCGTATGTTGTGCGACACCGGGGTCCGGAGTAGTTTGGCCGCTTTTTGCAGGGAAATCTGGCCGCCGACATGGCCTGTTGGCGGGTGCACGAAGGGCTGATCCCGCCACGGCGTTTCCTAAATGTTCACCTGTTGTTCACTCAAATCTTCGTCCGATGGAAGTTCCGGAACGACCGGGACGGCGTGGGGCCCCGCTGACCTTGATAGCGGGACTCGTACTTGGCCGACCCGTACGGGTGCTCGGCGGGCGAGCTGAGCCGGAACACGCACAACTGCCCGATCTTCATCCCGGGCCACAGCTTGATGGGCAACGTCGCCACGTTGGACAGCTCCAGGGTGACGTGCCCGCTGAACCCCGGATCGATGAAGCCGGCGGTCGAGTGCGTCAGCAGGCCGAGCCGTCCGAGCGAACTCTTCCCCTCCAGCCGTGAGGCCAGATCGTCGGGAAGCGAGATCACTTCGTAGGTGGAGGCCAGGACGAACTCCCCCGGATGCAGGATGAACGGCTCGTCACCGGACGGCTCGACCATCCGCGTGAGATCCGGCTGCTCGATGGAGGGGTCGATATGAGGGTACTTGTGGTTTTCGAAGACACGGAAGTAGCGGTCGAGCCGTACGTCGATGCTGGACGGCTGGATCATGTCCTGCTGGAAGGGGTCCAGGGCGAGCCGGCCGGAGTCGATCTCAGCAAGGATGTCACGGTCAGATAGCAACACGGTGAGCCAACTTACCGTCCCGGCCGGAAAAGGTGGGGCGTTGGGTTTGCTGTTGGGGGGCAAGTTTCCGCTACAGTGGGGGACGCGCACTTCGGTTCGTGCGGGTGTAGTTCAATGGCAGAACATCAGCTTCCCAAGCTGACAGCGCGGGTTCGATTCCCGTCACCCGCTCCACATAGTGAGGCCCAGGTCAGGACATGAATCCGAACCCGGGCCTTTGATCTTGTCAGGGCTTGTACTCGTCGGCGTGCCAGATTCGTGCCAGAACGATTGATCTTGCTGTTCTCAGCCGACCGGCGTGAGCGTGGAAACGTCGCCGTCGTCTGCTTCGCCCTTCGGCTTGAGGCCTTCCTTGACGATCTCTCCAAGGGCGTCGGCGATCACCCGGTCCCGATCCTTGGCCGCGTGCAGATAGATCACCGCAGCCTTGGTGCTGCTGTGCCCCATGCGCGTCATCAACTCCTTGAGGGACGCTCCCGTCATGGCGGCCAGGGTGTTGCCGGTGTGACGGAGATCATGAATGTGAATTGCCGGAAGACCGGCCTGCTTGATCGCCTTGGCCCAGATCTTGGAGAAGTTGCTGCGGCGAAGCTGGGCCCCTTGCTCACCCACGAAGACCAGGCCGTCAGGTTTCTCCTCGCTGAATCGCTGAAGGTGCCACTTCAGGTCACCCATGACGACCTCCGGCAGCGTGACGACGCGGACGCCGGCATCGGTCTTGGGCCGCCCTGTGACGAGTTCTCCGGTCCTCATCTCGGAGACCGACGCCTCGATCCGGACCGTCCGGGCCTCCAGGTCAACGTTGTGCCGCCGGAGCGCAGCCAGTTCGCCCCAGCGCATACTGCCGAAGGTGGCGAGCAGCACCAGGGCGCGGAAGCGAGGAGGCACGGCAGCCGCCAGGGCGAAGACCTCCGGCACCGTGAGAACCGGCCGTTCCTCCGGGCGCTCCACACCGGCGTTCTTGATCCGGCAGGGATTCTTCTTGATCAGCTCATCCTCGACGGCGGTGTTGAGGATGCCTCGCAGCAGCCGGTACGCCTTGGCAACAGTGGATGCCCCTGGACCGTCCTGCGTGAGCTTGGTGTGCCACTGCCGAACGCGGCGAGAGCTGATCTCGACGAGCAACTTCTCACCCATGGTCGGGTTGATGTGGAGCCGGAGAAGACCCTCGTAGAGCTGGGCTGTCTTGGGACGCAGGGTCCTCTCGGCCATCCAGGTGGCCGCGTACTCCCGGAAGGGGATCTTCCCGGCATCTGGATCGTTCCAATCTTGCTTGTGAATCTCTGTCTCTTTCTGCGACAGCCAGACCTCGGCGTCCGTCTTGCTTGCGAAGGTCTGGGGTGCGGTGTACTCCCGGTCGTCGGGTCCGGTGTAGCGCGCCTGGAAGCGCCCGGACGGGAGCTTTCGCACTGCCCCGAACCGTCGGCGGTGACCCTTGTTGTTGCCGCCCATCAGGCAGCCCTCCTCTTGCGAGTGGTGATCGGTGGGACGACACCGGCCCGGATGAACTCTTCAAGGGCCGATTCGGGGATGCGTACCTTCCGTCCGACACGAACGAAGGTGATCCGGCGCTCATCGATCAGTCGCCGGGGGAACCTCGGGGAGGTGTTGAGCCGGGCCGCGACCTCCTCGACGGTCAACAGCCGGCCTTTCGTGACGTCCTGCGGAGGTACCGCCTTTGCATCCCTGGCTGGAGTCAAGCCGCCCTCCCTTCAGTTGCCGAAAGATTCTGGTCTTCGAGTTGCCGCAGGTGAGCTCGCCAGCGTTGGCGATCTCGGATGAAGCGGAGGAGGCGGGTGGCCAGGGGTGGCACGTTGGCGTCTCCGGCCGGGACGGGTCGCCAGACGTAGCGGTGTGGGTCGGGTGTCTCGTCGGGTTGGCCGAGGGCTTCCAGGACCCAGATGCGGCGGTCCTGCTTGTGTTCGGCCAGGGTCTTGTTCGACCACTTGCGGGAGACCAGGACGCGGCGGCCCGCGTAGCCGAGGTGGTCGGGCTTGTGGGCCTTGCCATGGCAGCGGCCGGGGAGCATCCCACGTTTGGCGTTCTTGGGTTGGATGCCGTAGCGCAGCCAGTTGGCGCAGGTGGGTGCGCAGGGTTCGGTGCGTAGGGCCTCGATGAGGCGGGTGGCGTGCTCGCGGCGGGCCGGGTTGTCGGCGGTGGCGTCGAGGGGGTCGGCCAGGCTCTTGGTCAGGTACTTGGTGAGGTAGCCCAGCCACTTGCCCGCGGCGGGTGTGCCCGCCAGGACGCTTTGGATGTTGTGCTGCTGGCCGAAGCGGACCATGTGTAGGGGCTTGGCGTCCTCGTCGGTGTCGAGCTGGTCGAGGGCTTGGTCCCAGGTGGGTAGGACTTCGCCGGTGGCGGGGTCGAGGTAGCCGGCCCCGTCCTGCCAGATGGGCAGGTGATCGCCGTCGAAGCGGACTTCGTCGGCCGGTGGCCACCACACCTGGTGATAGGTCGCGGCGATGATCTGCTTGAGTTCGGCGCGGGGCAGCGTCCCCCGGATGGCGATGTGCAGGTGCGGAGCGAGACGCTGCTGTGGTTCGACCGTGCCGAAGTACTGCACGTCATAGCCTGCCACCCGGCGCAGGTTCTGCACGAACCGGTCCACCAGCTTGGAGAAGTGCAGCGCGTCCCGAGCAGCCCGCGCGTAGTCGTAGGTGTCCGGATCGACCGGCACCCCGTCACGAACCTTGCCGTACGAGGGCAAGGTGAGCGTTACGAACAGCGAGGGCCGGTAGACCTTGCCGTCCGGGGTTGCGAAGGTGCGGCCAAGGGTGGTGTCGGCCATCTTGCGCTTGGGCAGGTCCGGCGCGTCCTGCCGTCGCCGGGTCGAGCGGGTGCGCTTCGGGGCGTTCCGGCCGAGAACGCTGCCCCGCATCCCGGCCGCGTTGATCTCCTCGTCCAGACCGGCGATGGCGGCATCCCAGTCGGCGGTGTCCTCGCCAAGCTGTTCGGCCTCCTCACGCCGGGCCTGGAGATCGGCGCGGAACTCGACCAGCCACCGCTGATCGTCGGTCGGCTCGTCGGGGGTGATGGCGGGTTCGTGGTCGAGGTGCCAGCCTTCCCGGCACTGGGCGATGCGGAGTTGCCGGTTGCGCTTGGCGCACGGCGGGCACTTGGCCTCCAGCGTGGAGCCGCACGGGACGTCGATGATCTCCCACTGTCCGGTGTGGGTGTCGAGCCGCTTGAGCGGGACCGGCCGGATGCACACGCCGTGGAGCTTGGCGACCTCTTCCACGACATCGCGGGCCAGTGGCATCGCCATTCGGATCGTTCGGGGTAGTGCGCGGTCGTGCGGGTTGGTCATGCAGCCTCCTCTCGCTCGGTGAACAGGGCGACCATGTGGCGGATGTCGGCGTCGGAGACGTAGGCGGCGCGGACGCGGATCGGTTCGGGTGAGGTCTCCAGTCGCATGTAGGCGACGCCGGCCCCTTGTTCGGGGATGGGTGAGATGTGGTCGGCGAGTGCGCCCCGGTCGCGTGCGCCGTCGCCGAGGACCATGTCCACCTGTTCGGACTCGTCCAAGCGGAGCGCGATCTTGTCAGGGAACAGGTTGCGGATGTTCATGACCTCCTTGCGTGGGTCTTGAAGGGCGGCCATGACGCCGATGCCGACTGAGCGGCCTTGTGTTGCCAGGGTGGCCAGGGCGGCGGAGATGCGTTGCCGGAGATGCTTGTCGGGCTGGTAGGCGGTCAGGAACGCCACCTCGTCGACGAGCACCAGGACGAACGGGTCCTCGATCGTCGGCGTATGGGACCGCTGAAGCCCGGCGAAGCGGACCGCACGCTTCTGCATGACGGCGACGGCCTCGTCCAGCAGGTCGGCGCAGTCGGACGGGTCGGCGGCGTACCGGCCTTGGAACAGTTCCCGGCCGTAGGACAGTTCCATCAGTTTGGGGTCGAGCGCCCAGACTTCGGCCAGGCCCGCCCGCATCGCCGGAAGCAAGCCGCGGATCGTGTCCCACAGGAACGAGCCTTTGCCTGCCCCGGTCGCGCCCGCGATCAGGACGTGGGTGCCGTGGACCTTGAGCCGCAGCGGTCGGCCGTCCTCCTGTTTGCCGATCTCGACCGGTCCGACAGATGGTTCGTTCGGGATGGGAAGGGCGGGCATCGGCGCGGCCAGTGGATCGCTGCGCGGGAACGTCAGCAGCAACCGGCCGCCCTTGACGAGCGCGACCCGGCACGAGGTGGTGCCGAAGCCTTGGGCGAGGTTGTCGATGCGGTCGGACCAGTCCTTGACCGCCTGACCGGCGAGCATCCGCACGGTGACGCGGTCGGCCCAGCCGTCGCAGGTGACGCGCATCAGGCGCGGCACGTAGACGCGGCCGTTGACGCGCGTGGCCAGACCGGAGACATCCATGATGCCTTGCCAGTGTCGGCGATAGACCGCCATCAGCCGCCACCACGCCAGCAGCCGGAAGCCGACGAACCGGGCGAAGGAGACGGACTCGGTGAAGGCCCAGGAGAACAGGGACAGGACGACGAAACCGAGGAGGGATCCCGCAGCGGGCCAGCCGTAGAGGTGGCAGACGACGCCGAGGACGACAGGGACAGCGACGGCGACCGGGTGCCGCCACGTCGCGCGGACGAGGGCCGATAGGAAGCGCCAGATGTAGATGATGAAGGTGATGATGGCGGGTGTCTTGACGACGGCCGTGTCGGGCGTGGTGGAGACGAGGTTGCGCGCCTCGTCGCCAGGCAGCCGCTTGAACATAAGCTGGGAACCTCTCGTGATGTGGAGTCAGGGGAGAACCGAGGGGCCGCCGGAAGTTGCCGCTTCCAGCGGCCCCGCCTCATGTCAGGTCGCCGGGTGGGTGGCGTCCTTGTCGGCCTGTTCGGAGTGCAACTGTTCGCAGTCGGCCAGGTAGCGGGCAGCGGCGGTGAAGATCTCGCGGGCAGTGCTCAGGTCGGCGTCGGTGACCGGCCCGGCTCCGGTGGTGGAGATGTGCACGTTCGCCTCGGGCGAGGCGAAGTCCAGGTACGGGCGCGGGTTGCTGAGCAGCAGCCCGGCACGGGCCTTCAGACGCGAGGTGTGGAACGAGACACCGACATGCGGTGCCGAGTCGGTGTCCATGGACAAGGTGACGTAGGTGTAGGGCTTGCGCTCGCTCATGCCGCCACCCCCTTGCCGTCGGGCAGGCCGTAGAAGCTGCGCTCGATGGAGCGGGCGAAGCGGTTGGCCGCGTGGGCGAGCTGGCGGGCGAACTCCAGGTCTTCGACGGTCACGGGTCCGTTGGTAGTGACCAGGACGGAGGTGGCGCCGAAGTCGAGCGCCAGGACGGGCTCACGGCGGGCGAACGGGTGGTTCATGGTGCGGGCGGCGTGCCCGGTGGTCAGCCGGATCACGCTGTTGCGCGGGGTACGGCGTCGGGTCATCAGGCGGCGTCCTTTCCGGCCGAAGCCTTGTTCTGAGCGGGCTGGGCGCTCTGGCGAGGCGCGTACATCTCGCGAACCTTGATCGAGTAGGCGAGGCGGCCGGCGGCGTTGACGTACGGCGTGATGGCGATGCCGTTGAACTCGACCGGCGTGAACGGCAGCCCCGGCATGGGTTGCGGGGGCACCGGCTGGACCGGTGCGAGGATCTTGACCGCGACCGTCTTCTGGGCGGGCTTGAGGGTCGGGTCACCGTCCATGACCGCGACCTGCCAGACCAGCTCTGCGGTCTGCTTGTCGCGGGCCTGCACGAACCGGCCGTTGGACGAGGCGTCGAAGTCCTTGACGGGCTCGACCTCGCCGACGATGTAGCAGCCGTGTGGGAAGACCATGGCGAAGGTGACGGGGATGGGGCCTTGCAGAGCCATAAGGCTGTTCCTCTCTTGACTGACAGGCACTTGACCTATCAAGTGATGCTCTGAGATTACGTAGCCCAAACTTGCTAGGTCAAGTGTCTAAGAGAAATTTAGGCGCGGAATCGTGAATCCTCTGTGCTTTATTCATGCCAAATTGGACGAAATAGTCACAATTGTGGAGACCGCAGAAACGGAGCCCGGCACCATCAGTGGCATCGCCCTCGGACTGTTAGTGCTCATCTGGTTTTTCGGGGTACCGCTCTGCCTCATGCAGGCGTTTGAGGCCGGTCTGGCGTTTCGCGAAGTCGATCAGGCCAGCGTGAACGCTTGGTTGACCGCAGCCGCATGGATCTTCGCTGCGGCACCGGTTCTCGCCACGGGAATCTGCCTGTTCACTGACAGGCACGTAGGTGCATGGATCTTCGGCGTCATCGCAGCAGCATGCGTGATCTTCGTCCTGGGATCCGTACAGGCCCGTCAGGCGAAGCTGCACCCCGTACCGTCTCCCTCGCCGTCCAACCATTGCATGGAGCGCAGCGGTGGAGGCAATGACTGCCCAGGCGGGTAAGAGTCACCTCAGGCGATCGGGTAGGCGTCTTCCAGCTCGTGCCGGTCGGCGGGAAGCAAGACTTCCACGACGGTGAGAGGCCGGCCAGAGGCGTCGCGGACCGCGCCGAAGACCGCCAGGAGCGGCTGATTCTTCGGCATCACGAGCTGCTTGGCCTCCCCGGCCGACGGCATGCGAGCGGTGATCTGCTCCACGATGTGATCGAAGCGGACGCCCTTACGCGCCTGGAGGTGTTCCCGCAAGCCCTGTCTCAGCGGTTCTCCGCTGGTGAGGTCCGTTCCTTCGGAAAGCTCCAACGGCAGCCAGAGTGACACCAGTTCGGTCGGCTCGCCATCACGCGTGATCAGACGCCGCCGTACGAAGGTCTTGCTCTTGGGCTGGAGGTCGAGCAGAGCGCTGATCCGGTTCGGTGCGGTCACCGCGCCCACTTCGACGACCTCGCCCGCGGAGTCGGTCTCCGGCTTGGTCAGGTACGCCTGCCCTGGCCGCTTCTGCTCCACGGAGGCCATCGCCGGACGACCGCGTACGAAGCGGCCCTTGCCCTGCTGGGACTCGATCCACCCCTGCTCGCGCAGCACCCGCAGGGCGGCGACCACGGTAGGACGGGAGACGCTGAACTCCTGGATGAGCTGGTTCTCGCTCGGCAGGAGCGCACCAGGCGGGTACTCTCCCGACTCGATGCGCCTCTGGAAAGTCTGCACAAGCTGCGCATACTTAGGCGGCACGGACTCTAGCGACATCATGACCGTCCAACAGCCGACAGGTTGTTTTACCAAGTTTGAGCGTAACTGGCTTGCCGCCGACTGTCCACGTGGTTCGCCGAAGCGGGAGCCGTACATGAAGAACCGGCAGGCAGTGCAGCGACCGGGCTGGGAAGGGTGCCGCGGGGGACGCCACTGCAACTGCCTGCCGGGGAAGGCACGGCGAGACCGGACGATGACCCTCACCCCCCTTCGGAAGGGATCACCTCTGCCTCGCCGTGCCCGTCATCACCTGGCGACGTACTCAGCCAGGACGTTCGCCGCCCCCTCCGGATCGCTGGTCGGATGCCGCTTCTCGGCGTTCTGCCAGGAGTAATAGGCGCCGCCATACCCGACGAACACCCACACCGGCAGCCCTCCCTCCGGCCTCTGCACCAAAAGCGCGCTGTTGTTGTCGCGCAGTTCGGCGTTGACGCCACGACTCACGAGCCGGTCGCGCAGCCGGATCAAGGCGTTCACCTCGTCCTGCTGCCCGAGGTCGGTCATGGCCGCCTGCATGACTGAGTTCATCTCCCGCTCCTTTCGCCCTGGCCGTCGCCGAGGCAGTCGAGACACTTGCGTTCCTCGCTCCGTTCCACCTCATCCCCACCGGCATCGATCAGGAGAGAGCGGCGCGAGCTCTTGAGCTTGCAACCGCGTCCTCGACACGCACGGCAGGGCCTTGCCTCGCTGTTCTCGTCTGGCCGGGTCACCGTCGCCATCTCCTTGCGAGTCGTTCCGGTACTCCCTGCGGCGGGAGTCCGCTTCACTTAGAGCCTGCTGACGAAGGGCTTTGGTGTTCCGCGGGGAGGGTCAGGAGAGCGCCGGGGTGTGGTCATGAGTGGGTAGTTGACCCGTAAGCAG